>NZ_QUDH01000025.1:0-39257 GCF_003477445.1 Clostridium sp. AF50-3 | reverse complement strand
TTACCACGTCAATTTTCTGCTCATATGCTTTACTCAATCGAAATTCCTCTCTGCGAGAATCCAAAATCCGTATCACAGAAATCTGCTCATCGAATCCTTTCCGTAAGTATCGCTCCTCGAATCGTTTAGCACTTCTGCAACGAATGACACGTTCTTCCAACATTTCTTCTCTGTTGAAAATCAGAAGATCATTATCAACCTGTATGTCGATAATAGCTTCTTCGGCAGAGCCTTCACATATACACGCCTTGTATTTTGCTAATTCCATTCTGCCGCCTCCTTATTTGATTGAAGCAGCCAGGCTTTTCTTCAAGCGCATATACGCTTCATATGCTGGCGTTGTTCCCTCAAGGAAGCCGCTCTGGTAAGCATCACTCTTTTTAATATCATTACGTTTCAATATATAGCTCAGATTTTCTGCTGTAATGCCATTACGGTTTCTAACGATACAAATTCCGTCATTTCGGTCATATTCGTCCAGCAGTTCCGGATAATGCGTAGTGAAAATAAGCGTTCCGCCATTTTTGTTCAGTCGGCTGTCCATAAAGAAGCGCACTAAGGTCGTTACAATTTCCTTGTTGAAATGATTCTCTATTTCATCTACCAGAAGATAACCACCTGAATGAAGAACTTCCTTTACCATCGAGAATGTAATAATACCCTTAATCGTACCAGAGGACAGATACTGCTCAAGGTCTGCCGCATTATTCAGGATAATCTCTTCTTCATCCTTAAACTTCAAGTGGATAAATGTTTTTCCCTCTGCCTGCTCAAAACACAATTTCTCAATGGTCGGATCGAGAAGCGCAATTACCTCCAATGGAATATCTTCGGTAAATGGAAGCACATTCACATTCGTATAGGAAAGCAGGCTGAATATTTCCACTGTATCATTCGCTTTTTTATTATGTGCAATGACAAAGCTGACATCATCAGAAAGGTATGCTTCATCGCTATTGCGCTGCTCTACAGGCTTCATTCCTGTAAAATCTGTCAGATACTTTTTCGACTTAACGGTTGCAATCGGTTTTTCCCAAAGGCTTTCAGACAGAATCGAATACACATATTCCCCTGTTTTCGACTTCTTTGCCGCAATTACAGTTTCCAAGCAGCAGATGTAGCTACGCTTATCATAAAAATATGTGCGGATTGTAACATTCTTCGCTCCGCCAAGAATGCTTTTTGCCTCCACATGATTGATGGGCTCATTTTTCACAATATTTAAGGCCAAGCTAATGACCTTTAATACCGAGGTCTTGCCAGATGCGTTAATTCCAATGAAAGCACAGGCAGAGTGGAGATAGTAATTATCCGTCAAACGGTAAAGACTATCTTTGTCCTCTTCGCAAACACGTTGCTGCGTATAAAAGCAAATATCCAAGTCTTTTTTGAATAATGGGAGTCCTTGTGCGGTGATGCGGAGTATTTTCATAGGTAGTCCTCCTCTAAAAACAGTTTTTTTGTTTTTATTTTCTTATAATCTTATTATACGCCGCAAATCAGAAAATATCAACGGATTTTCCGTTTTTATTTTCTGATTTGTTTTTGACACTAAAAAGTATCCGTTCAATATGGCAAGCCCTGTGATTGCTGACCCGTTCCAACGCATGAAATACATGGAGCGTCATGGAAGCGGCCTACGCAAAATCGTCAGGGAAACCGAAAAGCCGCCTGGATATACAGCGGCATATAATCCGAAAATTTTCTCAACGGCAACAGATTTCAGAGTCATCTTGAAAAATGTAAATTACCAACTTAGTCAGAAAAACTTAGTCAATGACCAAGTTAGTGAGCAAGATAAATCGCCGGACATCCCACACACAGTTTTGAATCTTTGTATCCACCTTATTGCCCACGGCAGTGAGGGTGCTCAAATCACTCATGCTCACTCTATCATGGGTACAGCCAATGATAAGTCCTATGACGCAACCCATGATAACTTAGAGGATGACACCCATCAAGGTATCCACCAAGATAGCCACCATGATTCTACGCCGTCAGCAGTTATATTGCGCCTAATGCTTTTTAGATTTTCTTCGCAATCGTAGACAGCTCCGAAATAATACTAAGAAGATCATTTTTGACTTCCTCTTTGCTTGGCTCGCTGCCCATAAGAAGATAATCCGTGCTGACATGGAGGATGCAGGACAGTTCAATCAGCAAGTCAATAGAGCAGCTGCGTTCACCGTTCTCCATGCGGCTGACATGCTGCTTGCTTGCCAGGCCCAGGCGAACCGCCAGTTCCTCCTGCGTAATGCCACGGGAAGTGCGAACATCGTGAAGTCTCTTACCAAACTCTTTTGCGTCAAAATACATACGTTTCTCCTTCCGCACAGCCGGTACAGAACCGGATCGACGGAAGGTCAAAAAAAGAGCCGCATGACGGTGAAGAAAAATCCTGTGCCGATAAAACAGAACATGGGTATCCCATAATTCTGTCTCATGCGGCATTCGGAAGACTTCGCCTGTCAGCGGCTCCACAGCACAGCTATGACTTATAAAATTGTGTTAATAGGGTTATTTATTGTCATCTCAACCATTCAAAGACGAATAGTAGAGCTGCAATCTCCGTAATCTTCTCATCTCCAAAACATTGAAGACGGTCTCGCGTCCGCAGGCCTTACATTTGGTCTGCACATGTCCTCTGGTATCCTCAAAGACGATGATTGAATTGTGTCGGCAATAAGGGCACCTGACAATCCTGGGCTTTTGCGAAGCAATCGCATCCTTTGCCCGGATGATTTTAATCTGCATTTCCGCAGATGGTTCCGATACTCTGATATTCCTGCTCATGGCCACACCTCCAATGGATCACGATATTCATAATCCTTTTTCCGGTTCAGATAGCCCAGTTGTTCCAAGCGGATAGCAGCTGCCGATCTCGAAACGCCAAAGACACCACAGAAAGTATCTATCTTCACCTGGTCTTTGTTATAAAAACGCCATCCATAACATGTCAGAGGCTTTCTGCTGTTGATGAACCACATCGCCCGATCCACTTCTGACTGGGGCATCAGGATGGCAGCTCCCAGCGAATTGGCCTGCCACTCGTTCCAATCTTCCTGCGTTCTCAGAACGCGGGAACCTTTTTTCCTCACTTCCGGTCTCTTATGGCAGGCTATCTTTCGGTCATCGGCATCCAGCTGAAACAATATCTGGTGAGCGCACTCATGTGCCAGCGTAAATCTGCGTTTTCCGCAGAGTTTCCGTATATTCTCCGGTTCAATGAAGCTCTTGTCCAGAACCACATCATTGGTTTTCAGGAAGATGCTCCTCTGACTTCCATCGACTTCAATCTGATATTCTGTATCCACATACGCGGTCAGACCATAGATGCTTCCGTCCGAGGACAACTTTTGAAATGACACCTTCAGGTTCAGATAATCGGATGCAAACTGATCAATGGGTGTCGGAAGTGCGAATCTTGCCGGATCATCTGCTTCGCTGCCGAAAAAGGACTTTTGAAAATCTCTTATCACTGCAACAGCGATTTCTTCTATGTTTTTCTGCGAAAGGATCATAGGCACGGCTCCTTTGCTTCAACGAACCATTTTTCATCTTCGTTGTACAGGAAACTCTCATGCCCACCGATCATGACCGTATAGCGGATTCCGCAGCCACCTACCTTCGTGGAAGCAGCCCGACACTTATGCTTCAATCGGTCGATCTCATACACCCGTCCGTCAATCCACCGAATCAAGCGCGGGCGGATATTTCCCTCGGCATCCACATCCAAATTCACAGGTACATATACTTTTCTACACTTCTGTTCCGACATATTCTACGCTCCTCCTCTGTAAACCGGCGAATGTGTTGACTTCTTTTAGCAAAGAACTCACCAGATTCTACCGGTGCTGTATTAACCAATCATTCCTGTCGGCATAACCAAATCCACCTTTCGCTCTGTCGGCATCTTGCTTTTCTGAAAAAGTACCCCATTTTTAATCGCATCTTTCCCGAATCGGAATCGAATCTGCTCAATCGCTGCGTCCAACCGTTCCTGGCGATCCAGTGATTTCACATCGGTGAATAGGTCGTATTGTATCGGACAATCCTCTTCAAACAGGTTGATTGCCCGAACTGTCACTGAACGAATCGGGTGTTCCCACTGATAGTTTTTTGCAAATAATGCAAATGCAGTTTTCGCCAGATAAGTAGGGCTTTGTGTCGGAATACTAATCCGGCACTGCCACTCTTTCGTGTAAAGCTCGTTGTTACGGATGGAAATCGCTATTCCGCCGGCTTTCTTCTTATGTGTTCGCAGCTTGGTTCCGATCTCCTGCACCAGTTCCAGCATGACACACCAGACTTCGGCGTTATTCTCCAAATCCTGCATGGTCGTTATCCCATGCCCAATGCTCTTTACTGGGGAGACATAATCGGAACGCATAACCGGCGAATCATCCAGTCCATTGGCATATTTCTTAATCGCCAGTCCATTCTTTCCAAGGCGGCACTTCAAGAAATCATCCGATGTTGCAGCAAGCTCTCCAATGGTATGAATCCCATAACCGGACAGAACCTTCTCGGTCGCTCTGCCGACTCCAAGCAAGTCAGAGGCGGGAAGACACCAAATCTTCTCCCGGAACGAATCTGCTTCGATGCAGGTAATCGCATCCGGCTTTTTCATATCCGACCCAAGCTTGGCAAAAATCTTGTTGAAACTCACTCCTGCGGAAATCGTAAGTCCCAATTCAAACTTAACCGTTCTGCGAATCTCATCTGCAATTTCAAATCCGGTTCCCATGCAGCCGCTTCCGGTCACATCCAGCCAGCATTCGTCCATCCCATACGGCTCGATCTGATCGGTATAGCGACTGTATATTTCACGAGCCAGCTTTGAAAACTTCATATATTGCTCATAGTGCGGCTCCACGATCACAAGATCCTGGCACTTCTGCTTTGCCTGCCAGATTGCCTCCCCCGTGGAAACACCAAACGCCTTTGCTGCATAGTTCTTCGCAAGTACGATACCATGCCGTTCCTCCACAGAACCGCACACTGCCACCGGCTTGTTCTTCAGTTCCGGGTTCAGCATACACTCGACAGAGGCATAGAAATTATTCATATCACAATGAAGAATCACTCTTTGCATCCCGTATTCCTCCTCTCCGTTCGTGAAAGCACGAACAACTTTTCACGAACGCATTGACACACAGCATTTCTTGTGATACTATAATTACACGAATTGTATTTCGTGTTTTCATCGTCATTATAGCAAGCACAGTTTTTCGTGTCAATAGGTTTTTATGAAAAAGTGTTCGTGTTCGTCATCAAAAAAGAAAGAGGTATTCCTATGGTCTTCAAAGAAAGGTTGAAAGAAAAAAGAACAGAAGCCAATTTAACTCAGGTAGAACTTGCAGAGAAGGCCGGTGTAACCGCCCGCACAATTCAGAATTATGAGCTTGGCAGCCGCAAACCATCCAATATGGTCACGATCCAGAAGATTGCAGATGCGCTGAATACTACTACCGAGTACCTGCTGGGAAGCAGCGGCACCTATGTCGTAGAAGCTCATGAAAAAGGTGGCGCAAAAGCAGCCAAAGATATTGAAGAACTGGTCAGCGAAGTGACCGGTATGTTCGCTGGCGGCGAATTAAGCGAAGATGCCATCGAAGGAGCTTATAAAGCTCTGACCGATGCCTACTGGATTGCCAAAGAGAACAATAAAAAATACGCCCCGAAAACGAGGCGTAAAAAATCCGATCAGTGATATTTATCGTACACACTTTTCGCTATACTGTAAACTGGAGGTGGTATGATGAATGCGGAACAGCTTTCACGGGTCGGTGAGAAACTGGTAAAACGCTACGGTTCCAGAGACCCTTTTGAAATTGCAAGGCAGCTTGGTATCAATGTTATGCTTTGCGAAAATTTTGGTTCCCTGAAGGGAATGTACCGGGTGATTAAGCGAAATCGCTTTATTTTCCTGAATAACAGTCTGGATGAAAACATGCTGCGCATCGTGTGCGCACATGAATTAGGGCATGATCAGCTTCACCGGAATATGGCGAAAACCACCCCGATTCATGAGTTCATGCTCTACGACATGAAATCCAAACCGGAATATGAAGCGAACATCGTAGCAGCGGAGATCTTGATGGACAGCAACGAAGTCCTTCGTTACATCTATGAGTATGGATACACAGCCGAGCAGATCGCCAGCGCGATGTCCACTGACATCAATCTGGTTGCGCTGAAGGTAGCACACCTGGCCACACTTGGCTATAATCTGCACGCACTGGAACATAAAAGCAACTTTTTGAAATAACGTATCTTCGAGGAGCCTTGACCGGCTCCTCTTTTTTGTTGCAAATTGTGCAGATGCCGTCTGCACAATTATCAGCCTAACATCTGCATGTGATAGAGCTTCACTTTTTCCTCGAACGGCAGTCCCGGATCAATGCCGACTTCTTCCCACATCACACCATACGGTGCGCCGCCATCTGTATATCCGGCGATAAAGGCAAAACGACCATCGCAGTCCTCATACAGTTCTCCCAGCCGTTCCCGTTCTTTCGCTTCCCGCTCCATTCTCCGCTGCCGAAGCCGCTGTTCTTCAGCCTGTTTAATCTGGTCAAGCTGCTCTTGTGTATAATTGACTCCAAGCTCCTGCAAATCTTTAGCGGCAGTCACAGCATCCACATGAAAGCGTTCCCGGTAATGCTTGTTCATCTTTTTCGGTGAGCCGGTATAGGTGAGCAGCCACTGCTTGCCTTTTCGGAGGCGAGCTTCCTTTCGCTCAGCCTTCGTCAGTTTCTTTTTCTTTGCCATTTGCGAAATCTCCCGGATTTTTTGCTGATGACTTTGGTTTGCGCTTCTTCGGTGCCGTCAGCTCATAGCTCAAAGAAAGCAGGTCTTTGATGGCATCATCCAGTTCTGGTTTGCCAAGCTGAATACTAAGCCATTTTTCCTTATTCATGTGATAGGCTGGAAAATAGCCGTCTTGCCCACGAAGAGAGCCTATCAGCAGCGGATCACTTTTCACATTAAGGACATCAATGATGCCTGCTTCCGGCAGTCCCAACTTATCAGCAGATACTTCCAGAACTACACCATACCATTTGTTATTGTCGTTGTGCCGCAGCACCGCATTCCAGTCATGCCAGGGGTATTCCGGCTCTGTGCCGTACTGCTGGCGTATCCATGTAAATAATTCTTGGCGTGTCATTCCACATTGCAAGCGAAGTCAATCTATGTTGCACTTCCCACTGCATCCTCCATTTCCACAGAATTCGCAGCCATGTGTATGCCCATGTCCATAATACCATCGCCCATAGCGATAACCATAGTGGGGAGGACAATGAGCACAATCTCCCGTGCATTTGCCTGTATTTTTAGGCTTAGGACTGCCAGCCAGAGCCATTCCCATTAGTATACTGCTGAACAGTCCCGGCTTCTTCGGTTGTGCCTCTTTAAGCGAAATTTCCTCGTCAGGCTCATCTGGATCAGCATACGGAATGCCACTGCGCTTTGAAATCTTCCTAATCAGAGACTCGTCCACACCATAATCACATAACTCATTCAGCCCATTTTCTGTGAAAATCGCATCTGTCGAGTTGACCAACTGATAGATGGATTCCTCATCTGGCAGATTAGGAAGCAGTGTCAGAACATCCTCCTCTGTAAAGTGCGTTGGTTTGGAAGTAATCTTATCAATCAACTCAAACACCGGTTCCGGATCAGGAAGACAGCTCAGCAGCGTATCCAGCTGTTCCCCCGTATAAGCATCCACAGCTGTCTGAATCAACTTTTCCAGTGCTTCTTCATCTTCGATTTGCCCGCTATCTGCAATCTCCGCAACTTCCGCGGCTCGAAACCGGACTCCCGCTGCTAATGCTCTGCGAAGAATGCTGGTCGCTGTGCGCGTATCCACATACTGAATGCAGTCACATATTTCCTCAGATGGACTTCCATCCGGTCCGAAGTCCTTGATAGAGGCCAGACGGCTATACTGAGTACTTTCCTGCCATCCGTCATATCGCTCATAATATTCAGCCCAGGTCACTTAGCCGCACCTCCTCCACACTGCATCGCCATCAAAAATCATCTAATGCAGCATCTATTTCTTCCAGCCGATCAATCCAGCCCAGGTCGGATTTCTTCTTGGTTGCTGGTCTTTTCTTATCACCGCCAACCACTTCAAACCGTTTCTCTTCTGTCCCGAACAAACCTTTTACCTGAATTCTGAAATCCGGCTTGTTGTTTGCTGGGGTTAGATAGCGATACTTTTTACATCTACCATGTTACGGCGGTCATGGTTGACAACTTGCGTCGGCTCCTGCTCGGTATCAACCTGTCCGACAAAGCTGTAATGGATTTCGATTTTCCGGGTGTTGGTTTCCCGGTCTAATTCATGTATCAAAATACGGTCGATAAACTCATGGACGTTTTCATAGGTCAATTCCTGTATGTCGCTGTATTTCCCGACAATCTGAATAAACCTTGATATATCCCTTTTTCGCTCGGTAACGGTTGCGATCTGCTGTTGTAACTCGTCTATCCTTGCGGCAAGGGATTTCTTTTCGTCCTCGTAGCCGGAAGTTAGAAACACAAACCGTTCATCTGTCAGTCTGCCTAATGCGTTGTCCTCGTACAGCTTGCGGAAAAGCGTGTCAAGTTCGGTCATACGCGCCTGTGCTTTGGAAAGTTCCTTTTGCTGCTGCGCTAATGCCTTTCTCGCTTCCATGTCGCCGTACTCGGTAGCTTTACAGATAAAGTCCTGTTCGTGTTCCTTAACATACTGCAAAACCCGCCGCATATCTTCCAGCACTAAATCAAGAAGTACGTTTTTGCGGATATAATGAGAGGTACACTCGCTGCCTGTCCTTGCCCTGTTGCGCCATGCGCCGCAAGAATAGGAAAACCTGCGCGGCTCGATATTTACGCCCTGTTGGTAATACATCTTATGTCCGCAACCAGCGCAAAACAGCAAGCCGGAAAAAATATCAATCTCCGCTGCTTTTGTCGGGCGGTGGCGGGTAGCAATCCGCTTTTGCGCAAGTTCAAAGGTTTCCTCGTCAACAAGCGGCTCATGGGTGTTTGGGAAGAAATAGCGTTGTTCTTCTTCGTTCTTCCGGGTCTTTTTCGACTTGTAGGATACCTTGTGAGTTTTCGCGGTTATGGTATGCCCTAAATATTCCTGCCTTGCTAATATGTCATAGAGCGTTTTGTCCGGCCAAGTATAGGGGGCGATCATTGCCCGCTGATACCGCGCCTGTCCTGTGCGCTGATAGCGCAACGCTCCAATCGTCAAGACTTTGTTTTCCGCAAGCCATTTTTGGATTTCGCACATACGCACGCCGCTAACAAACATAGCGAAAACCTGTTTGACAATCGGCGCGGTTTCCGGGTCGGGTATAAGGTGGTGGCGGTTGTTCGGGTCTGGGATATAGCCGTATGGATATTCCCCGTTGACACGCTCGCCTTTTTGCGCCTGTGCCTGTTTAACTGCACGGATTTTCTTGCTTGTATCGCGGGCGTAAAACTCGTTAAACCAGTTCCGCAAGGGGGTAAACTCGTTATCCTCCCGCGCTGTGTCAACTCCGTCGTTAATCGCGATATAGCGCACTCCGTTTTCGGGAAATACAATCTCTATGAGTTCGCCCGTTTTCAGATAGTTTCTGCCAAGACGGGAGAGGTCTTTGGTAATAACCGTCGCCACTCGTCCGGCTTCCACTTCCTGCAACATCGCTTGCAGCCCCTCGCGCTCAAAACTCACGCCGGAAAATCCGTCGTCCACAAAAAACTTTGTGTTCAAAAAATGGTGTTCGTCCGCATAGCGTTGAAGTATCATTTTTTGGTGCTGTATGCTTCCGCTTTCTCCGGCCTGCATATCCTCTTGACTTAAACGGCAGTAAAGGGCGGTGATTTTATTCGACTGTAACATTAGTCCTCCTTTCCGACAGCCGAATAAACAGGTATAATGTGTTGCTATCATTATACCATATCCCGCCGCCTAATGCACTACTCGGACGCTAAAAAGCCCGGATTTCCGGGCTTTTTCTGCAAATCCTTTACAATGAGTTTTTCAATCTTTTTATGGATTGTATCGGTTGCCTTTTCACTCGGCAACGCTTGAACAAGATAGGTGATTTTCCCTATTTTGCGTTCGGTTGTAATTGTCTGTTTTTTATCCATTAGAAAAACCTCCTTTTCCTGTATGGATAAACTATATTCGTCAAAAGGCAAAACGGGCGGTTGTTAGCTGCAACCTCACGGGAGTTTCACCCCGGCCCATGCTTATGGGTGCGCCGCGCAATACTTTGAGGGTGTTCAACGCGGGAGTATCATTGTGCCGCCTTGTATGTCGTCGCCCACAAGCTGCTAAACTTGTTTTACGGCGCGGTAGTTCTCGCTCGACTTTTCCCCAACGGGGAAAAGCGGTCATGGCGTACCCGCCGCCCGGCTCGGTACAGACGGAATGTACCCGTTGCCTGTTATGCTGCGCACCAAAGGCCGCTTTCTTTGTCAAGGAACAATAGGCTTTGTCGGCCTGTAACAGTACACCGTTTCCGATGTGCTGTTACGGAACGACAAATAGCCCATAACGGGAAGCGTGGAAAGGGGACACGCTCCCCGCATGGGCTAAAAGATTATCCTACATGAAAAGCAAGGGTGCGGGTAATAAGGCGCACTTGCAGCCTGTTACGCATTTCCTCGTCCACATAGGAATAGGTATTGCCCGCGTCGTCTTTCAGCGTGCGGGTACAAAGTTTCGCTATGTAACCCTCGTAATGCTTCAAGATCGCGCACATGGCGGTTGTGTCGCCGTTTGCCGCTGCGGAAATGACAGGGAACGGCAACAGATTTTCAGATTTCCTAACGGTATTCATCATCTGCTTTTCCCTCCAAATACTGTTTGATTTTCGCAAGCGCGGATTTCCTGTGCCGGAAAACCGTCGTGCGTACAACATTCAGCAGTTCAGCAATTTCCGCGTCGCTCATGTCCAAGAAGTAGGACAAAAGGATAATGTCGCGTTTCCTTTCGGGCAAAGCGTTAAGGGCTTCGGCAAGCAGTTCATTTTTGACGAGTACATCAAAGCCGGACACTTGAAAACGGAAATAATCGCTTTTGTATTCGTCCGTTGTGAAAAGCTGCGCGAGTTCGCTTTCGCTCAAATCCGAAAAAGGTACTTCGCGTGCTGCGCGTTTCGCAAGAGTGCGGCGGTGGCTTTTCGCTTCGCCAACCAAAGTTTTCTTTGCTAATGCGTCGTACTGATGTTGTATTCTTTCCTTGTCGGAAGAAGATAGCTCCATAGAGTTCACCTCCTTCCCGCGTGGAGTAGAGGACGGGAGTTAAGGGCTTGTCCTCTCTGCCCCTTTCGCTCCGTACCCGTTCGGGAGATGGCTCTTGAGTGCGTTTTTCAGAAAAAAGTTGAAAAAAGCAAAATGCGCCCGTCCGCAAGACGCGGACGAGCGCAAAGGAAATGTAAGAAGTATTTAGATGTATTGACAGTTCATACTCATAGCCGGAATATCCCGCTTGCGGAGCATAGCTTTTTTTGACCGCAAAGCATTAGGCGGGTTACAGTAAATAAAAATGGACACGGCGATACCTCCCCGATACCGCCGTATCCTTAAAAAAGGGCGACTTTAATACACTACCCGCAATCCATTCTATAATAGGGAACAGCGGCTTTTGCGCAATATTAAATAAAAAAGCCGATAACACATAGGTTTTTTGACCTAATGCGTTATCGGCTCTGCGTCTATGCGTCTGGCACTTTTAATCATTTTTTTTTGAATTTATTATATGTGTTAGCTAACTGTCCACAAGCCGCGTTAATCTCTCTGCCATGAGAAACTCTCATAGTAACTTCAAGTCCTGCTTGCTCTAATTGATGTTTGAATGCAACTATTTCCCGTTTCTGTGGTGCTTTAATTCTTGAATTGCTTGTTGGGTTGTATTGTAACACGTTAATCATAACTTTTTTGCCCCGAAACCATTTTGCAAGTTGTCTTACATCTGAGGGCCGGTCATTTATACCCGGTAAAAGCAAATACGCAAAGACAATTTTGCGATTATGCCTTTCAGAATAGGATAAGGCTTGCTTAACAACATCTTCAATAGCATATATGCGCATGTGAGGAATAATACGATTTCTTGCAGATTGTGTTGCTGCGTGTAAAGATATTGTCAACTGAATTTTAAGATGTTCCTCGCGCAATTTTTTTAATTGATCGACCGGACCAACTGTTGATATGGTAATGCCGTCGGTTGGAAAGTTGAGCCCATATCTATCTCGGAGAATATGGATTGCTTTTATCAAGTTGTCATAATTGAATAAAGGCTCTCCCATACCCATAAAAACGATACGGTTTACTTTTCGACGCAACAATATAATCTGTTGTACGATTTCTGACGATGTTAGATTACGAACAAAGCCATTTCGCCCGGACTCACAAAAAATACAACCAACAGGACAACCGACTTGTGTGCTCACGCAAACAGTTCCACCATCTCGCCGCTTGATAAAAACCGTTTCAATGTATTTGTTGTCTTTCAGTTCGTAAACATACTTTTCAGTATCACTGCTTTTGCAAATATTTTTTACCAACATTGATAGATTTTTTTTGCGTGGTAATTGCTTATATAATTCTTCATATAAGGCTTTTGCTTCATTCTCGCCAATAACTTCCGACATTTCTTTGTAAGTAAATCCGTATGGATCATTCCGTACTTCCGCAGGCGTATATTTAGGTAAACGTTTCATTTTTATATCCTTTCTATTACAATAAATTTGGACAGGAAAGCCGGGCAGCCAGTCCGGCTTTCATCCGTCTCATGCCTAAGCTACAATAAGAGGAGCAACCGGCTGACCTCTCCTTTCTTGGGCTTTCGTGTCCGTTCAGAAGACTGTCAGCCGTCCTCTTATTGTAGCGTTCGATTTAAGCAGGTTGAGCCTACCGCAATGCCGGGGAGTTCGTGTCACCCAATAGATTGAATCGGCAATGAGTAAAAGATGGGTTCCGGTTGCGCGATTTTGTACTGGAGGTAGATACATGAACTCTGTTGGCATTGATGTTTCCAAAGGCAAAAGCATGATCGCCGTCATGCGCCCCTTTGGAGAAGTGGCGGTCTCTCCCTTTGAAGTTCGTCACACGGACAGCGAACTGTGCGAGCTGGCAAAGCTGCTTAGAAGCCTGCCCGGTGAGACCCGTGTCGTTATGGAAGCCACGGGTAATTACCATCTGCCGGTAGCCTGGTTACTAAATGACTCCGGCTTTTACGTTTCAGTAGTCAATGCAATGTTGGTGCATGGCTACGGGAACAACAGTTTGCGGCGAGCCAAGACCGACAAGAAGGATGCCATCAAGTTGGCAAACTACGGTCTCGATCACTGGCTTGCCTTACCGAGGTACGTTCCGGAAGAAGATACCCGATTGATGCTGAAAAACTGCTACAGGCAGTACCAGCAGTATTCCAAGGTACAAACCATGCTGAAGAACAACCTAATTTCTTTGCTGGATACTGCTTTCCCTGACGCAAATCGCCTGTTTTCAAGCCCTCCACGCGCTGACGGCAGCGAGAAGTGGGTGGACTTTGTAGCCACATTCTGGCACTGTGAGTGCGTTTGCGGCAGCTCTGAGAAAGTCTTTGTTGCCAAATATCAGAAGTGGTGTAAGAAACTCGGTTACAATTTCAGCGAGGATAAGGCGCTGGATATCTACGCTTCCGCCTGCGGCCATTTTGGTGTCATGCCAAAGACAGACACCACTAAGCTTTTGGTGGAACAGGCTGTCTCTCTGCTCCGGGTAACCTCAACGGCATTGGCCTCTCTCAAGCAGGAAATGCAGTCACTGGCAGCTTCGCTTCCGGAGTATCCGGTGGTAATGAAGATATTTGGCGTTGGCCCGGCACTCGGTCCACAGCTCATGGCAGAAATCGGAGACGTTCGCCGCTTTCATTCCAAGAAAGCCTTGGTGGCATTTGCGGGTATTGACGCCCCTCCGTACCAGTCTGGGCAGATGGATGTTTACAGCAGAAGCATCTCTAAGCGTGGTTCGTCCTCGCTGCGCAGAACGTTATTTCTCGTAATGGGGATTTACTTGCAGAACGCTCCGCCAGATGAACCCATATACCAATTCATGGACAGAAAGCGTTCCGAAGGAAAGCCTTACAAGGTTTACATGATGGCCTCGGCGAACAAATTCCTCCGCATTTACTACGCAACTGTTAAAGCTTATTTGGACGCCTTAGACGAGGCATAATGCCGTTTCATCATCTACGGACAGCCACCATCTGAAATTTCAGATGCAAAGTGGCTTGTTTGGGTGCGCCATTTTTGTGCTGCTTAAATTTTTGAATTTTTTTCTTGACTTTTGTTAGCAGGTCTTCTAAATAATAAAAGTTTGTTTTTCTGTATTTTTGATTACAATCTCTAATTTTTCTACATCAATGATATGCGTCAATTTGCATTTAGGGCAGAAAAGAGGAAAATCTTTTAATACAGTATTATGAAATACTTGAACTCTCGTCTTTCCGTTACAAATCGGACATTTTATCCAATATTTTTTAAGCATTATATTTCACTCGTCCTTTTTACACAAAAAAATGCAGGTCAATCCTCAACATGAGCATTGACCTGCATTTATAATGCACAGAGCAGTACAACAAAACTAAGGCATAGCTTGCACTATGTCTATACTATATCTATACGTCGTTAGTTTTTTGTATAGCATCCGCAAAATAAGCATGACAAAAAAGCCCATGTTGAAAATGGGAAAATCCTTTTTTTCAATGCTTATCTAATACGCATGCTATGCAACATAAACGCCGCCTCCTTTTACATAAATTTTATTTTATCAGAAAATCAGTCTACTGTCAATACACAACAGGAAGTATTTAACCTAATGATATGAATTGTGTGGACATATCAAAAAGAAAGGTGAACTGTAAAATGTAACAGGGTGAATGAAAATGGCAAAAAGACCCGTACCATTGTACGACTTTAAGGCTTTCGGGGCAGCTATAAAAGCCGCGAGAAATGAATACGGCGAGAGCCGCAAAAAGGTAAGCGACGAGTTATATATTTCCCCGCGCTACCTTGCGAATATCGAGAACAAGGGACAACAGCCGAGTTTACAGGTATTCTATGACCTTGTAACCCGGTATCATATTTCGGTAGATCAATTTTTCTTCCCGAACAGCAATGCGGAGAAATCCACCGGGCGGCGGCAGCTTGACGCGCTGCTGGACGGTATGAGCGATAAAGGCATACGGATTGTAACCGCAACAGCAAGGGAGATAACGGAAGTCGAAAAAGCAGAGGATTAACCTCACAATATGAGAAATCGGGAGATTGCAGCGCATGGCGGCTGCAATCTTTTTTTGCGTCCAAAATCAAAGGAACGCGCAACAAATACCGCCTTTCGGTGGGGGTATGGAGTAGATAGCAAGCACAGCAAACGAGTACCCGTTTGCGGAAAATGCTTGTTGGATAATCCCAAACCCTTATACCGAAAGGCGGTGCGGAAATGGAAAACCGAAAGAGAAATATACAGATGAAGTTTTACGTTACGGAAGAAGAAAAGCGGCTGATCGACGAGAAGATGAAGCAGCTTCCCATAAAGCAGTATGGGGCATACTTCCGTAAAATGGCGATAGACGGGTATATTCTTGTCGTTGACCGAAGCGACACAAAAGCATATATCCGGGAACTGCAAGCGGTGAGCCGGAACATCAACCAAATTGCAAAACGCGCCAATGCGACGGGGACGGTTTACAGGCAGGATATAGAGGACATTAAAAAGGCGGTGGACGAGATATGGCGGTTACAAAGACGCACCCTATTAAATCAACCTTAAAGGCTGCGATAGACTATATCTTAAATCCCGAAAAGACAGACGGGAAGCTGCTTGCGTCCTCTTTCGGCTGCGGGCTGGAAACCGCCGATATTGAGTTTGCATGGACGCGGGAAGCTGCCGGAGATCGCGGCACACATTTAGGGCGGCACTTGATACAATCCTTTGCGGTGGGAGAAACCACACCGGAAGAAGCGCACAAAATCGGCATGGAACTTGCCGGGGCGGTATTAGGCGGCAAGTATGAGTTTGTTTTGACAACTCACGTCGATAAAGACCATCTGCATAATCACTTGATTTTCAACGCGGTTAGCTTCGTTGACTACAAAAAGTACCATTCCAACAAGCAAAGCTATCACTTTATCCGGCGCACCAGCGACAGGATATGTAAAGAGCATGGGCTATCCGTCGTCGTACCGGGACAGGACAAGGGAAAAAGCTATGCAGAATACACCGCCGAAAAGCAAGGGACAAGCTACAAAGCAAAGCTGAAAACGGCGATAGATACTCTCATTCCCCAAGTGAAAGATTTTGACGAACTGCTGCGCCGCTTGCAGGAAATGGGGTATGAAATCAAACAGGGCAAATACATTTCCTTTCGCGCTGCCGGACAGGAACGGTTTACCCGCACAAAGACGCTCGGCGCGGCCTATACGGAAGAAGCGATAAAGGAGCGTATCAAGGGCGTGTATGTTGCCAAAACAAAAACGCTGCGGGAAGATAAGAAAATCCGGCTTGTCGTCGATCTTGAAAACAGTATCAAAGCCCAACAGTCGGCGGGCTATGAACGGTGGGCAAAAATCCATAATCTGAAACAGGCTGCTAAAAGCATGAACTTCCTAACCGAAAACAAGATTGAGTATTATAGCGAACTTGAAAGCAAGATAGCCGATATTATGACCGCTCATGACGCGGCGGCAAAGGCGGTTAAGGAAGTGGAACAGCGTATGTCTGATTTGTCGCTGCTTATCAAGCACACCACCACATACCGACAGTTAAAACCGATTTACGATGAATACCGAAAATCGCCGGACAAGGAAAAGTATCTGCGGGGGCATGAAAGCGAAATTATCCTGTTTGAAGCTGCGGCAAGGGCATTAAAGGAAATGCAGATAAAGAAGCTGCCCGATCTCGCCGCGCTGCGCAAGGAGTATAGAAGCTTAAACGACAGGAAAACCAAATTGTATGAAGATTATCGGCAAGCCAAGAAGCAAATGCAGGAATACGGCGTTGTCAAAAAGAACGTCGATAGTATTCTTTACCCGTCCCAAAGCAGGGCGCGGGAGCAGGAGCGATAAGGCGCAAAACATGGGGTGGCAAGTGGAATGTTAAGGGCTGAAAACGCCTGTGTTTCTGCGGCTTCCAGCGCATGAAAACGACATAGACGATAAAGTATATTCAAACCCGCAAAAACGGCTTTCTAATTGTCCACGCAAGGACAAAAAAAGAACAGGGGCGCGGTGCCGGAAATCGGCAACCGCGCCCCTGTTCTCTATGGGCTATTCCTCGTCGGTCAAGATAAACTCCCTTTCGGAAAACTCGCTGTCCGTCATGGCTTGCAGCTTGTTCACCGCTGCGGCGGCAAGCTGGCGCATATCCTCGTCCATGTAGGGCATGGCGGCAAGGATATTTTCAAGCGTTGTTTCCCGGCTGTCCTCGGCGTAGATCGCAACAATGTTTTCTTCCTCAATGGTAAAGCGGGTATTCATGCTATCAAACCTCCAAATCCTTTTTATGCTCTTTCTGTTTATCTTTCGGCTGCTGCGCCGCCTGTTTCTTGTATTCGTCCAGCTTCTTCAAAATGGACGGTTTTTTCTGCGGCTGTTCCCGTTTCTCGGCTTTTACCGCTTTTGCAAGGTCGGTAACGGAAATCGCTTCCCCCGCCTTTGCCCGCTGCTCAAAATCTGCAACGGTGGGCGTTTGCGGCGTATTGTTGATAAGCCCGTCAAAATTGTTGTCGTTCTGCTCTATGGTGTCCTCGACGTGCTTTAAGGGATTATCCCGCTGCGGCTGCTCGGCGGCTATGGCATAAGCCTGTGTGCCATTCCCCATAATGAGATACTTCCCGTCCTCCGACGCATGGTGAAAACCAAATCCCGCCGCTTCGATCTGTTCACGGCTCATATCGGTAATATGAAAATTGCCCCTCGGCGTTCTAACGGTTTCACCCGTCAAAAGGCTGTCGGGGGTCGCTTCCGGCTGCTGCTTTTCAAGCTGCCCGTCCTTGTAGGAATATCCTTGCGCCGCGATTGCTTCAAGGGTCTTGCCCGTAACGTCGCCATAAATCCGCTTGTCTGCGTCAACCAGCATTTGCAAAGTGTCTTGTACGGTGTCGGACAAGGCTTGCTGCTGTTCGGGCGGCAGCTTGTCAAATACGGGGGTCTGCTGCTCCTGCAAAAACTCCGGCACTTGCTGAAAACCGATACTGTCTACATAGTGGGCGGTGTCCTCGTCGTTCTGATGAAGCACAACAATGTCGGAAACGGAAAGGCTATGCCCCTTAAAGTCGGCGGGGTGGTCGATATTAAACCTTTCCCAAATGTCGCCCAGCGTCATATCCTTTGTAAGCGGTGCAGTATAGACGAGTTCATAATTTACCCGGTCAATGGTAAGTCCAGCCGCTTGCAGACGGTCATAAGGCTCAAAGCGCAAGTCCCTTGTTTCGTCCCCGCGCTTTAACTGATAAATGGAAAAGGTATCGCCCTGCTCCTGCTCGGCTTGCCGCTGCTGCTGCAACTCGGTAAAATGCCCCTCAATCTCGGTAATGAGTTCCTTTGCGGTGGTCTGTATTGTTTCAAGGGACGCTTTTAACTCGGTCATTTCCTTGCCGCTGCTCCAACCAGCCACATAGCCGAAAGAGTAATCGGAAGTATCAAGGCCGAAATGCTGGCAAACCGTATAAGCGACGCTTTCCGCTTCTACCTCGCAGGTATGGCGGTCAACGCGGTTTTGCTGCTCCGGCGGGGCGTTTAAGTCTACGTCGTGCAGCTTCGCATGGGCGATTTCGTGAATGGCGGTCTTTACCGCCTGTAATTCACTCACGCCCTCTTTGATTGCAATACGCTTGTCGGTCAAACTGAAATACCCATTTGCGCCGTTTGTGATCTGCTCAAATGCAATCGGGACGGGGGACGCTTTTTCAAGGGCGGCGAAAAAATCCTCGTACTGCTCCACATCGGCAAGCAGGGCTTTCGTGACACGAAAGCGATTTTCTGCTTGTTGGGGAAACTCCCCAATCCCCATAGAACGCTGCCTGCGGCATCGAGCTGCGCATCCGTTCCGGATGCTTTAACGGCAGTTCCTGCCAAAGAAAAAAAGCCCGGTGCAGCATGAGCATTACGCCCACACTGCACCGGACATTCCATCATCTACTATTCTCCTTATTTTCTTCTTCCTGCCGCACTTCCTGCTCATGCAGTTGCTCTTTTTTCTGTTCGTCCTCTTTCAGGATTTCCTGCACAATCTTCTGTGCCACAAGCCAATCCTGCATTTCCGATTTGGTCTTGCGATACTCTGCATAGGAGCTTTTCTTTCGTTCCAGAAGCATCGCATACTCTGCGTTCAGCTCGCTGATGCGCGGGAGCTTTTTGTCAGAGCCATTCTCTTTCTTATAACCATCAAACGCCTTTTTCGCTGCGCTGCGTAAGGCCAGCGTATCCCGATGGGCTTCATAGAACTCCCGATTGTAGCCGGATGCTTTATATGCGGCAAAAACATCTTTTGTCTTGGCATAATTGATTAGATGCTTCCGCAGCACTGACACTTCCGACATCCGTGCCTCATCTGCCTTTACAGATTCCAGCAACGCATCGCATTCTTCAGAAATCCCATCTGCTTTTTCTTTCAGCTCTGCATAGCTCTTGATTCCATGCTCTTCCATGAACATCATAGCTTTCGCCATCTGCTTCAGATTAAAGACTTTTGCCCAGCGTGCATATCCCGCGCCTTTGCCTGCCTGCATTTTGGCACGGACATCTATAAGGAACGACAGCTCCGCCTTCTGATGCACCTGCGCCGACCGTGCGCTTGTGCGAGTTTTCTCTACAAATTTGCTTTTATGAACCGCATTTCCAGCAATCACTTCGCATAGTTCTTCAACCGAATATCCTTTACCAAGAGAGCGGAAACGAGCAAATCTGGCGTGGCCTTTTCCCCGCAGTGCAGGCTGTTTTCCATCTTTATACTCGTACCCTACTTCCTGCAAAATACCAATCAGTTCCCGGAAGTCTTTTGGTTTTCTTTCCAATACCGTATCAATGGCCTCGCAGATTTCATCACGCTGCGATTTTCTCTCCGGGTATTCCGTTCTCTTCTGCCGCTCCCCATAGGGCTTCCGGATAATGACCGACAGCCGATGTTCCAGGCAGACGATATCACTGAGCCTTGCCAGTGCAAGTCCTGACAAGCGAAAATCTCGGAATTTTCTGGTGCAGTCTAATGTAGTCGAATTAAAAATAATGTGGTTATGAATGTGCGCACGATCAACATGGGTAGCCACGATAAATGCGTGTTTTCCCTTGGTGAATCGCATGGCTGTCTCATACCCAACCTTGTTCGCCTCCTCCGGCGTGATTTCTCCGGCTTAAAGGATTGCCGAATCTGATATGCAATCACATCATGCGCCTGGGTTCTACCGGTGATATGCTCATACTGCCGTTTAGAAAGCAGAAATTCTTCATCACAGGTCTTTGCGTCACAGGCATACGCGCTGATATATTTTCCATCTTCCGTCTTTGCTGCATTCTCAGAATAATCAGTACGGTCAGCCAGACACTGCGCTACCGTCTTTCCTTTATTGATATGCAGCGCAATTAGTCTTGTAGCCGCCATTTTTCATATTCCTCCATCTAAAAAGAGCTACCCGAAGGCAGCTCTTACCAATTCACTATTCTCATTTTAACATCCGTTCCCGATCATAAGCTCCCTGCAAATAAACGGCCTGCTTGATGATCTCTTCCATATCGAAATAGACGCACATAATGCTTTCGTACAGCTTCCACACATTAGATTCGCTGCCGCCCACCATTTCCATCAGCTGGTCTTCCATCTTCGATTGCTCAGACTGTTTTTCCTGATAAGCAGTCTCATTCACAAAATGATTCTCTCCATCTGTTTCCTCGTATCGTAAATCATAATAATCTTTCATAAACTGAATATCCATCAAATCCCTCCTGAACTCAAATTGTCAAAACATCCTCTACACGCTCACATAGCCGCTCCATCAGTTCCATGATGCCGCCCGCACCAACCGCAGCTGCGAACAGTCCCATCTCAATCAGGGTCAGCAGGAACACATCCGTCCAGCTCGCCCGAACCACCGAATAGATGCCGCAGCCAAGAACGAACAGCATAACCGGTGAAAGCACCCACAGGGATAGCTGCATCAGCAGATTCCAGATAAAGCATAGAAATCGCAGCAGAAACGCAACCGGCAGCAACAGGATTTTCAGCACCAGCTTCAACAAAAAACATACGATCTTCATGGATTTCACCCCTTCGTTTTTCTTTTCATCTTCATTTTATCGTACCTGCTTGCCAAACACCACGATGTCAACAGGTAGACCAAGAAATATGTAACGGCACAGACAGTTTCATCTGTGCCATGTGCTGTAGAAATCCCGCACATTTGCGCCGTCAGCGAATACCAGAAAGCCTCTTCAGGATCAGCTTCTGCATCTCCCAGAGTTCATCCAGCCGTCTCTGCAAATCCCGGATATCCTCCGCATAGATGCTTCCAGATTCATTGGCGCGTTTTGCGTACTGATTCAGGTTGTTGCTGCATCGGCGAAGAAGGATGGATACCTGCGCCACATCCGACAAATCAAGATTTACGCAGTACCCGTCCATCGCCATCTTTCTCATATAGGCACCGGTATTCCGAATACCCAATTCCTTCTGCTTTTCACGAATCCTCGCCAGCTCTTCCGGGTTCACCCGGACATTGATCCAGTGTTCCCGAACACTCATAGTGCCACCTCCTCATCCCGATGTGTCATCGGCGGAATGCGACCAGCACGATCACGCAGCTCTGCCAGGACAGACGGCTTTTCTGTTGTATTCTCACGGTCAGGATCATCATTTCCACGGTCATCCATATTCAGCAGTGCGTCCAATTCTGCCAGTCTTGCACTCTTCTCTGCCAGTTCTGCCTCCTGGGGAAACGGTTTTCCAAGCTCGGCCTGCGCAGCTTCCTGCTGGCTCCTAAGACTGTCCAACTGCTGTTCTGCCTTTCCAATCTTGCAGGAATCCCAGCAAGAGCATTGTCCAGACGCTGGATATTACCCGCAGCACTGGTTCCGATGGGTACCCGGTGGGTCATCTCGCCTTTCAGCAGTACCTGATACTCTTTCTGGAAGCTGTCAAATGCCAGTTCCATCTTGAAACCTCGATAACTGCCAAGCGGTACCGGCTCCAGACTCTGATTGGCTTTACAGACCGCAAGGATTGCTTCACCGGCCTCGGCTTTTTCAATAAAGCGTGTGCTCTTCACCTCCATGCCGCAGAAACCCTCTTCCGGCAGCGGATGTGCCGCCACCGTCCGGATATCCGACTGAAAGCCCTTGATGAACCCCTGTGTTTTCTCAATCTCCGCAGGGAAATATTTCATCAGCTTATCCTCCAATCGGTACTGCTGGCTCTGATGATCTGCTTTCAGCACCTTCAGTCTTGCAACATCTACATCCAAGTCCATTTTTTCCTTGATTTGCGGGTCTCCTGCACAAAGTGCCTTGATCTCCGCATAGGAAAGTGCCTGCTCATCCACATCATCACAGGAACGAACCGGAGATTTGCTGGTCATGATCTGGCTGATAAACTTCTGCTTATTCTCCAGTGTCTGATAGAGGTAGGCATCAAAGGTTCCTTCCGTCACATACTGATAAACCTGCACTTCTTTGTTGCGGTTGCCCTGACGGATGATACGACCATTTCGCTGGGTCATGTCCGCAGGCCGCCAACCCACATCCAAATGATGCACGGCCACCAGTCTGTCCTGCACGTTCGTGCCTGCGCCCATCTTCTGTGTCGAACCTAACAACACCCGCACCTGTCCGGTACGGACTTTGGCAAACAAATCTTTCTTTTTTGCCTCGGTATCCGCATCATGGATAAATGCGATTTCTTCCTCCGGTACGCCGGACTGGATGAGTTTGGCGCGGATATCCTCATAGACATTGAAGGTTCCATCGTTCTTCGGCGTGCTGAGGTCGCAGAACAGTAACTGGGTCAGCTTATCCGACTGTCCTTCCTCATAAATCCGAAGCACATTCCGCACACAGGCGTTGAGCTTGCTGTTGGGGTCATCCGGAAGAAGCGGATTCATCAGCCGCTGATCCAGCCCCAGCTTTCTGCCATCCGATGTGACTTTCAGCATATTATCGACCGATGGGTCTACCACACCGGAATGCACAGCCGCCGCCCGTTCCGAAAGCTCCGCCACCATCGCCTGCTGATGCTCCGAGGGCTGCACTACCACGGTTTCAAACTTTGCCTCCGGCACCGGCAGATGCAGCTGATCGGAAGTCTTGATATCTGCCACTTCCTTGAACATATTCATCAGCTCCGGCAGGTTGAAGAACTTTGCAAATCTTGTTCTTGCCCGGTATCCGGTTCCTTCCGGTGCCAGCTCAATGGCCGTGGTGGTCTCACCAAAGGTAGAAGCCCAGCTGTCGAAATGGGTCAGCCCTTTTTGCTGTAACGTGCCATACTGGAGATACCGCATCATGGTATAAAGCTCCGTCATGCTGTTGCTGACCGGGGTTCCGGTCGCAAAGATGATGCCGCGCCCACCTGTCAGCTCGTCCATATACTGGCACTTCATAAACATATCCGAAGATTTCTGCGCTTCCGAAGTGGACAAGCCTGCGACATTGCGCATTTTTGTGTAGAGAAACAGGTTCTTAAACGCGTGTGCCTCGTCTACAAACAACCGGTCTACGCCCAGCTGCTCAAAGGTAATCACATCGTCCTTTCGGTCGGTTGCCCGGAGTTTCTCCAATCTCGCCTCCAATCCTTTCCGGGTTTTTTCCATCTGTTTGATGGAGAAACGTTCGCCATTCTGGGATTTCATCTCAGCAATGGCATTTTCGATTTCATCAATCTGGGCAGTCAAAATCCGCTCCTGCCGTTCTGCGGACACCGGGATTTTCTCAAACTGAGAATGCCCGATGATGACCGCATCATAATCGCCAGTGGCAATTCGTGCGCAGAACTTTTTTCTTCGGGCAGTCTCAAAGTCCTTTTTGCTTGCCACCAGCAATTTTGCACTCGGATACAGGCGCAGGAACTCGTTTGCCCACTGAAGGGTCAAATGATTCGGAACAACGAACATGGATTTCTGGCACAGTCCCAACCTCTTTGCCTCCATAGCAGAAGCGGCCATCTCAAAGGTCTTACCGGCACCTACCTCGTGAGCCAGCAGCGTATTGCCGCCGTACAGCACATGAGCAATGGCATTCTGCTGGTGTTCCCGCAGCCGGATTTCCGGATTCATGCCGCCAAAGCGGATATGAGAACCATCGTATTCACGGGGACGGGTACTGTTGAACAGCTCGTTATACTTTTCCACCAGTTCCGCACGGC
Organism: Clostridium sp. AF50-3; assembly: GCF_003477445.1. Taxonomy (NCBI): domain Bacteria; kingdom Bacillati; phylum Bacillota; class Clostridia; order Eubacteriales; family Clostridiaceae; genus Clostridium; species Clostridium sp. AF50-3. The sequence goes on along the minus strand of NZ_QUDH01000025.1, from coordinate 14,870 downwards.
GATAAGGGTCTTTCCACACCCAGTTCTGGAACGCATCCTTAATGGCCTGCTGTTTCTGCTGGGCGAGGGTGGTCTCCTTTTTATTCAGAACGCGCTTCTGCTTGCCGTCTGCATCCTCCACGGTATCGTAGATACGGATATCCCGCAGATTCAGCGTATCCTCCAGAATCCGGTAGGCATTGGCACGGCTGGTGCCGTAGGTCATATAGGCATGAACATCATTCCGGCTCGGTGTACTCTTGCCAGTGATCTGCCATTCTGCCGTCATGGGAGAGAATTTCACTTCAATGTTTCGGCGCAGGTAAAACGGCGGTTCAAAGGTTTCTTCCATAAACTGCTGGATATAATCCCGATTGACCCATGTGGCACCAAGGCGCACATCAATCTCCGACGCATCCAGGTCTTTCGGCTGCGCCTTTCTCAAATATTCCGTGTTCACTGCAAAGGCAGAGTCCGAAGCCGCAGCCAGTTCTGCCACACGGAGCTTTTCACGGACATTGCCGGACAGATATTCATCAGCCGTCACCCATCCGTTTTCCTCGCCGCCCTGCGTCATCGGGTCTTTGAAAATGACACCATGCAGTTCCTGCCGGATTTTTTCATATTCTCCCGGTGTACCTAAAAGCTCCGACATATAGGGCAAATCCACTTTGCCGCGCTCTCCGATGGAGATTGCCAGAGCCTCTGCCGGAGTATCTACGCTGGTAACAGCCCGTTCCGGTCGAATCGTCCGTTTGGTGAACATATCCGCCTTGGATTCCAGCCTGCCGTTTTCATCTACATTTTCCAGAGAGCAGAGCAGATAATAAGACGAATCTTCTGAAAAAGCCTGCGCATTTGCACGGGAGTTGATAAGCCCATACTGATCGGCGAATCGGTCATAGGCTACATTCAGTTCCCGCTGTTTCTGGGCAATCGCGTCCTCCGGATAATCGTTCAGCTGATAGTCGATCAGTTCCTGCACAATGGTACGAAGCTCCACCATGCCCTTGATCCTGCCGGTGGCTGTCGCAGAAAGGTCAGCCTTTCGCATGATGCTGTTCTCACGGAAGTAGACATCCCCATCCACCACCGCATAGGAGAAGTTCTTTACATTGGGGTCTGCCGGAATGGTTTCGCCCTGCAAGGACAGTTCTTCCTCCGGTGCCAGCTCCTGCGCTTCATAGTGACCGCCGATATGCTGCACAGCCTCATGCAGCTGGTCTCCCAGATCCTCATCCGGAATCGGAATGACCGTACATTCTTCCTTGCCGTACTGGGTACTTTCCGTTGTAATCTCACCCAGCACCATTTCCGGGTGGTCAACAAAATAGCTGTTGAGGGTAATACCCTCCGATGTCAGCCCCAGATGCACCCAATCCGGTTCGATATCAATGGGATGGTCTCTCTTTTGCAGAAAAATGATATCCGACACTACATCTGTACCGGCATTGGCACGGAATGCGTTGTTAGGAAGTCGAATAGCCCCCAGCAGTTCTGCCCGTTGCGCCAGATACTTTCGCGCGTCCGGATTCTTGGAATCCATCGTGTAGCGGCTGGTAACAAAGGCCACGATGCCACCGGGACGAACCTGATCCAATGCCTTGGCAAAGAAATAGTTGTGGATAGAAAATCCGAGTTTATCATAGGGCTTATCGCTGACACGGTAGTTGCCAAAGGGCACATTGCCCACGGCCAGATCATAGAAGTCGCGCCGGTCGGTGGTTTCAAAGCCTGCCACCTTGATTTCTGCCTGCGGATACAATTTCTGCGCAATGCGCCCGGTGATGGAATCCAGTTCCACACCATACAGTCTGCTTCCCAGCATGGAATCCGGCAGCATACCGAAGAAGTTGCCGACACCCATCGAAGGTTCCAGAATATTGCCTTTCTCAAATCCCATACCGTCCAATGCCTCATAGATTGCACGGATCACGGTAGGGCTGGTGTAATGCGCATTCAGAGTCGAAGCCCTGGCTGCGGCATATTCTTCTTCCGTAAGAGCTGCTTTCAGCTCCTTATATTCGCCTGTCCAGGCAGTTTTCTCTGCGTCAAAGGCATCTGCCAGCCCACCCCAGCCGACATAATTGGCCAGCGTTTCCTGTTCCTCCGGTGTCGCATCCCTATGCTGATTTTCTAAGGCTTTCAGCGTGTAGATGGCATCCATGTTGGCACGGAATTTCTGCTTTGGGCTGCCTTCACCGAGATGAAAGCTGTTGATGCGGTAGTTTTCTGCATGAGTGCTCTCCGGTTCTGTCTCCTGGATAGTCAAGTGCTGTTCTTCACTTTGCTTTTCTCTGCCAGGATTCAGATCAACCACCAGATTGTGCAGGTGAACATTTTCCTCATGCCCCAAAAGTCTTGCCAGATTCTCCTTGCTTTCCGAGCGGAAGATCGGATACACGGAATCCGGGTCCCGAAGCTCCACGTCGAAAAGCCCGACTTTTTCAATCGTAAATGCCTTTCCGTCCAGATACAGCGTATCACCGACACGATAATCCGGCTGCACCGGAGCTGCCGGTTCTGGCTGCACAGTCGCAGGCTCTTTTTCAGCCTCCATATTCCTGCCGCGAATCTCCTGCAACGCCTCTGACGCACTCACATAATCGGCAAATGTCTGCACTTTTCCGTCCGAATATCCGTAATACTCTTCTTTAACATAATCCCAGATGGCAAACGCATCCTTAGAATCCGGGAAATTCTCGCCGGTCATCGTGACCACAAATCGTTCATTCGGTGCATAGCCTGACTCTCTGGCAAGTTCTCTGGCGTGTTCCTGCATTTCCAGCACCAGAGGATCTGCCTCTGCGTGAACCGCTTCCGGTGCTTCTTCGGATTCCACATCCGGGAATGGAATGTCCTGCTGCAAATTCTGTTTACTCTGCTCAACATAGAGCCAGTCTTTGGCCTCCCGTTCCTGGACTTTTTTAATCAGTTGCTGACGGTAGGTCTCTGCCTCCCATTCGCTGGTAAACTCCTCGCTGACACCATCCGGCTCTACATGAATGCCGTCCTGAATATCATCCCAGACCGCATAGCCATCGTCTGTCTCCATCACGGTAAAACGCTGGGGTGCCGCCAGTTCACTCCGGGCATAGACATCCGCAGCCGTATTCAGCATGTTGTCCACATGCTCATTTCCAGTATCGTAGTGTTCCGGTGGCGTTGGAGGAAAGACATGGGCAGCAGTCGGCATAGGAAGCGGCGCGCCGTATTCCTGCTCCAGCTTTCGATACTCTTCCATTTCCAGAGCAGTCAGGTACTGACCATTTTCCACAAGCCGGTCTAACCGCTTATCCACCGCCGACCATGTGAGGCGTACTTCCCGGTCATGACCATAATTGCGAAGCAGAATGCCTTTCCCGTCATAATCCGCAAAACCGCGACTGCCATCCATAAAGGTATAGCTGTGACCACCGATACCATATTCCGCTTTCAGAAATGCAGCTCGTTCTTTTGCGTCCCCTTGCTGCTGATACAGCGCATAAATACGGATTTTTCCGCCCTCAAAATTGGAGCCTGTCCGCAGCATCCGGTCGATTTCATCCTCAGAAATGACAAAAGCGGAGGGCTTTTCGCTCTCCGCTTCTCTGGCTGCATTTTCTGCCGCCGCATCAATTTTCTGAATCTGCTCTGCTTCGGACTGAAACAGGCTCATAAAATTTAGCTGTTGATAAGTTCCGTCAGAATGACTTCCTCTGCCTGCGCTTTCAGCATGTTCATGTGCTGCACCCAGGCCATCTGGTTCGATTTCTTGTCCGGTGCCGGATTCGCTTTCAGAAGTTCCGCCATCATCTGCTCCATCCGTGCGGTCGCGGTCTCCTGAATCTCCCAAAGGTGCGGATACAGCTTCTCGGTTAGGATCAGGTGATTGTACAGCAGCGTGTTGTTCTCCTGCAGGAACGCTCTGCGCATCCTCCCGTACTTGCCCAGCGGCTTCTGTTCCTGCACCGACAACTGGATGTCCGGAATCAGGTAATCGCCGTTCTTCGTGTAATTCAGCTCCATCATAGTTTTGGCTCCTTTCTGCCTGCTTATCTCTTTCATAGGTTCGGATCGTGCGTTCAATTTCCCGGAAGATCTGGCTGGACATTTCGCTGACCGCAGTTCCCAGCACATTGGCGGCAGCCTGCGTATTAAAATCAAAGATATCCAGAAAATCCTCGTGCTCAAAATAGTCATCTGCATTGCCCACCGTCCGGGTAAAGACGGAATATGCGATGCTGACAGCGGCAGCTCTCTTAAAGGAAGCTCCGATGTTGAGTTCATCATACCCTTCCAGATAGGAATCTGCAACGATGTCACTGATCTGCCTGTGGTTTTCCTCCCAGTAATCCCTTGCAAGGCGTTCCGCCGCTTCCATAATGTGATTTTCCAGAGATCCGGCACCGGCAGGCACATCAAACGCTGCATCCATTGCTCGAATGATCGGCTGCTCATGCTCCGCATTCATTTTCCAGAGCTGTACCGGACGTGAATTCTTCCGTTCTCCGGTATCTGCCACATCAAATACATACCGCAGTTTCGGCTGCTCGCCACGCATATCCAAAAGAGCAATGCCCTTGGAACCACGTTTCACATAGCGGTTCATCCGATCATTCCAGAGATCGTACTCCGCACAGGCCGTTGCTTCCGGCCTCTGCTTATAGATCATCAGCTGCTCCGCAAAAGGATACTTATAAAGCCTTGCGGATGTGGTCAGAAACGCTGTCCACTGTTCTTTGCTGCCAGTGATCTGTGCCGCAGCTTCCTGTGCCATCTGCATATAATAAGCCGTTTTCGTCATCATCTGTCTATTTTCCTCCTCTCTCTTATTCGTCCGGATACAAATCCAGTGCCTCATATTCTGCATCTGTCATCTCTGCCAGTTTCGCAAGCAGCGAGGCCGTCCACCTGCGCAGGTTTCTGTCTCTGCCCGTCAGACTTTTTTGCATCGTCTGAAGCTCTGCAATCAGCCCTGTCCGTGTGCCAGGGCTGTAAAGCATCATGAGCATCCATTCGTCATCCGTAAAACGCATTTATAACTCCTTTTCTTCGCAGCACCTGCGAGGCGGCGCAGGCGGCACCGCCTCCTGCTTTTCCTTCAGCTGATCCAGAACCGATGCTTTCTCTGCCGGTTCTTCCTTCTTTCCGTTATTGATCACGCCGTCAATCATGCCGTAATCGTCCTCCATCGCCATTTCTGCGGCTTTCAGGTAATTCTCCGGTTTCAAAAATCCGGGCAGTTCCTGGAAACCGATGGAATCCACATAGTGACAGCTTACAACACCATTCTGCCGTAAAGCCACGATGTCAGACACAGAAAGACTATGCCCAGTAAAATCATCAGGGCGGGAAACATTGAATTTCGCATACAGTTCCTCCAACATCGTATTCTGATCCTTGTATGGAAGAAGCGGAGCCGTATACACCACCTCATAATGGTCAATATCCGGTTCCAGCCCCATCCGTTCCAGTTCGCGCATAGACGAAAAGCGTTCATATACCGTATTCTCGCTGCGGCGAAGCTGCAAAATCGCATACTGGTCGGTAGCGCTGTCGAGAAATGCCATCATTCTTTCGTCCGGTGCCTGATTTCCATGCACTTCATCCCATTTTTCAATTCTTGCCATCGTTCATTTCTCCCTTCTCCATAAACGGCAGGCCGTTTTCCTTTGCTTCCTGTCGCTGCTGTTCCCGTCGTTTTTCACTATAAGGCGGTCGGATACCAACACAGCGTTTCGGAATCGTATAAGTGACTGACCCTTGCTCCCGATGCTCCAAAACAAACTGCTCCGGATACTGTTTTCGCAGTTTCCGAAGCTTCTTAATCAGGCGGCTGTCATGGGTGTAAATACTGGCAGTATCCAGTTCATTGTCAAAATTGATGACGGTTTCCTGCTCTGCCTTCGTAAGCTTATATTTCATCTCTCCGCCTCCTTCGCCTTGGCAGCTTTCGCTGGTGTATCCGTTCTGGAAGACAGATCCGAGAGTTTACCCAGCACAGATTCCCGTCTACTGATTTCTGCATCCTCTGCTCGATCACAAAGTTCATCATAGTCAATCCGCGTCATGGTGCGTCCACCGAACCCATAATCCGAAAGAATCTGGTCTCTGGCTGCATTCATGCTGATTTCCGGGTTGTCGATCTGTCCGCCGTCAATTTCCGTGAAGTCCTTATGATATAAGGTATAGTCGTAACCGTCCTCACAGGTCTGAATGGCAAGAAAGCCCTTGCTTCCCAAATCCCATGCGCTGTGTTCTTCTGTAATCAATGGCTCCGGGCGGCATGTGCCACCGCCGCGTTCCAGCATTTCTGCCAGCTGACAGATGTGCAGAACATCATACCCAAGGCGCAGATGATATTCGTCCATATATTCGCAGCGGGCTGAGAATTTTCGATTCGGATACTCGACCTCCACCGCACTGCCATCCGGGATTTTGAACCGATCCTCGTAGTTGCTGGTGATAAACCGGATATTTTTAGCATTCTCCAGCTCAGGATCAGCCTTTTTCATCTGCCAAAGAACCTTTCTGCCGCCTCGCATCTGCTCCAGCATCTCCGGGGCTACCGGCGCAACGGCAAGACCGTCAAGCTGGGGAATCTTCTGGAGTGCCGCCATCCTCGCGCTTTCTTCCAGCGTAGAAAACGGCTGTTTATCCAACACATCCCAGCCAATACGTCCTTCGGCGGTCTGCACCTTACTGTTCATATCAAAGCAGTGGAATTCCACGCCGTCCTGCTTTTCCTGCAAGGAAAGCAGAGCGACATTATCCACCAGATAAGCTGCATTCATCATTTTCATGCTCATTTTTTACCTCCAAACTCCAGCTTAAATGCTGCTGCACCGTCCTCGCCAGTCTCTACATAAACGGTTGTGTCATAGTAACGATTGGACTTCCTGGAATAGCAATGGGTAAGTCGTGCTTTCCCCTGATTTACCAGTTGGCTTGCCAGTTCCTCTGTCATCTGCTTTCCCAGTGTCTGAAAGAACCTGTTTTCCTTCCAGAGCGCAAATTTACAGCCCTTATCCCTGCAAAACCATCCCTTTGCCGTTTCACAGACATCATTGCCGCAGGCCGGGCAGGAACCAATGACTTTCCGTTCCGGCTGCATCAGCACATCAGCACCTTTTACAGCCTCGTAGGTTTTAACAAGTCCGCTGACCATGCTGCTGATTTCGCCCATAAAGCATCGCTGTCGTACTCGCCGTGTTCTATTTTCAGCAGTTTTTCCTCCCAGTCTGCCGTCATGGATGGGGACTGAATCTGTTCCGGCACCACCGTCACCAGCGCATTTCCCTTGTCCGTAGAACAAAGATATTTCGTTTTCTTATCACCCCTGCGCTCGATAAAGCCTTTCTGCACCAGTTTTTCGATGATGGCAGCGCGTGTAGCCGGTGTGCCGATGCCTTTTCGCTCTACACCGGCCGGAAATTCATCCGAGCTGGCACTCTCCATCGCTGAAAGCAGAAGATCTTCGGTAAATCTCTTAGGCGGGCTGGTCTTGCCCTCTTTCAGATCGACACCGGCAAGTTCCAGTGTCATGCCTTCCGAAAGCTCCGGAAGATCACCCGCCTCCGCATTCTTCTCAGCATCTTCAACCGGCTTTCCTGCATATCGCCTCCAGCCCATATCCGTGACTGTTTTGCCTTTCGTGCGGAAATTCTGACCGGCGCACTCCGCTTCCACTATGGTTTCTGCATAGTGGCAGGGTGTTCCGACCGCACAAATCAGCCGCACCGCCAGCAGAGTAAGAATCGCTTGTTCTCCACTGGGAAGCGAGGAAATGTCATAACCCGCCGCTGTTTTTGTAGGGATAATGGCATGGTGATCGGTGACTTTCTTAGAATTGATGACCTGCGCTGCATTCACCGGTGCCGGTACATCCGCCTGAATCTGAAAGCTCTGCTGGATCACAGAAACAAGTTCCGGCACCAGCGGTGCCATATCATCCGTCAGATACCGGCTGTCGGTACGGGGATATGTCACGAGTTTCTTCTCGTACAGAGCCTGTGTGTAATCCAGGGTCTGCTGGGCAGTGAATCCCAGCTGCCGATTTGCTTCTCTCTGAAGCGATGTCAGATCAAACAAGGCCGGGGGCTTCTCTGATTTTTCTTTCTGCTCTACCTTGGTAATGATGGCACTTCCTGCCTGGCAACACTCTGCCACCAGTTTTTCTGCTTCTGCTTTTTCTTTCATTCGCTCACCGCCCGCTTGAAAATCCCGAAATTTTAATTCTGCCGAGTAGAACGGCTCCGGCTTGAACGCCCGGATTGCTGCATCTCGCATAACCACCATCGCAAGCGTTGGTGTCATCACGCGCCCCACATTCAGGGTCTGCCCATACAGACATGAAAAAAGCCGGGTGGCGTTGATTCCGACAATCCAGTCGGCTCGCTCCCGGCATAAAGCCGCCTCATATAAGGCATCATATTCTGTTCCCGGTCTGAGCTTCTGAAAGCCTTCCCGGATAGCACTGTCCTCCATTGATGAAATCCAAAGCCGTTCCACCGGCTTTTTGCAGCCGCACTGATGGTAAACCAGTCGGAAAATCAGTTCGCCCTCACGCCCTGCATCGGTTGCACAGATCAGACTCTCCACATCTTTCCGCTGCATGAGCTTTTTCAGGATTCCGAACTGCTTTTTCGTGCTGGCGGACACCTGATACTGCCAATGTTCCGGCAAAATCGGAAGATCATCATACTTCCACTTGGCATACTTTTCATCATAGGCTTCCGGCTGGGAAAGTTCCACCAGATGCCCCACACACCAGCTGACAAGGTAGCCATTGCCCTCCATATAACCGTCTCCGCGCTGATTTGCCCCGATCACCTTCGAGAGACTCATGGCAACCGAGGGCTTTTCCGCTAATACAAGCTTCATTCGATACTGCTCCTTTCGCAAAAAAATTAGCAGCCAGGCACCGAAGTACATGACTGCTATGTAAGGAACTGTATTCTATTTTAGGTCTACAAACTGGAAGTTGCAGGGCACAATATCTTATCGACCTGCCTTAGCCTGCTTATAAAGCAGAATGCCTTTGATAAGCAATAACAGGAACGTTACTGTTATCGCATACGGCTCTCTCGCCATAGCCAAAAACAAAACAGCAATGATACTGAGTCCTACAGAGATGAATGTAACCGCTTTTTTGCCCTTTTCAAACTTGAAATAGACCATCAGTATTTTCACGATTCCGGCAATCGTCAAGCTGATAAACAATGCCCAATAGATCCTGATTATGAAAGCATTTCCATCTACATATCCTAAGAGATTTACCGAATAGATATATCCATTGACCGGTTTGGGATACAGCGGAAGAAATATCAGCATCAGTGAAAACAAGTCAACAAACCCCAATAACAAATCGCATACGCCATTGAGATTTGATTTGTTTTCTTTTTCTGCTATGAAAATCAATTGCTCTCCAGATAACAAATCATCAATTGATACAGAAAAATAGCTGGATATTTCCTTTAATGAATCTATGCTTGGGTATCCTCTTCCGGACTCCCATTTTGAAATAGCGGTTCTGGAAACAAATAATGCCTCGGCTAATTCTTCCTGTGTCAAACCTCGACTCTTTCTTAATTCCTGAAGCTTTTCATGAAATTCCAAAACCTGCACCTCCCATACCAATTCTATTTTTCTTTTAATGCCAGCATAACTGCCGCTTTATAAAGCTTAAACAATCCGGCACTTAGCAGTACACCGCCTACGATATCCGTAAACCAATGTACTCCGGAAATCAATCTCCCAGTCACCATGAATACCGAAAAAGCGATTGCCGCAATCGTTATGATTCGTTTTACCCCAATGCCAGAAAGTCTACGCTGGATTTGCTCGATCAAGACAGGCATTACACTTAATACCAACAAGGTAGTTGAGGACGGATAAGAAGCCTCCATAATTCCTTCGATTAAAATCGGTCTGTAATTGATTGGGATCATTTCAAAAATCGCATATGCCAAGAACACGATGACAAAATACACACCCAAAATCATGATATCTGCATCCACCCTGAAAAGGCTTCTTCTTTTGATCAACTGTACAAGTCCAATCCCTGCGAAAATAAGGCATATTACGACAGGCACCAGCCCCATCCAATCGGTAATCGTATAAATTGCCATGTTTACCCCTGTGAAATGGTGAAACCAGCAATTGAATGTTGCAAATCCAATACTTGTTCCGTTTTGACCAAGCGGCTGCACATCCACAGACTGAATCAAAGCTGTCCATACTGCAAACATTGCAAGGAATATGCTTCCAATCAGCAAATTCTTCTTTTCGCTCTTTTTCATAATTCTACATCCTTTCTGTTTTGGCTTGTCTTTCCGACAACTCCACCTTATCAAAAAGTGTAAAACTATGAAAGAAACGCTCTTTCACATGCATGATACGATTCGTATCATGCCCGCAAATGCTTGTTTTTTCGATGTTTTTAGATTTTCTTTCCCTCTAAATTTCGATTTGTATCACTGTTCTCTCTCTATTTTATCAGATATCACCTACAGTTTCCATAGCTTCATTGCTCAAAACACTCCATTCACAAACCATTTAGCTATGTAAAAGGGACGGCTTCTCAGCCGCCCCTCAGGTCAACACAGTCTTAATTAGACAGGTTCATCATCCGATTCCGCTTCGTAATCCTCGTTTACATCCACTTCTTCGTCCTCGTCACCGTCATCCTCCGGCAGCTGGAGCGCGTCTTCATCCTCATCGTGATAATCCGCATCAGGGTCCGGTTGATTTTTCTTGGATGCAGGCTTTACGCCCTTCATCTTGATATAGAGATAACCGCCGACACCGGCTGCACCAATCACAAACAGAAGCAGCATAATCATCGGAAGCGGAGACGCTTTCTTCTGCTCGCTCTCTGTTTTCTGCTCTTCCGGTGCAGGCTCCGTCTCCTGCGGCTTTTCGGTTTCCGCAGGTTCCGTGACTTCCGGCTCCTTCTCCTGATACTTGGCGGCTTCCTCTTCATCCATCAGTGCAAGCAGATCGGCCTCATCCACCATGTTCAGGAAATGCACATTCTGGTTGCCGTCTTTATCGCGGTCGATAATCAGATAGAAGGTGTTGCCCGCCTTTGTCACCAGCGTAATGAACTGCTGGCTGGATTTATCTTCTTCCTCACCGATATCATCCACCAGCGTCATATTTCCTTCCGGAGTCAAAGCTGTACTGGATTCCGTCTCATCCTCGGATGACATTCCGCCCTGCATCAGATCCAGAAACAGCTTCAGAGCATCTTCACTGAACATGCTGCTGTCATTTGCGGAATCCGTGACATTCAGGTACTTTCCATGTGCATATCCGGTTTTGCCGTTGAAATTCACCTTATACCAGTCACCGTATTTTTCGACAATCTCCACCGTATCGCCTGAATGCAGATATCCGATAATCTCCTGATCCATGCCGGGACCGGAACGAAAATGCAGGCTGGTGATACCCGGCACCACTGTACCCATCTGCTTTCGAGACTTTTCGCTGCCGATGTTGTATTCCTTGCCGCCCACCGTAACGATCAGGTTCCCATCCGCATCCGTAGAAACCTCATAGCCATCCGGCAGCACCTGCATATCCGGGTCGATTTCGATGCTGTCGGTATTGTCCGTTTTCCCTGCATTTGCGCTTCCTGCTGCATCCGCTTCCTGCGCAGCGGTACTGACAGATGTGTTCTTCTGCACATCATCGCCCGTATAGGCAAACGCAGTAGTCGCAAAGGTTCCTGCCACCATCACGCTGGCAAGCAGCATTGCCATCATCTTTTTCATTCCATATCCTCCGTTTCTTTCTCGTCCAGTTTCATGTTTTCCGGGTTGGGAACCGCAGCCTGCGCCATCTGAATGATGACTGCCAGCTGTTCCGGGGTCAGGCTCTGGGCATGTACCATTTCACAGATTTCGCTGTTTTCCTGTTCGTGGTACTTTCTGTCCCATTCCTTTCTGCGCTCCTCCCACTCATCGCGTTTTCTGCGGGCTTTCTCCCGCTCCGCAGCAATCTTTTCCAGTTTCAAGCTCATATCGTTTCCTTTCCGGACGAATAAACGCCCTGTTTTTATCGAATTCTTCCCATACAGTAGTAATGCTGCCGCCAGTAGTTCGTCTCAATGGAAGCATAGGAAATTGGGTTGCCGCAGTGAATCATCATCCCGTTGCCGACATAAATGCCCACATGGGATGCGCCACTGGTGTTGTAGGTTTTCTGGAAGAAGATCAGGTCTCCGGGCTTTGCCTCACTCTTCGGGATAATGTCGCATTTTCCCATCAGACCGTTGGCCGTCTGCCTGCCTACATTCCAGCCATTGCCGCAGTGTTGATGACCCAGCTTACAAAACCGGAGCAGTCAAAACTGGTACTCGGCGAGCTGCCGCCCCAAACATAGGGATAACCGAGATATTTCTCTGCTTCGGTAATCATCTTCCGGAATTTTTCATCCGTCAGAGCTTCGCCCGGAATGTCGTAATCCTGATATTCTCCGCTGGAACCCGCGCCATCCGGCGTTGCAAAGGCGATGCCTGCAAACAGGTCATCCCGATTGCCACGGCAATCCAATGTGACTTCGTAGCGTTGCAGCTGGTCATCTGTAAGGCCGGAATTTCTGGCAACATAGTCCACGCCCCGATTGAGCAGCGTCACATTGAGGATTTTATACTCATACTGTACCGTTACCTGATAGGTGTAGGTGTGTCCGGTTCCGGTGATCGGATTGTAACTATAACCCACACGGGTTTCTTTCCTTGTCCGGATTTCCACCTTTTCCACCAGCTTCAACTCATACTGCGCTTCAAAAATACTCTGGAGCCGAGCCTGCACCTGGCTTCTCGTATAGTTTTCAAATTCTACGGTCAGCAGAGATGCAAGCTCATAGGGATTGTGACCGATTTCCGCCAGATTGTAGCGATACTCGTCATAGCCCGGATGGTCGGTTTCAATACGGTCGATTTGTTTGCGAAGTTTATCTTCCAGCTTGGTATAATCCGTCTCCACGCCTTTCAAATCTTCATCTTCCGCTGTGTAGGAAGTTCCCAGCACTACATTGCCGCCGCCATTGATCAAGACGGAGCAGGACGATACCGACCCGGCAATCACCAAAACAAGCAGTCCCACGGCTGCAATGCCGATGATGATATGCGAGTGGCTCTGCACAAACTGAAATGCCTTTTCCGTCATGCTGGCAGTACCCTGCGCAGCTTTGGCTGTGCCAGCTACTGTGTTCTCCGCAGCAGCCGCACCTGCCTTCGCAGCGGCATACTCTTTTTTGATAGCCTGCTTCTGCCTCCATCGGGAAAAGAGATTGGAACCAGCCTGCGGATCAGACTTCATGCGTTCCGCAAAGATGGAATCCACGGCATCTTTATCTGCCTTTTTCTCCAACCGCTCCAGCTTTTTGTACTGCCGCAGCTTTCGACCATATTGGAACCGGTAACCAGCACGGGCTGCACCTTCCGCTGAGCCTTCGGTAAAATGCGCTGCCTCCACACCAGAATTATTATCCTGGTCGGCATTGCGCACGCTCTGATGTGCCTTGGCTGAAAGTGCATCTGCCGCAAGATTTCCCGGCTTCTTTGGCTTTCCGCCTTTTTTCCCGGAAGCTGCTGCATTCTTTTTCGCTTTTACTTCCTGCTCTGATTTCAGTTTCTTACTGCCCATCTTAGCAAGATCGGCCTCGTGACGAATCTGCCTTCGGTGTTCCGCTTTTTTCTTGCTGCTGTCTCCCGTACTGCTATCGGCGGTTTTGTTTCTGGAATTGCGAAGGGTGTTCTTCGCACCCTCGCGCTCCTGCCGCAGCTTGTCTCCGAGATTCGGATTTTTCTTGCCCGCCATCACTTATGCCTCCTTTGCTTCCTGCACTTCGGTTAATTTGGTCGTCATGATCCGGTACAGTTCCAAATCGGTCGGGAAACGATCAACGAACGGCAAAATCACATTTCCGTAGAACAGCAATCCTTCGCCTTCACCGGAGTGGGTCACATAGGACAGCTGGTGCGGACTGATATTCAGCTGATCCGCCAGAATCTGACGGTCACCGGCTGCCTGATTCAGCATATAAATGAAGTCGCTGTTCTCAAAAATGTTTGTCACTTCGCGGGAAGAAAGCAGATCTTTTACGTTCTGGGTAATGCCGGTTGGAATACCGCCCCATTTACGGAATCGCTTCCAGATTTCCACGCTGTAAGCCGCTGTCTGCTCTTCTTTCAAAAGCAGATGGAACTCGTCCATATAGTAGCGGGTGGCTTTACCTGCGTTGCGGTTGGCGGTCACACGCCCCCAGACCTGATCCTGCACCACCAGCATCCCGATCTTTTTCAGCTGCTTGCCCAGTTCCTTGATGTCATAGCAGACCAGCCGGTTATTGATATCTACGTTGGTGCGGTGGTTAAACAGGTTCAGAGAACCGGTTACATAGATTTCCAGTGCTGTTGCCACATGGTGTGCTTCCTTTTCATCCTGCCTGAGCAGTGCCTCATACAAGTCCTGCAACACCGGCATGTTCTCCGGCACCGGATTCTCAAAATAGGTCTGGTAAATCTGATGAACGCAACGATCGATAACCGTCTTTTCTACCGGCTGCAAGCCTTCTTTGCCGCCCACGATCAGCTCGCACAGGGACAAGATGAAATCTGCTTTCAGGGCAATCGGATTATCTTCTTCCGAATAATTCGCGTTGATGTCCATCGGATTGATATACTGCGTGCTGGAAGGCTGATCTTAATGACCTGCCCCTCAAATTTCTGCACCAGTGCCGTGTACTCGGCTTCCGGATCGCACACAATTACATCGTCATCCGTCACCAAAAACGCATTGGCGATTTCTCGCTTGGCAGAGAAGGATTTACCGGAACCGGGAGTACCCAGAATCAGCCCGTTGGGGTTTTTGAGCTTTTTCCGGTCAACCATAATCAGG
>NZ_QUDH01000024.1:0-46118 GCF_003477445.1 Clostridium sp. AF50-3 | reverse complement strand
CATAGCATCCTGGTATGTCTTATCATGTTCCAAACGGGATAAGAGCTTATTTCCGTGTTTGACGCAGACGTTATGGATATGGGTCATGGCACGGAAGCGTTTTTCCATTTCCTGGGAACAAGCTTTGGTATTCAGTAGGATCTGTACGGTATGCATGCGCTCCCTCCTTTCAAGATTTACTATCAGTATGTCGCATCTTAAAAATCGGTTTTTTGCGGATAATACTTTTTGGTCGAAATGATAAAAAGCATTGATTCATCTGGTTAGATAGGAGCGCAAAAAGGCTGGCACAATTCATCTCACGACTAAAAGTCACGAGCATTCTTGTGCCATGCTGTAAAAAAAATTAATGGGATGCCATGCGTTTTCTGCCGACGATTATTCGGCTGTGTGTCACATACTGAAAGAAATGACTAAAGGAGGGTATCATTGTGTCGGAAACTGCTAATCATACCGTAGATATTACAGATCAGTGCGTCCGGCAGTTGATCTTTTATCTGCATGCGACCAGCCTTTTGGACGGAATCCGCCCGGATGACCTTGCGAAGACGCATGAGACGTTAAAACTTCTGGCGAAGGAAGCCGGGATCGATTTGAAGGATCCGGATAACGGAAAGGTCCGGGAACATGTGAAGGATGCCACCAAGCTCATCATGGAGCGAACCGGTCTGATCGAAAAACAAGAGGACGGGACATACCGGATCCCGAATGAGCAACTTTATAAGGATACCATTTATACCATCGGTCTCCGTCTTGACCGGGAACGCGCCCTGCGCGCCATGCTGGACGTCAGCACGAAGATTCAGGAAAAGGCGTTAAAGGCAGCCCTCGGCATTGTTAGAAGTGATCGGGATATCGCAAAGTCCGTGTCCGAGACCCTGAAGGAGCATGACGGTATCATGCGCCTTGCGGAAGCGGTCGTGCAAAACGCGAAAGAAAGCCGCCTGAGCCGGGCCGCCGATTTTCTGGCGGATGAAAATGTCCGGGGTTTCGCGGAGGAGATCTGCCGGTATACAAAGGAGGCAGCGAGCCAGGCATCCGCAGTCCATTCTACAGCAAAAAAAGTTCTGGAAACGGCGAAGAAGGTATCGGATGAAACTTACCTTGCGACCACGCAGGTCCTGGCACACCCGGAGCTTTATGGAGACACGGTGGAAGAAACCGCCAAAGAAGTGGATTCTGTCTGGAACCGGAATGAATCTGCCATGGCACGTCTGATAGACGGGGTTAGAAGCTTAGCCAGGCTGGACTACGACATTCCGCTCTTGTCCGGATTCCTGGATGTCCATAAAGAACTTTTCCCGGAAATGCCGAAACTTCGCTATGAGGATATCAGTAATGAAGCGAAAGAAAAGATCGGCGACCGGCGTAACTGTTGGCAGATCAGTTTGGTGAACGGGGCGACCAGCGTATTTGGCAGTATCGTTACCGTAACGCGTGGGAAGCTGGTAAAAGCCCTGGAGAAGCACCGTCCGGAAATTTCCCGCCGAGAGAAAGAAGGCCAGTTTTTAAGGCGTTTTTACCAGAACGCGGTTGTAAACCTTCTTACCAAGGGAGATGCATGGTTAAGGACCCGGTATGAGGCTTCCTTGAGCGGAGTCTACAAGATGGACGATATCTGTATGCAGGTTTACGATCTCCGGCTAAAGAACCTGGAGCGGGAGCGTGACCCGAAAGAAAACGGACTGGACTTTGCGAAGGCATTTTCGGAATCGAACTTATGGCGCTGCGGTATCAGCAGAAATATCCCCGGATGGTTCCGCTATATGCAGACCGGACCGGAAGACCGGGCGTGGACACTGGCCTCGTTAAAGGCCGGGATCCGCGTTTCCGAGGAAGGTGTCAAATGGGACAGTACCCTGGCGAAGGCCGGGGCGGAGAAGATCTATCGTGCCTATATACATGGGGATCCGGGTCATCCGCGCTGGAAAAAGGACATAGCGCGTCTGGAAGAATCCCTGATCCACGAACATGAAGCGGCAAAGGAGCAGATGGAGCATTTAAGGGCGGCCCATGGAAGGACGAAACTGAGCGAGTATACGGCTCTTAATCCGGATCTCGCAAATGAGCAGGAGCGTGACGAAAAGGAAAAATATTTTAAAACGGATGAAGCCGGGTATCTGGCAGCGGATATGAATGAGGTCCAAAGAGACCATAAATACCTCTGCATCCGGAATGGACGGGGCGTTTCCCTGATGGAATTTCCGGATCCGGAAGAGAAGGAGATGGACAGCCAAAAAAGGGAGCAAGTCGAAACGACTGCGTCGGTCGGTATCCTTGGGAAAAACGGCTATTGTTCTGCCATCCGGACTGCCTACGACACGGACCACACCAGGAATGCTGAAAAATCAAAGCGTGCCACCCTGCAGTCTACAAAACAGGCTGCTACCGGAATGCTTGTGAGCGAAGTGTTGCAAGCGTACGCGCGTACGGGTGAAAAGGATGCATTCCGCGCGGAAAACCGGGAAATCTGTCAAAAGATGATCGGTCTTGGATATACGGCATCGGTCTGCCTGGATGGTATCCGGTTTACAGATCCGGACGGGATACGCGGCCATCATTTTGAGATCCGGCTTGGACGCGACAATTTTCCGATGGAAGCCGCCGTGTACGCAGGCCGTTTAAAAGACGGGATACTGGACGCAGTTGTGGAACGTCACGATCTGCGGGAGAGCATCGAAGCCGCAAAGGAACTCGAAAAGCGTTCCCTGAAAGACCCAATTTACCAGTTTGCGAAGCGGACCGGCGCCATTCAGAGTTCTCGCTCGGATGCCCTCCTGGCCGCAGTGCATAACGTAAAGGAGATTGGCACGGATGAGGTGCTGGATCTTCAATCGAGGGAGCGGAAAACAGAATATGCGGACCGCCTGCTTGGACAGTTTGATCCGGAAGCCATTCGAATGGAACAGAAAACATGCATGGAGGCGGTCCGGGACTTAAAAGAGCTGGTCAGGCGGGATCCGGAGCTTGCATGGTGTAAGACTGTCCTGCCGGACTGTGAACGGATGGAAGATGGAATCACCGGACATGCGATGGATGGCACGGTAGTCAGGATGTCGTCGGACGGTCAGATTGTGGCAGAGCAGAACACCGCAGCGTCCGTGAAAGCGATGGGGCAGGTGTTGGAGGCGCTGCAAAGGATGCAGGGAACATCAGGCCCCAGACCTGCCTTTTCAGAACAGGACAAAACCCCCGAAACGGAGGAAATCAATGCTTCCGGATATGATCGGTAAACCACATCCGGCAGTTGATCGGCCACATACTGAAAGAAATGAACATAAAGGGAGGAAGTTTCTATGGCAGCACCAGATCCGGAAGAGCGGAAACTGATTGAACATTGCAAGAATTATATCGTGGCCTGCGGGGTCCTGCGCGGGATCCAGTATGAAAATATCGCTTCCATGCAGGACGCGATGAAAAGAATAGCGGATGCCTATCAGGTGGACTTAACGGTCGGGGAGGGCCGGATGAAATTTCAGGAAGGCTGCCGGAAAGCAGCTTATGAATACCTGGAGGGCGAAGGGATCATCGCAAAAGATGATGTTTTAGGGAAAAACCCGGATGGAACCGATAAGGTCACCTACCATATCGTACCGGGAAAGGAACAGGATTACAAAGACGCCATCTACAGGGCGGAGCATCAGCGGAAGAACGCGAGGAACCTGGGGCATTTTCTCGCTGCAGCAGAAAAGGCAAAGGATACGGGCGATTTTCTCATGAAGTGTGTCCATGTTCTTGGGCTGTCGCCACAGCCAGCTATCAAACTCTTCGGCCATGTGGTAGCGTTCGCCTCCAAGGTATCCGATATGGCGGACCAGTTCGATGAGACGAAAGCGGATATCGTAAAGCGTGCCGCACAGGCAGCGTCGGATGCAGTGTACGGGACGGCAGACCATGCCGAGGAACTGCAAAAGGGCATCGGAAACGCAAAGGATGTTACTGCACAAATCGCAAAATCCGCAGATGAGATTCTATACAAACAGGCATGCGCCCCGACGAATTCCATTCAGGAAGCCCGTTTCACGAAACGGATGGGGAAATCGGCTGATAAAACGTATGAACGCGTCATGACACCGCATCCGGAACGGAGACAGAAGCTTTGGGAGATGGCAGAGACTCTGCGCCATATCACGGACGGACGCCAGGAGGATATCTTTGCGGCATTTGCGGATCTGGATGAAGTGCTACGCCCCGGACAGAAAAAGATCACAAAAGATGATATCAGCCAGACAGCGAAGGACGATACCAGGTTCCGGCTGGGCGATGTGAACCCGTTTTTAGAATCCGTCTGCCGGACACCGGAGCTGCTCAAAAACCAACTGATGGCCATGAGAAGTTTCCGTTTCTTAGACAAGCTGACAAAACGGCGGTCGGAGCGCCTTGCAACGTGTTTGATGCCGGAGCCCATCTTCCTCTGGTACCGGAACCGCCTGGCAAGAAAGGAATCCCTCCATTATGAACGTACCATGCAGAAAGAATCCGTCAAAAACAGCCGTTTTGACCAGGCACAGATCGGGATCGCGCATTTCAATGCCACTCATCAGGAGCAGGGCAGTGCCAGGCCAGGGGAGAGAACTACGCGTACGAATACGCAGGCTTAAACGTATACCGATGCGGCCGGTCCGGGTTCCTGGTATCCTCCATGCATTTGTTCCGCATGAATACCTTGGACCGGATCTGGGCGATGGCATACATGAAAGCCGGGATGATCGAAAGCGTACAGGGTGTCCGCTACCTGGGAAGACCAAAGGATGAGGCCAGCATGGGGTATGGACGCAGTGAGGTACGCCGGAGAGCGGAAGCAGTCTTCCATTCCTACGTGGACGGGAAACCGATGCATGAATTAAGCCGGGTATGCGATCAGATGGAAGCGGATTTTATCGGAGAGCATTCTGCCATGATCGACCGGATCGCGGCGGAACGGGAGCGGCAGGGCCTGACTCCTTTACAGGAAGTGTCCCACCTCAATGAGAATTTCGATAATGCCCGGGATGACGGTAAAAAAGACCATGCGGATGTGGAAGTCGTGGACGCGGCAGAGATCGACGGGCTGGATGTCACGGCTCTTCGCAAAACACTCGGGAAGGACGGCTTTTTCATCCGCGACAACGGAAGCGTGGCGCTTTATCTCTTTCAGGAAGATAAAGGTGTGGTCGCGCTCGTGGATGAATGGGAGAACGTCACGGACATGCGCCTGACCCTGGACGGATATCATCGGAACAATGAAACAAAAGATGTGTTTAAAAAACGTTACGCGGAAACGCGGGATGGATTACGGGCCGATTCCGCACTGCATCATGTCGGTGTTAAGATCCAGAATCAAGACGTGATGGAAATCCTGCGCGGACGATGGGAACCGTTTATCGCAGATGCGCTGAAAAACGGATGCGAAGCACAGGCCAGAAGCACGGAGCGAGGGACGGTTTTGAAACTGACGGACGAAAGGACTGGAGTATCCATGGAAGTCTGTGAACAGGATCCGGAGCACGGATACCATGGAGCGACCGTGACGCGCTTTGCAAAGGAAATCGCCGGAAAAGAATTTCGGGATATACTCCAGCAGGCAGGACTTACAGAGGATGACGTAGATCATTGTATGGTTTCAACAGAGTCCCTGTCACCGGCAGAACAGAAGATCCTGGCGGTAGCCGATCCGCAGGGACGACTGGGAGCGCTGACCAAACAGACGGAACGCTTCTTAACCCATGTGGATGCGAAAGAAATCTTACATGCGGATCAGAGGGAGAGAGCGATTTCAGGATTGAGGGAAATGCTTATATCAGAACGTGCGGATGAACTGCACACCATTGCGGAGCGTTATCAGCAAAAGCTGCGGGATTATCAGGAGTTAAGCCGGACGGATCCGTTATTGGCATATTGCAGGATAGCAATGCCGGACTGCACCAGAAATGGGGACATGCTTGTTACGTATGCAGCAGATGGGACTAAGGTGTGTATAGGAGAAGATATGCTGCCGGGAGGTCCTGTAAACAGTCGCGAAGGCAAAAGAACATACGCTATGATGGTACAGTGCCTGAATGAGTTTGAGCAGGAGATGCCCGACCAGGATTTGAGAGATTTTGCCGAAAACGAACAAACTCATGACAGGTAACGCAGAGCTGATAGAGAGCGCCGTTTAGAGGGTGTTCCCGGGGAACACCCTTGCGGTATTTTTAGGTAATTTATATTTCAGACAGTTTAAAGTCAAAAGGAGATATATGAAGCAATATAGAATTACATATGAAGCATTGTTTTTGCCAAGACCGTTAAAGGGATTTGAATATAAAGGAAAACATATTGAAGCATTAGCCTTGTACTTTCTTTACAGATATTTTGATTCCAAAACAGGGAAAGAAATTTTCTTCAAACAGGGAGAACAACCTGTTAGAGAATTTAATTGTAGCATAAATAAAGAGCATCTTTATCAAATGACTCCGTTACATAGAACAGATTGCAAGGTAACATACAAACTATATGAGTGTTATATCTATTCCAGACTGGAACAGAACCCAGAGATGATTTCTTGTGAAGATGCTCTGGATATTTTAAAAGAAAATTATCAGTTGTGGGATAATTTTAACAATAAACCTACTCAATGCACATCTTATGGAATGGTTAAAATCAATGGACACAAAAAATATGAACAAATTTGACAAGTAACTTAAAAAGAGTTGCAATTAAAATAACATCACAATAGGAGGGTGAAGACAATGACATATATTGAAAAAGTGTCACATTGCCCGGTTGTAATTCGGGAATATACTACGTCAAAGAAACTTCCTCCGGTCATTTCTAATAATTATAAGTTGAAAACCGTAGTGATTGATGGAAGGAAATGCATCTTTGCTGAACCATCTGCGGATATCAGCCTTTCTGCGATCAGAAAACAACAGAAATTATTGGAAAATTTAACATAACTTCCGAGAATTCCCTCGCCTCCGCAGGCGGTGGGATGAATCGGCCAGATTTGAAAATATTAGGTAGATCGGACGGATTTTATTTCTGTCCGTCTTTTTTTTGACCCAAAAGAGCTATTCGCAAAACAAAAATGTGAAAAGATAAGACCTACTGAGAATGCGGAACAGATGAAGTTCATGCTTTCTGGGGTAATTGTGCGCAAAAAGTGTATGATTTTCAGGGATTTTTAGTATGTTCCCCGCATACGCGGGGATGCACTTTAGCCATGAGAAAGAGAGCACATTTACACTGCATGTTCCCCGCATACGCGGGGATGCACTCTGTCGAAACTGCCCCACCTGGGGCGGCCGATCATATTTGTACTTACACCCCCCGAATGGGAAAAAAGCACTTTCCAGAACATATGATCTATGATACAATGATAGAATGAGATGTCACCATAACGGTAGGCGGCTTGGACCCTCTGGCTTTGCAACTAATAACCAGGAGGGTACATATTTTTGAGCCCTCCTTTTTTGCATATGGAGGGTACAGATATGGATATGATTGAGATACTCAAGGCGGTTTTAGAAATCGCCGGCGGACTTGCACTGATCGGTGCATGCGTCGCCATTTCCGTAAATGTCAAAATCGTAATTCGCCTTGAAAAACCAAGGAAAGCACGAAAAAAGTCAAAAAAATAACCGCCCAGTCCTCGCAAAACTAGCGGTTATTTTTTAATCATATTTTCGAGGGCCAATCCGTCTATCGGTGGCATCTCTGCTATTATCTATACTATACCATCCAGCTCGGAAAAATGCAAGCCTTCAGAAAAATCCCCGGCAAATTTCTGTTACCAAAAGTAGATGCCGAATCTTCTTGCTTCCATGATAAACTGAATGCGTTTTGTCGCAAAAATTATATAGAAAATGCTACAGAACACTGGAACGCATGACTATTACGAATTGTCTATGCGTAGAATAATGCGCGGATGAGGCTAATTACGGGTATCCGCAATAAGTGGTTGAAAATCCGCCCTCGCCGGATCCTGCAAGACCACAGATCAGGCTGAAATCCCGGCAAATTTCTGTTACCAAAAAGTGTTATCCGCAAAACCAAGATCAAAAACTCATCTCGTATTCACCGTCTGCGTCGCCATACTATTTATACGACTATTGAATTAAGGATATCGAGAAAGGAAAAACGCAAATGTTTAGTGTGCGAGGACCATGATGCTGATGTAGATTGGAATAAAATGATAATACTTTTAAATGAAAATTTCGAGGGAGAAATGAAAATGAAAATAAATATAGCTGAACTACCCAGTAAAATGTGTGATAAAATCATGGAAATATTAGGGTGGTTTTTCAAACCATTGCTCAAAATGCTCCTTACTTTTTTAATGGTAGCATTAACAACAGGTATTTATTGCGGAGGATATGTTTATGATGCCTTTTTGGGAGACAGCCTTATTCACTTTGGACATTTTATTGGGAAGAAATGCCCTAAAATTAAAAAGAAGGATCTAATTCAACAAATATGGAGTAAAATTCAACCAAAGGATTTATACTTGCGTTATGAAACGCCATTACTTACGTACGATTTGTGCTATACAACAATTATCGTAGCATGGCTGGCATTCGATAGCAAAGGATTTTGGGGTGCGATAGCGGTAGATTTTTTGTATGTATTTATTTACCTCGTCGGGATGATTCGAAGATGCGGACGGAGGGAACGGTATTTTGAAAAAATTCTTAATCACAATAAAGAATTTTTGACGCTATCATTTTTGCCGTTGGGATTTTTAGCTACATCTTTAGGAGCCGCTATTTCAATTTTAGAGTTTATTGATCCAACTTACGATGTCAAAACGATGGCATTGACTAATTTGCAGAGAGTGGGAGAAGAGATACTAACTCTTTTTTTAAGCAGCCATGCAACAGCGAATGCTTTGGCGGTGTTATTAGAGATTGCTCTCGTGATGATACTATTTTTCATAATGTGTTATGTTTTAAGTCTTCCGGTTCAGTTGATTGCGTACCTGGGTCTCTCGATTATTAATCATTTCAACAAATATAAAACGGGATATAAAGTTTTATACGGTACATATGTGAAATTGTCAGATCCAATTCTGAAATGGCTGCATTCTTCTTAAGTAAAACCGATAAAAATTAATGCACATTTCGCAGTCCATAAAGAAGAGCCGCGGCGGGCTAATGCCTATGCCGCGGCTCTTTGCGCTATGCAAAACGATTATTTGAACAGTACACATACTCCAAAATCATTCCAACTGTCAATACGGGAATCTAAACCACCTTTTTCTTTATCATAACCATGGAAATGATTATATACCAAGTTACCAAAAGAATAGCTGGTCATACCCCAGGAATGGCCGATACCGATATCCTGATAGCGGTACTGGTTCGGATCTACATGATTCTTATCCGGAACATTGATGCTGGTAGCGACATAGAGGCATTCCTCAGAATGTGCCACCTCACGTCCGCCAATCTCCAAAACACCATGTTTATTCACATAATAACCATCCGGAGTGGTGGTATCCGCAAGAAGATATCCCTCATCATTCAAAGCGATCGCTTCGACATCAACGTTGTCGTATGCTAAGAAATACCAACCACCATGAGTGCGGGTCCATCTGGAACCGACAGCGTCGATCATTTTTAAATTGGTAACACCGTTATTCCATTCAGGTTTGGAAGAATCAACAAGAACATTGCAAAGCTCGTCTAATGACATTTTAGAGGAATCTTGGAGATCTCCTCTATATAAATAAGCAACGATTTCTTTCGAGGATGGTCTGCTTGTATTAGCTGTAGTTACCGTACTCTTCGTCTGCACGACTCCGTTCTGAATCCACTGACCATCTGAGTTTACCTGATACCCGTCTGGGGTTGTGCCGTTGGTCGCGATATAGCCGTTGCCGTCGAAGTAATAGCACTCAGCAACGCCATCTCCATTTCCGTCAACCCACTGCCATCCGTTTGCATACCAAGTGCTGTTATCAGCATTGGTACCATACCACCAGCCAGTGTTATTTTTCTGCCAGCCGGCCGCAAAAGCCGGAACCGCCGCCATAACACTCATCATCAGTGCTGCAGAAAGGACGGCTGTCATTTTTAATCTTTTTTTTAACATAAGTAATCCTCCTTTTTCTATTCGATCCTATATATATTATACGACATTTACCGCCGTTTCCCAATAAAAAGATCGAATTTTTTATTGTCGAATTCAGTATGTATGATTTTAATCAATGTGTATTTTTGCGGATAACACTTTTTGGTCATTTATATCATCAAAAGCCTCGCAAACCGCGTGATATAAAAACTTAATTTTAAATTTCCAAAAACGGCAGAACAATCAATAAAATAAGACATACTGAAAATACGGATATTTTAAAGAGAGGAGACAACGTATCAGATGAAGAAGATGAAACGGGTTACAGCGGGGTTCCTCGCTGCGACTTTAGTACTCGGAAATTCCATGGATGCTTTGGCGGCTTCCGGATATGGGCAGTTCCACAATGCGGTCACCCTGCCGTTTGCGGAACGGACCTTTGCAAGCGATGCACAGAGCCAGATTGATGCAGACATGGGACTAAATAAAGCTGGTTATTGGGTAGCCACCGGCCTTGCCGAAGAGATGACCAGTACCCTGCGAAGTTCCAGCGCCCCAAAAGGCATCCAGGAACCGTTAGGTTATGGCAAATGGTGGTACAGAAAGCATGGGGATGTTAGCATAAAGGGGGTTAGGTATCGGAAAGATCCAACAAAAAGAATTAACGTGGATTTTTCCAAGCTTGCAGGGCATTACAATTCCTGTATTGAGAACCACGCTTCCAATGAAGTCAGTACCACGCAGACCAACGGGGTAAAATACGAAGGTCCAATCGGATGCCAGGCATTTGCGGATTATGCGTATTTACCGGTTACAGGGGCCTATCCGGATTTTATTGCGCAAAGTTCCGGAGATACTCAGACATTAAAATTTAAGATGCTTTTGATGTCACTGCTTCATGCGAACCATCCGATCCCGTCGGGCGCAGAATGGGATTCCAGGTGGGATACGCAGTACAGTATTATGCTGTTTTATTTCACGCGTATTATAGAAGCAAATGGATTTAGAAACGGTGTGTTATCATCTCCGGAAGCGGATTATAACGAATTGTGCGCATTTGCCCGTGGCGACATTGTTATGAAGTATATCAATCCAAATAATGCCGGGGAGAATCTTTTTGATGATTTTATCGGGAACCCGGAAGTGAAGGATTACTTTGTCAAACAATGGAAAGCAGCCGCATTTCTGACATATTTTGGTTATGAAATTGCAGATGGCAGCAATTCCGGCGGTTCCTCCGGAGGAAAGGCAGCAAAAGGACCGTCAGATGGCTCCGGCAATTCGCCGGGAGCATTGGAAACCGGCGTGGCAATCACCTTGCCTCTTACCCCGACTGCGCCGAGTGCAGATGGCGGATATGAGCGGCATTTTGATTATGGGGTTGAAAACTCCGTTGATGATGTGAAATTAAGCCCGGCGCCGGATATCATCCGTGATTATTTCACGAACCTTACGGTAAAATTACCGTCGGACAGCAAGATCAAATTCACGAAATCCGGAACACAGTTGATCTTCACCGCCCCGACTGCAGAGGAACTGGATAATGGGCTTGGCAACCTGGAGATTCTGCTCGGTGAAGACGGCAGCGCATTCCGTGAGGAGTCAAAGACAATGGCACCGGGCGGCCTGGTATCCATGCGTTCCTCGTCTACGTCAGAAGATATGACCGATCTGGCGATCGGCGGTGGTCAGCTGCGTTTCGGCGGATACACATTACCGTTCAAGGCGACTCCCGGGCACTATAGCGGTGGCGGAGGGGAGACGCTTCCAGACGAACCAACCCCGATCGTCCGTTACCAGCATACGGAAACATTCCAGGCGGACTATACGGTTAATTTGAGAAAATTCGATTCTGAAACCGGAAAGGGATTAAAAGGCTCCCATTTTGATATCCTGGAGGCATTCCCGGATGCGAATGGACAGCTTGGCGCCACGGAGCTTGAATCCGAAGAAAACTGGGGCAATGACAATGGCAGCCAGTTTTTAAAATGGAAGGGATGGGACTATGGTTCCGGAAATCCGGATGGCGATCAGGGCGATGACCCGTGTAACATTGATGATGACGTAACGGACACCAATGGACTTTTAAAATATTCTGCCGGTACCGGAACGGCCCATACAGATACGAAGACGTATACATACACGAAGGGCTTTTGCGGCGGACATCCGGCAAAACCAGAACCGCAAGAAGATCCGGAAACCGGGGAAATCCTAAACGAGGATGAAATTGAGGACTGGGAGAATGAAGTTGCCACCTGTGAAGAGTTGATCTCGGAATCCAATACCGGATACTTCTGCGCAACAGCAGAAAATGGCTATGAGAATGGTGAAGATGAAGATGGTTCAGAATCCAAAAAAGAAATGGAAGACGACCGGGATAAATATTATGAACAGTTCATCAGCCTGACCTATGACTATTCCGCAAAAGAGATCAAAGCAAGAGACGGATACATCCTACATGATATCCATACGGATGATATTCCGATCGAGACGAAGACCGTAACCAGTTCCCAGTATAAGGATTACAATGATTCCTGCGGTGGGAATGTGACGAATCTCCCGCACCAGGACAGCCCGTCCGGTGGAAATTCCGGCGGAGGCGGCGGAGGCGGGTCGGAAGATCCGGATGAAGATATAGATAATGATTACGAATACGAGGAGTATAAGTATACCGGTACGATCACCGCGATAAATTCCAGTAAGATTACGATCAAAAGTGATGACGGGGATCAGTATCGCTACTCCACGGATAAAATATACGATCTTCTTTCCGAGGAGGACATCGAGCATTTAACCAAGGGATGCCGCGTATCCGTATCAATCATTGCATTCCAGGGCGAGGAATATATTGACTATTTTGAATTTTCAACCGATCCGGATGCTTACAAAGACCCGAAAAAATCACGTAAGTTGGCACAGCAGATAAACGATGCTGTTACACTGGCAGCTGATACGGAAGAAAGCAAAGATGCCGGGCAGCCTGATAAGAGCGTGACAGCGGACGTATACGTATCAAGTACAGCAGGGAAACGGGTAACGATCGCTACCGCATCGGATGCGGAGGGAATGCCGGATATAGAAGGGGACGATTACTTCAGGCATCTGGCGGACTTTGAAGCTTCCTATCAGGAAAGCAGCAAAAACAATGCGGAACCGGACGAGGATGATGCCGCGGAAGAAACCATCTCGGATATAGAGCTGGCAAACGATCTGGACCTTCGCGGTTCAGTCGCGGAAGTATCCGTCGAAAAAGCAACAGCCTCCAATGCAACTGCTTCAGATGCGGATCTAAGCACTGCCATTCAGACAGAAAAAGAAGGCTGGATCCAGACAGTCGTTAAAAATGTACAGGAGCTTGTGGAACAGTTCTTCACCATGTGCCAGAATGGGATCCGTTATGCGATTTCATTATTTGCAGCCGATGACGATGGCGGTTCTGGGGCATCACATCCTGTCCGCGACAGCGTAAAATGGACTCCGGATGGCCCGGGAAATTATGTGACGCCGCTTGCATCCGATATTGTGGATCATACATTTACCGTATTTGATCACCGGACAGAAGGCGAAGTCCACATCAACAAGCGGGATCTGGATCTGGAAATGAAAAATTCGGGTCAGTATGATTCCTACGCAGACGAAAACGGAGATGGAACGCTGGAAGGCGCCGTTTACGGATTGTTTGCAAAAGAAGACATTATCCACCCGGACGGTCATACGGACGTCGTCTATCAGAAAGATGATCTTGTGGCAGTTGCTACAACCGACCGAAACGGAGATGCCTCTTTCATGGTATTTACGGAAGCACCGGGCAGTACATATGATTACGACCAGGGCGCAATTATAAAACGCACAGACTCTCCGTTTGATGGGCCGGATAACCTGCATAAATCACAGCCGGATGGCGATGCTGTATCGGAAGATAATGAAGCTTATATTGGACACGATTCAAATAATCAGGAGATGTCACTGACAGATTCAGATGAAGGGGATGCCACCGTTTATTATAAGCATTCTTCCAATCAGGACGGCATTGAGGGGCTTCATGGCGGACACGAGGTATATCCGATCCTCAATAATGAAGAGAACAATGGAAATTGTTGGATCGGGCGTCCTCTGATCGCAAATCCGAATGGCAGTAACTACTATATTAAAGAACTTTCCCGATCAGAGGGCTATGAGCTTTCCGTTACCGGTAAAACAAATGAGGTAACAAATGGAAAGGGCAGCCAGAATACGGAAAAAGACACCCAGATGGTTACGGTCGGAAGCCTGACAGAAGATAATGCGAAAAACGGCTGGACATTTTCTGTCATCGGAAAGAACTTAACTGGAGATGTCCATATCAGCGCGTCTTCTAAAGAAGGGGCTGAATTTGTTGCGACGACCCTTGTGGAAGAACCATGCGAAATTGAAGTGGAAGAAAAAACAGAAGTAAAAACACCGGTTATTGGGGTAAAAGATACCCAGGTCATTTTAAATGGAGGTCCGGTGGAAGCTTCCGTGGGCGATTCCGTAAATGTCAATGGTACTTCTTATACGGTGACAAATGTAAGTGCAAAAGAAGAACAGACAATGGGCGCGATCCCGGCCAACACCAAAATGTTCGGGCTTCCATCCGCTACGACTTATAACTCAGCTGACGTAAATGATTTTATTACAAAGTACAATCAGGCGTTATTGGATATGGGCTACCGAACACCGGATGCAAATGCGCCATGGATCCGTGTTAAGATTTCAGGAACATCCGATACGGATTGGATCGCTGTTTTATCCGGCGCTATGCGGGACTATGGGCTGATCTATTTTAACCGCGTCCGTATTGTGGATGCAGTGGCCAATTCAGATGGAAGCACAAGTCTGATTATCCGGTATGATTATGCGACAAAGAAAGAGCCGTCTTCCTGCGTATATAATCCAGACCAAGCTGCATTATATGTAAAACAGGATAGTGGAAGCGGATACTTTGTTTACGTGAAGGTACCGTTAGACAGTGCGGATATCATTTCGGTAGATAGAAACGACGAAGGATTTGTCAAATCCGCAATCCTTAAAAAGTTTACTGCATCATGCGGCACATCCTATCCGAACGCATTGCCGGCTCAGGATGGATATGCGAAAACTTATACGGAAGCAAAATCTTATTGGCTTTATGATGGGGTTATGCAGCAGTTCAATAACAACGGAACACTGGCAACAACCAGTTCCTGGGTGACTACAACGCATAAGGAACCATCCACGCAGCTGGTGGAAAAAACGACGGTGCTTCCGTTTGAGTACGCGGACGGCAACTATATGGTAACGATCCCGAAGAATCTGTTCGGTACAGGAGCCGTTGGCAAAGTAACAATCCGTATGCAGGGTAAGGAGAACAGTAAATGGTATTACCGGTTTAACAAACCGATTTTATCTTATGTACCCGTAAATGAAAATGAAGACAGTTATATCGGTACGGCAACCTTGTCCTGGAAAAATGAAAAAACGATTGTGGATGACGCAGCAACGATTGCCAAACCATTAGGAGTGAATGAGCGTTCCCTCCGCCAGAAGATCCGCATCGATAAGGACATCCAGAAGCTCAAAGAATCCAAGAGCGTCTGGTACTGTCTGAATTGTGGCTACGAAAACGCAGACGGAGATGCCATCTGTGGCTTCTGCGGCCATAACCGGACCACAGAGGAAACAAGGACCATCGACTATGCCCATGACACCTACGGGGCAGTCCATTCCGAAAACATTTCCGCCGACCGCGAGGACGGCTGGTATGAGACCGCAAAGGACTGGTTCGCGAAACTCTTAAAGCTTGAGAGCAAGGATGAAAGCACCGAGAGCATCGGAAACTTCCGGTTCAAGGCGTACTTAAAATCCAACCTGGAACGTCTCTACCGGAAGGCGGACGGCACCATCACCTGGGTCGACCGGAACGGAAACGAGATGATCCCGCAGTATGAGGATAAGGCGGCGGATGACGGCAATTACGATACCTTTACCTGGAAGTACAAAGGCGCGTTCGACGGAAAGACCGTGGACTTCCCGGAAAAGGATAAGACATCTGCCGACGGCGCGCTGGAATCCTCCAACGTCCAGAAGATCTACACGGAGGTGGAGCATAACAAGGATTCCAAGACCTCTTCCGCAAGGACAAATAACGTATGGGCGTCCTACGGCACCCCGCAGGGCGGAAATACCACGGATGTCGGTGACATCAAGAGTTACACGACCTCCGAGCGCGGCGCATCCGGAGAAGCCGTGAAGGATAATTCCAGCCTTTACAGCTACGACGGGAAGCTCGTGGACGCGGACCGTTCCGACAAGCTCAACGACACGGCCAACAGCGGCTACACCCGCATCCTGGAATCCATCCTCACGACCATCGAGGATGAGGGAACGACCCGGGAAGTGGAGATGTATAATTACGAGAAGTTCTTTGACGCCATCCATGCGGCCAATACCGACATCTGGGATGACGACATGCACTCCACGTATACAGGGGATGCCATGAAGAACTACCCGGGCCAGCACTGGTTCGAGACCTTCTATGAAAAGTACCAGAAGGATGATACGGACCCGGGACACACGAAAGCCAATACCGACGGTGCGGATAAGGACGGTACCGCGGGCGGCGATAAGGATACATCATTCAAACCGTTCCGCTGGATCCGGGAGAACGTATTCGGGTACCGGGACGGTTATGAGAAGTACCCGGCAGACAACAACGGTGTGAACACCGAAGTGACCGCCAATACATCGGATTTTGCAAGGGCGAATGCCGAAGCCTCCGACGCGGTCCGCCAGTTCGCAGTCAAATGGTACCTGCAGGATGAGGCAGCCAAGCTCATGGTCGACAACGGCCAGGGCGAGAACATCGCCTTAAAGGGCGGCACCATCGGATATGACGAAGCAGTTTATGACGAGGCACTCTTTAATGCCATCGCGAAAGCCTATAATTACTTAAAGCCGTTCTACTTCTACGACCTGGATACCATTTACAGTGTAGAATGGGACAGCGTGAAGAACGGCGGCGCGGATAAGGATTACACGACCCTTTCCGCGGATGAGCTGCATAACGGAACGTATTACAATACCTCCAGTTACCTGCCGTACGGTGTCTATATCATCGTGGAGCAGCAGCCGGAAAGACGGGATAAGGACGTCAATGACTGGAAGAACCACAGCTATGACATTGAAAAGCCGAAGGAAGTCATCGTGCCGAGTGTCTATGATGCGGAAAAGAGCAATGACACCAGCGACAACTACGACCCGCATTATAACTTCGATACGGACATGTCCCTGCAGAAACAGGCAAAGGCATCCAATTACCTGATCCGGTTCGGCGAGGAGCTTTCCGCCAATACCGAGAACCAGGATGAACGCGAGTTTGTGATCCGGGCACACGGCTACTACGGAGACTTTGAGGTCTATAAATACGGACTGGACATCGACGGACTTTCCGGGGTCATCACGGCACCGAACGGGGCATACGGCTACCACGGATGGGAGCTGCGCCAGGGATACCGGGATCCGCTTAAGGACTACTACGAGTACGACCACCGCGGCGAAGCCGGTATCACGGAGATCGGCGCGGAACTTGGCGGAAACAATGAGAGCAAGTACCACGGCTATGAGCAGGAGAACGGGAACGGGAAGGATACCGCCAACGGGGAGACCTATGACGGCGATACCCTGCGGAAGCGTTTCTTCTATGCATCCGTATCGGAAGATGACGGTACCGCGGACAATGTCCTCTATAAGGACGGAGCGAAGGATGACAACAACGCGTCCGGCATGAACTGGAAGGATAACATCCCGTCCACGACCGGGGAGCTGACGGCTTATGATAAGCTGTATTCGGCAGCCCTGGTACCGTGGAGCGTGACGGCACCGGCAAACCTGGATATCTACAGTTCCAAAGACTTCACGGGATATGCGGATGTCAAGGAACGGAACCGCTATTACGTATCCTATTTAAGGGTCAACAAGGTGGATTCCGAGACAGGGGAATACATCCTGCATGACGATGCCATCTTCGGGCTTTATGCGGCATCCCGCTATACAAGCTTTGATGAGATCGAGGAGGATGCAAAGCTGATCGAAGACGCGGATGAGAGAGCAAGGTTCCTGATGCAGTTTAAGCCGGGAGACGCGAAGTTTTACCTGAAAGATACCCATATCGTCGGATCAAAGAAGTTCCTGGAGGCCATGGGAGCAACCGACCTGCAGATCTCAACCGGCAGGACAAGGACCCCGATCGTGGAGAGCCAGGAAGATACCGGACATACCTATACGGGCCTTGTAAGGAAAGGCACGCCGGTATGCGTGGAATCCGAACGGATCGACTTATCCGATGACTTTGGAAAGAAGACCGGGCAGATGACCGTCTGGAGTACCAAGGCGGACGTGAAGATGGACGACCCGGTGACCGGGGAGTTAAAGGACTACGGGGACCAGAACATTGGTTACTTTAAGACCAGCCAGCCGGTCAGCGCCGGTGTGTACGTCCTGGCGGAGATCAAACCGCCGGCCGGATACGCAAGGAGCAAGCCGGTAGCCATCGAGGTGTACAGCGATGAGACCAGCTACTATGTGGATGGTGACATGTACGCGAAAGTGGCGGCAGTGCGGTACGAAGGGAACCTCCTGACAGATATCCCGTACGAAAAGTAAGACCAACAGTGACAGGAAGCACGGACTGCAAAATGCGGTCCGTGTTTTCGCGTTCAGGAGCGTAGACAAATTTCCATACTGAACATGCAACAAAAATATGCAGGAATTGAGAAAGGAGAAGTATGAAAGAAGAAAAAAACGAAACAGGAGCATGGCTCAAAGTAGAAGACCTTTATGGAGATGACAGTCCCAAAGAAGGCCAGCTGTGTCTCGGGAAAAAGGAAGACGGAACCATTTGGCTGTATCGCTTTTCCTGGTGGGATGATGTGACAGGCGCATTTTATCCGATGATCAATCCGAATGAAAGCGACCGGGAGTGGGACGAAGATGTAACCGAAATTATGATGCTTGACCGAATTCTTCCGTTCGAAGAATAAGGCGACAAAAAGGAGAAAAAATGAAAATGAATGGAATTCAGGCAAAGCCGCAAAATTTTCGACTAATAGCTCAGAGGACAAAACTGGATTGCGTAGACTTTATGACAATGCTATAATGTAAGTATCGATATAGTTTGTAGAAGGAGGTACGAGATTCCAAATGATTACCTATATGTTAAAACATCAAAATCGAGACGTAGCTTCTTTTGTTTTAGATAGTGACGGGGATTTATATACATTTGAAATACATAATCAAAAGGAGATGCCTATTCTTGGAGATGGGCGTAAGAATCTTGCTGAATGGATACAAAACAGATCAATCCCTGACAGTCGAAAAGACCTAGATGAAATTTTACAAAAAGCTGGGTGCAAAACGGCGCAGGAATATATGATCCATAACCTTGCTCTTAACCTATCCGATTCCTACTGGATTTGTCCTATGGAAGAAAGGGATCTTAAATGGGAAGATATTAATTTGTATCAACATCCAACAGGAGATCTTACCTTTAGAAATCGATTAAATGAATTGTCTTATAAAAAAGTAAAGAATAACTCGTCTTTGACAGGTTCTCTTGAAAAATACAATTCTTATGAAAAAGATGGCTGGCATCTTATTAAAAAGGGGGATCCTAAAATCCCTGCTGGCCTTCAAAATATTAATGAGGCATTTGTATCTATGCTGCATCAACGGCAAGGTTTTACGGAATATACACGATATATTCTAAATTTCGATGCACATGGGATTTGTGAATCCTGCGATTGCAAATATTTTACAGACAAGGATCATGAACTGATATCCGCATACAATGTAACAGGAGGTATTGCCGGATCATCTGAAACGCTAAAGGATGCATATCAAGAGTATATTGATGTTTGTATTGCGAATGGATTAGATCGTAATTATGTTATGCATTTTATGGATTACATGCTTATGACCGACTTTCTTATTACCAATACGGATCGGCATTGGGAAAATTTTGGCGTTTTGAGAGATCCAAATACTCTTAAGTTTTTATCGTTAGCTCCTATATTTGATTCCGGAACTGCCATGTTTTGTGATGATCCATTTGCAAAAACAAGGATTCGTCTTTTGAATACTGGAGTTCATGGAATTTGCGCTTCTCAACAAGAAAATCTGGAATTAGTTCACGACAAAACAGTTGTGGATGCTACTAAACTTCCAACAACAAAAGAAATTGTAGAATTTTATGAGCAACGAGGAATACAGCAAGACAGAGCAGAACAAATTGCGCGATGCTTTGAACTAAAAAAAGATATGTTATTAGAATTCCAGCATGGATTTCAGATAAGTATTCCAAAGGAGTACGAGTACAATGGTATTCCGCCATATAAAGGTGGGGAACCTAATCAAGAATATGTAGGGTTCCGTGATAATGTTCGTTTTGTTGTATTATGTGGAATTCCCGATTCTGGGAAAGAAGAGGTTGGAAGGCAATACATTCGAGATATAGACAAAACAGCATATATACGGACCAATAATATTAGAGAGAGAATTGGACTTGCTCTTGGAGAAGACGAAGAAAAAGTTTTTACTACTGCATATAGACAAATTAAGCAGGCTTTGGAAGACAGAAAAGATGTTATATATATTGCCACAAATCTTAACCGAGAAACACGTAAAAAAGTTTTGGAATTAGCAGATGATGTCCCAGGTGTAGAAAGGATTTTGTCTGTTGTATATAAGGATCCACAGAAAATTGATTCTGACATACCGGGACAAAAGCTAGTGCGCATGGCAGAAATTTTACATGACAATAAGCCAGATATATCTGAAGGCTGGGATGATATTGATATATTTGGCCAGGAACCAAGACATATAGG
This sequence comes from Clostridium sp. AF50-3, assembly GCF_003477445.1. NCBI lineage: Bacteria > Bacillati > Bacillota > Clostridia > Eubacteriales > Clostridiaceae > Clostridium > Clostridium sp. AF50-3. The sequence continues at coordinate 25,206 of NZ_QUDH01000024.1, read as the reverse complement.
GAAAGAGACTCACAATTTAGAATCCAAATATGATGCGAGATAAGAAACCTAAAGCCATTGAAAATCCATCCGCCGCATTCTCGTGACTTTAGTCATGAGTTGGGCGGGTGGGCGTTTTTGCGTCTTAGGAAGCTTTTTTATGCTCTGATGACCAAAAAGTGTTATCTGCAAAAATGCCGTCCGGAAATATGTTCCATACTGACGGCGTAACGATTTTTGGAAAGGAGGCTGCGGCATGAAATTAAGCATGACATATTCCGTCAAGATCAAACGGCTGAACCATATCTTTATGGATACCGTCCGCTTATACCGTCAGGCAGTCTCTTTTTTTATGGACGTATGCCTGCAGGAATGGGATACCGTATCTTCCGGGAACGGCCAGAAGGAACGGGTGAACCTGGTGGAATCATTCACGGTAGCCAGCAAGAAGAACCCATCGGTTTCTTATGACTTCGGTGCGGATTTCTACAAGTTCCCGTGCTATTTACGGCGTGCCGCCATTGCGGAAGCTCTTGGCAAGGTTTCCTCCTACCGGAGCAACCTGGCCCGATGGGAAGCCGCCGATCCGGCTTCCCGTGGAGAAAAACCGGGACTGCCGCAGGCAGGAATCATTTATCCGGCCATGTACCGGGAGAACATGTTCCTCCGGACCAGCACGTACCAGGCAGCCTTAAAGGTATTCATCCGGAATACGTGGGACTGGATCCTGGTGGATTTAAGGAAAAGTGATGTGGATTATATCCTGCGTCACTGCGGGAACTACAAGGAATGCGTTCCTACGTTACAGAAACGTGGGAAGGAATGGTTCCTGGACTTTGTGTTCCAGACTACTGTGAAGTTATCGGAAAACCCGGCGGAACGGATCCTGGCAGTAGACTTAGGGTTAAACAGCGCATGTACGTGCAGTGTCATGGACGCAGAGGGCACGGTCCTTGGAAGGGAATTCTTATCCCTTCCAAGAGAATACGACTCCCTGTCCCATGCCATCAGCCACATCAAGCATGCGCAGAAGCTCTGCGCCGGACGTACCCCGAGACTGTGGGCACAGGCAAAAGGTATTAACGATGACATCGCGGTAAAGACCGCGCAGTTTATTGTGGATACAGCCGTCAAATATGACGTGGACTGCATCGTCATGGAACACCTGGACCTTACCGGAAAGAAACGGGGAAGCAAAAAGATGCGTCTCCACCTCTGGAAGGCAAAGTACGTCCAGTCCATGGTCATGGAGAAAGCCCACCGGAATCTGATCCGGGTTGCCAGGGTATGCACATGGAATACGTCAAGGCTTGCCTTTGACGGTTCCGGACGGGTATCCAGGGGAAAGGAAGCGGACCTTCCGAGTTACAGTTTATGCAGGTTCGCATCCGGGAAGCAGTATAACTGCGACCTGAATGCTTCCTATAACATCGGCGCCCGGTATTTTATCCGTGAGCGCTTAAAGACCCTGCCGGCAACGGTGGGGCAGACGGTTACGGCAAAAGTCCCGGAACTGGCCCATAGAAGCACAAATACCTTATCCACGCTGATTAGGCTCATTGCGGAACTGCAGGGATTCACCCCTGCAGCTGACGGTGTCACAGCCGGCTGAGATGAGCCCGTATGGTGGAAGGGCAGTCCGTTTCCCCTAAAGGGAAAAACTCCCTGTGCTGACGTGCACAGGGAGGTATCGGAAAACCGCGACTGGAAAGCGTCTTTTAACGGGCTCTGCCCAACATGGATGCGTCAATCCATGAAAGGATGCTTGCGACTTCCAGTCATGAGAGGCTTCACAACAGAGATTGCAAATGCTGTAAATGCAGCTGGAGACAAGGCACAATACGATGATTGTGTGAAAAGAATATTGGCACAGAAGAATATCTTAGCGCATATTCTGGTTAAGACGGTTGACGAATTTCAGGGGATGAAGCCTGAGGATGTGGTGCCGTATATCGAAGGAGAACCTCGCATCAAGGTTCCGGCAGAACCGGGATTAACAAATGTATCAAAAACGGACGCTACTGGGCAGCGCATTGTAGGAATGAATACGGAAAACTCTGAAATCAATGAAGGGTTAATTCGGTTCGACGTGCTCTTTTATGTGCGCATGAAAAATGGGCTTTCACAAATGATTATCAATATCGAAGCCCAAAGAAACGAACCTTCCGAATACAAAATTTTAAATCGGGCAATCTTTTATGCAAGCAGACTGATATCATCACAAAAGGAAAGAGATTTTGTTAATACGAATTATGATGATATCAAACAGGTGTTCAGCATCTGGATTTGCATGAATATGAAAACCAACAGTCTGAGTCATATCCACTTGACGAAAGATGAGAAACTGAGTTCGCATGCGTGGAAAGGCAACATCGATCTACTGAATATCGTGTTAATCGGAATCACCAACGATATTCCACTGCATGATGATGACTATGAAATGCATCGCATGGTAGGAACATTGCTCTCAAGCGAACTAAGGGAACAGGAAAAACTGGATATATTAGAACGCGAATATAATATTCCAATCAGCAAAGAATTCAGAGAGGATGTGAGAAGTATGTGTAATCTGAGCGTAGGTATCGAAGAAAAAGGTGCCGAAAAGGCAAATGTCAAAGTAATTCTAAATATGCACAAGCAGGGATATACTCTAAATCAGATCGCAGCTGTGGTCGAAGTGAGTCCTGAACAAGTCGAGAAAGTGCTGAACGAGGCAAAATAAGGACTAAAAAATAGGTAAGACCCAGGATGGCAAATGAGCTATCCGAGCTTTTTCGCCTGAAAAACTTCTGTCGGTTTTTCCGACAAAAGTTCTCTAAGAAGCAACATAACATTTTTCATTTATGATCTCCCCGGATATTACGGGGAGGTCTTTTTTTGACCAAAAAGTGTTATCCGCAAAAAATTGGTGTTCTGCGTATTTGCAAACTTCCGTCACTTATGTGCAGTCTATCGCAGCATAGAATTATGGCAAAATGCCGGAGCGTATCTTGTGGCACTATCTCAAGTGTGATAAGATAATATGGTACATTATCACGTTAATTTCATGCGTGAGATATTAAGGAGGATGCTATGGCTTTTGTAGATTCTGACGGCAGGAATATTAGCTTCGAATGCTCTGTCCTGATCGATGAACTAAAACAAGATATTGCGATCATGGGTGAGGACCGAGTTGTAGCGGTGTGGTGCAAACCGTATGGGAACGTCACTCTGTATACGAATTATGATTTCATCGACGATGAAAACCCAATCACCGAACAGGAACTTAAGGACGGGGAACACATTGCGAATATGACAATGGGTGCGTTATTACCGCTTTTAGAAAAGCAAAACGCTATTTTGTGATGGAAAAATTTATGCGCACACTTGGGCAGGACGATAGTCCTGCCTTTTGTTTTCGTTAGCACTACGACCAAGAACCCCATCGCTGAAATCAGCAGGACACATCGACTAGAGCAGAACTCATCACGGGAGACAGGCGGATCTTATTTCCACCTGTTTTTTTGACCAAAAAGTGTTATCCGCAAATAGATATCCGCAAATAATCTGCGTTTTGTGCGTATTTTAAAAATGCCGCATACTGATAAAAGATGGAATAATGATTCCACGACAAAGGGGAGGCGGCCTCCATTAAAAAATAAAAAAGGAGAAAGTTTATCTGTCTGCCTGCGGATAAATCGCAAGAAACATGAAAAAGACAAAAAAACAGCTGGCAATCGCAATGGCATCCTGCCTGATGGTCGGCGCCCTTGCATTCGGTGGCACCATGGCGTACTTAACCGATACGGAAGGCGCAACCAATACCTTTACCGTTGGTAAGGTGCAGATTGATTTTGAGGAGCCGAACTATCCGGGCAATGACAGTGATACTGTTAAGAACCTGGTTCCGAACGCTGAGGTGAAAAAGGATCCGATTGTTGAGAATACCGGCGAAAACGCTGCGATCGTATTCATGACCGTTGAGGTTCCGAACGATAACGTGACCGTTGTTGCGGCAGATGGCACGAAAGGCACAAAAGGACTGACTGACCTGTTCTGGTTCAAGAAGGACGGCGATACTCAGGGAACTTTTGCAAACAACTGGAACGAGAACTGGGTTGAACTGACCGACAAGGAAACTGCAGCGACTACAGATGCAAAGACTCATAAATACGTATTTGCATACAAGACCGCAGTCGCAAAAGACGGTAAGACCGAAGCCCTGTTCGACAAGGTTCAGTTAAAGAACGTAATCGAGCGTGAAGTTGATGCCGCTACCGAGAAAATCGTTGTAAACGCATACGCGATCCAGGCAGCAGAAGTTCTGGATACTGACGGTTCCGATTTAACCGACACTCTGGATGCAACCACTCTTGGAAAGATCTATGATACTTACTTCAAGCAGAATGGCAATGCAACTGCCAACAAGGTAAAAACAGAGGCTAACACCAATAATGCTAAGGATCTGAAGGGAAACACTATCATCAAGAAGTAATCGCATTCAGAAACTTACGATTAACAACCTTCCCCGCCTTGCGGGGTTTTCTTACCAATCATATGCCGCCTCCCATGGGCGGCTGACCACCGGAGGAGGATATGAGGAAGCGAATTTATTTTATCATCCGGCCATGTGCAGCGTGCTCACGATGACGCCCTGCATGGCGTATGCCGGGGAATATACAACGGAAGTAACCAACAGCGTGACACTCGGGGATGTCTCCATTTCCCTTTCAGAATATGAACTGGATGAGGACGGTAAGGAAGTCCCGTACCAGAATGATAAACAGGTCCTGCCGGGACAGACCGTGGACAAGATTGTCCGGATTACGAACAATGCGAATGCGAGCTGGATCCGGGTGAAGGCGGAATATACGTCAGAGGAGGGCCTTGACAGTCTTTCTGATGAAGAACTGACCCTTGCAGACGGGGATTGGGAAAAGATCGGCGATTACTACTATTACAAGAAGCCGGTTGCAAAGGATGAGTCCGTAGATTTCTTAAAACGCGTGAAGATCCCAGCTTCCTGGGACAGTACCTACGCAGAAAAAGGATTCTCCATCATTCTGACCGCGGATGCCGTGCAGGAGGCAAACTTCACGCCGGACTGGAGCGCAGGTGATCCGTGGTTTGGGACCGTGATTGAAACCTGCGTCCATACATCATACGATCCGAAGCTCGCAGGTAACCAGACATTTTCCGTTATGTTCGAAAACGGTGCGGACGGTCTTGTAAAGACCGAGGAAGACTTTTTCTCCAACTGGACATCCCTCATGCCGGGCGATACGGTGAGCGGGCAGGTAGCTTTAAAGAACAATTACCGCCGGACCGTGACCATGTATTTTAAAACGGAGACCATCGCAGATGATGCACTCTTAAAAGCCCTTCATTTAGAGATCAAAAACGGGAATACGGTCCTTTATTCCGGCGCCATGGACGGTGCCATCACGGAAAAAGTAAAGATCGCGTCCCTTGCCATGAACGAGGAGGCGGTCTTAACCTATACGGTATCCGTCCCAAAGGAGTTAAATAACAGCTACGCCTTATCAAAGACCCAGACCAAATGGATCTTTTCTGCGTATATGTCGAGCTCATCCGGAGGCGGAGGCGGCGGAAGCCATAAGACCGCCGGAGGTGGATCCAATAATTACGGGCCGGGCATGACCAAGGGAACAACCGGACAGAACCAGACCGGAGAGACGGGCAGCACCGGACAGACTCCGGAACCGGGTCCCATACCCATTCCGGAACCAATCAAACAGCTGATCCCGAAACTGGGCGATTCCAACTTCTGGCAGGGTGTTTTCGTGACGGCGGCAGCAGGTCTCATTGGTATGGCAGTCTTTGGAAAGAACGAGAAAGACAAGAAAAAAGACCGGAAAAAGAAGGAGGGCAGTCATGAAGATATTCAGTAATTGTACAAAAAAAGTCCTCATTCCTGCTGCCATTGTCCTGATCGCAAGCGCCGGTGCCGGCAGTACCGCGGCATATTTCCGGCATGCTCAGACTATAAAGAATGTCCTGAGCGTTGGCGAAAGCACCATCGAAATTACGGAGGATTATGCACCGCCAAAAGAAATGCAGCAGGGTGAAAATATCTATAAAAAGAAGGTAACGGTCAAAAATACGGGAACCGTTCCGTGTTATGTTCGCGTCTATGCCGGATTCTCCGACTCAGCCGTAGAAGACGTTTCCCAGTTATATAATCCAAACGGATGGTTTGATGCGGCATCCTACCAGGATAACCTCCCGGATGGCTGGGCGTTTGTAACGCCGACAGATGATGCGGTCGTTGGGGACGGCGGATATTATTACTATACGGAACCACTGCAGCCAGGAAAGAGCACGGAACCGCTCTTTGAGAAGGTGAAGACGACATTCGCGAAGGCAGAAGACGTGCAGGACTATGAGATCATTGTCTATGCGGAATGCGTACAGACATTGGATAAGGATGGCGCGGAATTTACCGGCAGTACACCATGGAAATCTGCATGGAAGGAATTCCTAGAACGAAGATAAGAAGCTTGCAGCCATGTAGAATATACGAAAATGCAAAAGAGGATAGAGATGGCTACAACAAAATAGGAGGAATTTGTGTATGTTGGAATTCAGGCCAAAATTCCGGAGACTTCTTGCATGGATGCTGTCCGTGATCATGCTGCTTACAAGCATGCGTCTGGATGCGTTTGCAGAAGAAGCTGTTTATAAAAACTATCTGGATGGATGGAAGGTTGATGTGGCATGGAACAACCTGACACAGGCCTACGAATGGAACGCGACCGTGGATGAGGTGCGGCAGCCGAAGATCGTCGTGACCTACCGGATGGAGAATGCAGAAAAAGACTATCCGGCAGGAAGCCTGTCATTTACCATACCGGGAATAGGCGGAGTAAAGCGCTCCGGTACCGTGAAAGCGGACAAGCTGGCGGCAGACCAGGGGGATTCCGAGTGGAATTACACCTGGGATCCGATGACGGATACCTACCAGTTCACGAACAAATTCGAGGTCAAGACCGGACAGTCTGTATCCGGCGGTTTCGAACTGCTCTGGACACTGGAGGCAAGGGACTGCGAGAATGGATTTCAGATGGAAGCAGCTCCGACCTTTGCGGTGGCAGATGCGGGCAGCATTATGGCGGAACCGCTCCGGTTTTCCTTTACATCCGCCCGCGACCGTTACCGGATCCGTATGACAAGGCAGAATATTGATGGCTCTACCTACGAGAAAGAGGACAAAAACTACACCTGGTACGATTGCCGGATGTATTTTGATTATGACTGGCTGGCCAGAGGGCTTTACAGGTCCACGATGCTTATGGCCGTATCCGCAGACGGACTTTCTGATGGTGATATCATAGCCAAAGTGGGAGGAAATTATAAAACAGTAGAGACGGAAACGGTCGGCAGTCTGCAGACCTTCAATCTTTTTACAGAAAAAGATGGGGACCTGGTGACAAAATATTCGGATGGGACCAGAGATACGTATTACGTTCCGTTCCGGATTGGATTCAAAACCGATGTCCTGGAAGGCAAGGATGTTACCATTCTGGGACATTTAAGCCGGCTTTACAATGATGAGGAGGACTATACTGATATTGCAGAAGCAAATGAATGCGTAGATGTAGAGGAGACGTTCGCACTTCACGGGTACCACTTCAACCATGCAGGATACATTTATAACCAGTGGTCGATCAACTATAACCATGAGATCTATAACTGGGCAAACCGGCACGATGCACCGTTAAAAGAAGCGGACCGCTTTAATGCAACCGGGCTTTATAACGGAAAAGTGATCCCGTTCCAGTTAAGCGGTATCGCAAACCGGAACTACGCATCCGGACAGAGCGCAGGAAGATCCCGCGTAAAACGCCGTGCAGTCAGAGCGGATGTTGCGACCGGTTCTAATGCATTGGAAGCCGTATCCATTGATGGGGAAGAAACCGGAGGCACATCGGATGGCGATTACGACCGGTACTGGAAAGCAAAGTACAAAGCTGCGATTTCTGAAAACCGGGGAGTGGAGGATGAACTGGGCGATATCCCGGAAGACTGGGACGATCTGGAATGGTATGATCACGATCTGGCAAAAGAAGCGGAACTTTCCGATGGAGTGACATTCGCAGACCTTCATCCGGAAGAACTGGAACCGCCAACCGCGACCAGTTCGGATGCAGAAGAAGACGAAGACATTCTTCCGGACATCACGTTAAGTAAGGCTTCTCTGTCCGACCGTCTGAAAGGACTGTTTTCCATTACCAGTTTTGCAGCGGAAGACGCACAGAAAGCGACCCCTTCCAATGCCCGCAAAGCAGCCAGTGCAGTCTCCACACAGGCATCAGGGGATATCACGGAAGGGTCCGTAAGCAGCAGTGGGATCGGAGAAACAGGCACATACAGCCTGGCAATGGGCGATGATCAGCTGGCTGTTTATTTAAAAGACGGCACCATGCGAAACCTGACGGATGAGGAATACGACATTTCCTATGTGAAGGTTTATCAGAATAACGATTATGATACTTACGATTATGAGGTTTACGGAGCCGAATCCCAGGAAACAGCTCTGGGAGAATACAGCCTGCTGGGTACCGGAAAAACGAATGTAACGACCATTCACCAGCTTCCGGACGGGATCAAGGCAGTGTATGTCCTTGTGAAGGGGATCACGGGCTCCTATTCCTATCAGATAGAACCGGGCATCCGCCTTCATATCAACTGGCAGACGGAGCAGGATAAGGACGAATCCGAACGGATCGACCACACCGCGCGTCTGGTCAACTTTACGTACTTACGATCCCTGTATTATGATGCAGACGGCGTTCTGAAAAATGACTGTGCCACGACCACGGATAACTACGGCGGCACGTACGGCAAAGCACTTGCAGAGCGGGACGGAACCGTTTATAAAGAGCAGCTGTTAAGAGACTATTCCAATGTATGGCTGCGGGATCCGGTGACAGAATTATCCACGAATGTCGCTGTAGATGAGTTTGCCGGGGGAGGAAAAGAAGGATTTACTTCTACCGTACATGCGACCGGAACCATCAAGGCAGATACTTCCGGAAGCTTAAAGAAGTTCTCCCTGTATACAGCCGTTCCGGAAGGCATGAACGTGGATGTTGATCAGGATGAGATCACGATCAGCGGAAGCGGAACCACCCTTGACGGGCTTGAGACAGACGATTTCGCCTCCCATGCGAGCATCAGCACCACAGAGTGGAACGGGAAGACGACGATCGTTGCGGACTTTGATTTTTCCGATGACCCGTTATCAGCAGAAGAGTGCACGAAGATCCAAATGGATTTCCCGGTAAGCCTGGCCTATGCAGATTTCCTTTCTCTCGGAAATGCTTACCGCTTCGAATCCTGTGTCATGGCACATGACCAGGGTCTTGCAAAGATCACGGGAAACTCCGTCCAGAAAGATGAGTATGATCTGGATGCGGACGGCGATACCGGCGAAAAGCTCGCGTATGCGTCAAGCAGAGTCGTAGTATATGAAGACGCGACCGAATGGCGTGAGTACGTATCCAAGTACATTAAGAGCAGCTACTCAAACGGTTTCGTGAACGATACCGTGACCAGACTGTATAACGATGCGGAAGACGATACGCAGAAGGCAAAATCCGATTACCAGTACCGTCTGGATTTCGGCCTTGGCTCTTCCAACGCAAAGAACATCGTATTCTATGACCGGATCGAACAGGGTGCCAAGATCGCCACGTCCGGTACGGATAAAGACCACTACCAGACCATAAACAGCGGATGGCAGGGAACCCTCAGATCCGTGGATATATCCCAGGTGGAAAAACTGGGTATGGTCCCGACCATCCATTACTCCACGGACCCGGCACAGGACTTTGACCTGAATGATGCCGGATGGACCACCACAGAGCCTTCTGACCTGTCATCAGTAAAGAGTATCGCCGTTGAACTGGATACTTCCGGTATGCCGGACGGCCTGATGAAGACCAAACAGATGGCTTACATCCTTCTTAACATGCGGGCTCCGTCTGACCGGGATCTCATTGAGAAAAAGGCAGTCAACCAGTATACCATTACCTACGATGCGTACGGACTGACCGGACAGTATGAAACCGCTTATACGCTGGATTCTTCCGAGACCTACGTTAAACTCTTAGATAACATCGGTAAGGTGGTCCTTCAGAAGGTGGATGCGGATAATCTCACAAAGACCGATCAGGACGGAACCAAACATTACGCTTCCCTGACCGGAGCAAAGTTCCAGATCTATGACCCGAACGGAAACGCACTGTTTGCCGATGGCGGAAAAGAGCTAAATTCCATGGGACGCATCGTACTGAATAATGTACGGGCAGGGGAATATCACTGGGAAGAAGTGGAGGCTCCTCTGGGGTATCAGAAGATTTCCGGAAAGCATATCTTTACGGTAACGGACATTCCGCAGACCATCCAGATCGAAAACAAAAGGATCTTAGGAAGCGTCACGCTGACCAAGAAGGATGCGGACGATGAGACTCATAAACCGCTCGCGGGAGCAAAGTATCAGCTGTATAAATCAGACGGTACACAGGTATTTTTAAGCGAAACCGCCGGCTCCTATTCGGCAACGGACGGATCGCTGGATACCTGCGAGACAGGCAGTAACGGAACCCTGACCATTTCCGGTCTTGCGTGGGGCAGCTATTACCTGCAGGAGACACAGGCTCCGACCGGATATGACGTGAATGATACGAAGATCCCATTTGAGATCGGAAAAGACAAGTACGATAAAGACAGCAATACGATCAGCACGAGCGTGGAAGCGAAAGACCCGGAAAAGACCGCATCCATCCGGCTGACGAAATACGATGCAGTAAGCGGGAAGCCGCTGAAAGGTGCGTACTACGATGTGGCAGTAAAGAAAGCGGACGACACATACCAGAACATTTACGAATATCAGAAGACCAACGCAGCAGGAGAGCTGACCATCGAAGGACTGAAGTTTGGTCATTACCGGTTCACGGAAGTAATCCCTCCGGCTGGATACAAGCTGGCCGCTGATGCAGTGGAAACAGTCCTGGATGAGACAACGGCTGACACCATTGTGAAGATTAAACAGACCGACGAACGGAAGACTGGCTCCGTAAAGCTGATGAAACAGTCTGCGGATGGCATGCCGCTCGCAAATGCGGAATTCTCTCTTTACCGGAAAGCAAATCCAGCAGGAGATGCAGATCCGATGAAGGATAAGCTCATCCGCGAAAATCTGACAACGCTCACGGACGGAACGGCAGATACTGTTCCGAATCTGGAATGGGGCGATTATTACTTCAGTGAAACACGTGCGCCACAGGGCTACCAGAAATCGGATACACTGTTTGCATTCACCGTGGATGCTTCCAATGCGGATTCCGTACAGACCATCCATGTTTCCAATGACCGGATCCTCGGTTCTGTGACTCTGACCAAACTGGATGAAGCGACCAAGTCAAAGAAACTTGCGGGAGCACAGTTTGCTCTCCGCAAAAACGATGGCACGCTCGTAAAGGAAGGATTGGAGACCGATGCAAACGGCGTGATCGCGGTCACGGATCTGAACTGGGGTTCCTACTACTTTGAGGAAACGAAAGCGCCGGCCGGATACGGACTGAACTCCACAAAGATCCGGTTCTCCGTAAACGAGGCAAACTGTGCGGCTATGCAGCAGCTGACCTGCTATGACCCGGTCGAACAGGTGCAGATCACGATCAGGAAGAGTGTGAATGAACTTTATGAGCCGTTTGGCAATGCCGCATTCCTTTTTGAGATCCAGGGAACCGATGTGAACGGTACGTCCCACACATGGCAGAAAAGCGTGACGCTTTCCAAGAACATGCTGACCGGAGAAACGGTACTTTCCGGAATCCCGGCAGGAACCTACACCATCACGGAGAAAAATGTGGAGCGCTATCAGCTTGAAAGCGTGACCGCGGGCAAAAACGTGACCGTAGCGGGGAATACGGCAACTGCCGACCTTTCATCGGAAAAAGAAGCGGAAGTTACCTTTACCAATACGATGACCCAGTACGAAAAGTTCAGTCATGCAGCAAACGCCACAAACATGATCGATTCCAGCGTGAAGCTGACCGGCATCCAGGTCACCTATAATGGGCCTGAAACGATCGAGTCCGAAACGGAAAACAGTTATACCTTTACCGCAAAGGATCTGGAAGCAGCAGCGTTCTACGATGACGGCAGTAACAAGACCGTGGCATTTGCGGACCTGGTGTTAGATCCCGCTAAGGTAACCGGAAACAACAATTCCTCGGGTGCCGGCTATACCGTGCACATCTCTTATACGGAAGGCGGCATTACGGTTAGTGACAGCTTTAGCGTGGAGATCCATCTGCAGATTCCGCCGATCCCGTTCACGGTCACGTATGACGCGAATGGCGGCTACTTCGGGGATGATACTTCCAAAACGCAGAACCAGGTAAGTTACCTAAAAACACCCAATGCGTCGGTGAAAAAGATCGTAAAAACGGATAACGTCCGTGACGATGGAACAACCGTCAGTAGTAAGTATGGAACCGATCTGGAGAAGAATACAGTGATCACCATCCCGGGTGCGGAAAAACTGAATGTTACCATCACTTATCAGACGGAAGGTACTTTATGGGACTGGGTATGTGTGTATGCGGGAACAAACATCAAGCCAAACACAACGAACTTTAAGGAGTCTGTGAGTGGTAAACTTGGCGGTACAACAAAAACCACGGAGACGTTTGTGATTCCGGGTGATACCGTACAGATTTACTTCCACTCAGATTCAGTTATAGATGAATTTTATGGATTCTATGCGGTGATAACAGACGCTAATAGAAGAGCTGAAGTCACTGACGGAGAGGAATTACAGCCGGATCATATAAACAAAGAATTCGTAGGATGGTATACCGATAAGGCATGTACCGATGGAAATGAATTTTCTGTAGAAGATTGTTCAAAAGATGTTACCGTGTATGCGAAATGGAAGGGTTTAACAGCAACTCTGTTGAACTCTGGTTATCCTGCTGGCACACTGCATAAAAAAAGTGGAAAATATCGCAGGGACGAAAACCGAGATTACTGCATTCTTGCATTCCAATACAAAACCGACAGATGAGAATATGACGGATGCAAATGTGATATCGGACGGTAATTCTGAAACGCCAATTTATTTGTGGAGGGATGGAACAACCTTAAAATGGTGGTCGAAGGCGGAAAACGTAAATGTAGTATATTCTTTAGCATCTCTTTTCTACGGATATCAATCATTAACGGATATTAGTGGATTAGCTGATTGGAATACTGAATCTGCCACAAGTATGTCGGGTATGTTCTGGAACTGCTACAAGCTTACGGATTTGAACGCTCTTAAAAACTGGAAAACCGGCTCCGTCACGAATATGTCTGGCATGTTCCAGAGATGTGAAAGCCTTACAGATTTAAGCGCTCTGGGAAGTTGGAAAACCGGAAAAGTTACGGATATGTCGGATATGTCTGCGACTGCAATAAACTCACAGATTTGAATGCGCTTGAAAAATGGAATACGGGAGCAGTCACGAATATGATGAACATGTTCCGTAACTGCAGTAGCCTTACGGATTTGAGTGAACTTAAAAACTGGAATACTGGCTCCGTCACGAATGTGCGTTACATGTTCTACAGCTGCAGCAGTCTTACGGATTTGACCGGTCTCTCGAAGTGGGACACCGGATCCGTCACGAATATGACGGACATGTTCGTGAGCTGTAGCAGTCTTACGAATTTGAGTGCTTTGGAAAGCTGGAATACCGGATCCGTCACGAATATGACGAATATGTTCTATGGTTGCAGCGGTCTTACAAATTTGAGTGGACTTGAAGAATGGAACACCGGATCCGTCACGGATATGCAGAGCATGTTCTATGGCTGTAGCAATCTTACGGATTTAAGCAATCTTAAAAAGTGGAATACCGGATCCGTCACAAACATGTCAGCCATGTTCCATAGCTGCGGCAATCTTACGGATTTGAGTGCTTTGGAAAGCTGGAATACCGGATCCGTCACGAATGTGCGTTACATGTTCTACAGCTGCAGCAGTCTTACGGATTTGACCGGTCTCTCGAAGTGGGACACCGGATCCGTCACGAATATGACGGGCATGTTCGTGAGCTGTAGCAGTCTTACGAATTTGAGTGCTTTGGAAAGCTGGAATACCGGATCCGTCACGAGTATGACGAGCATGTTCGATGGCTGCAGAGGTCTTACGAATTTGAGTGGACTTGAAGAATGGAGCACCAGATCCGTCACAAATATGTCGCACGTGTTCTGGTATTGCCGTGGCCTTACGGACTTAAGCGCTCTTGGAAAATGGGAAACCGGATCTGTCACGAACATGAGTGGCATGTTCTATTATTGTGAAAATCTTACGAATTTGAACGGACTTTCAAATTGGGAAACCGGATCCGTCACGAGTATGACGAGCATGTTCTGGAACTGCTACAAGCTTACGGATCTGAACGCTCTTAAAAACTGGGAAACCGGATCCGTCACGGATATGTTGCAAATGTTCAGTGGCTGCAGCCGACTTACGGATTTAAGCGCTCTTAAGGATTGGAATACCGGATCCGTCACGAGTATGACGAGCATGTTCGGGTATTGCTGGAAACTTACCGATGCATCTGCTATCAATGATTGGGATATTACAAAGGTAACAGACTTTACTAAGATGTTCTATAACTGTCAATCCCACCCAACCTTCACAAAACGTGCTGGCACATGGGATAGCTCGGGTACATTCATTCCAACAACTTAGCAAGCTCTACAAGAACACGACCATTAACGGGTTCAAAGCGAGCGCGAAAGGCCGGTGGGTAGATAATAGCGGCAAAGTAAAATACAAGTAAACCAAATCCTGAATCACGAACCCCGCCGAAAACGGCGGGGTCGTGACGCAGGATAAGTCTTTTAAGAAAAGAGGAACTTTATGAAAAAATCCAGTAAGAAGCTGATTGCTTCGGTAATGGCGTGTACTTTGGTCGGAGCGCTTGCCTTCAATGGTACTTTGGCGTATCTGACAGATACGGAAGGTGCAACAAACGTTGTAACGGTCGGTAAGGTCCAGATCGATCTGGAAGAGCCTGGCTATCCGGGAAACAACAGTGATGAGGTGAAGCGTGTCATTCCAAACCAGGAGATCGTAAAAGATCCACAAGTGGAAAATACGGGCAATAACGCGGCCTTAATTTACCTGAAGGTGGAGATCCCACAGGAGAATTTCACAGAGATGAGCCTGGATGGAACACTTGGTGAAAAGAAGATGCAGGATCTGTTTGCCCTGAAGGGCCTGGACGGGGACTGGGAGCTGGTCAAGACAGAGCCTTCTACCAATGCAGATACACAGAAAACAAAGACTACCTATGTATATGCGTACCGGAAGCCGCTTGCAAAAGGCGCCACCACGTCAAAGCTGTTCGATAAGGTACAGATGAAGAATGCCATTGAGAATGACTTAAGCGGCAATGTGGAAGATATCGTGGTCACGGCATGTGCGATCCAGGCTACGGATATTCCTGGCGAGAATTTGACGGTTGACAAGGATGGATATCTAGGCACTGCCACACTGACCAGCGTATATAAGATCTTCATGAATCAGTCCGGGGATAAGGATGTCAGACCGGCCGATGACGGAAACCGGACTCAGACGGGTAAACTCGGAACGATCACTTACAATCTGGGAGATGATGCTTCCTTAAATGATGCGTTATATGAATATAGCACTGCCGATTACGGCTATGTCCCGCCGACACCAACGAGAGAAAATTATATATTTGCCGGATGGGAACCGGAACAAATTGCGGCTGATAGTGTTGGCGATATATCATTTACAGCAAAATGGGAAGCGAGCATGACTGCTACTTTAGAGACCCGTGGTCTCTACAAAAAAGTGAAAAATATTGCAGAGACGACAACCGAGATTACTGCATTCTTGCATTCCGATACAAAACCGACAGATGAGAATATGACGGATGCAAATGTGATATCGGACAGAAAGTCTGAAACGCCAATTTATCTATGGAGAGATGGAACAGCCTTAAAATGGTGGTCGAAGGCGGGAAATGTAAATGCAGGATCTGATTTGTACAGGCTTTTTGAAGGATATTCATCGTTAACGGATATCAGTGGATTGGCTGATTGGAATACCGAATCTGTCGCGACCATGGCATTCATATTCAAGGATTGCAAAGGTCTTACGGATTTAAGCGCTCTTGGAAACTGGAAAATAGGCTCTGTCACGTTTATGTCGGGCATGTTTGATGGTTGCGAAAGTCTTGTAAATTTGAACGCTCTTGAGAGCTGGAATACCGGAAATGTCATAGGTATGGATAACATGTTCTGTAACTGCATCAGTCTTACGGATTTAAGCGGTCTTTCGAAGTGGGATACCGGATCTGTCACGGATATGAATCACATGTTCGAGGTGTCCGATGACGGCAGCAAACTCACGAATTTAAGCGGGCTGGAGCGCTGGAACACTGGATCCGTCATGCATATGAGTTGCATGTTCAAGGGCCGCACCAGTCTTGCAATTTTGAATGCTCTTGAGAGCTGGAATACCGGAAATGTCATAGATATGGATAACATGTTCTGTAACTGCATCAGTCTTACGGATTTAAGCGGTCTTTCGAAGTGGGATACTGGATCTGTCACGGATATGTCGGAGATGTTCGGGAATTGCTATAAACTTACCGGTGCATCTGCTATCAACGATTGGGATATTGCCACAGTAAAAGACTTTGGGTACATGTTCACCAACTGCCCATACCACCCAACCTTCACAAAACGTGCAGGCACATGGGATGAAGACGGTACCTTTACCCCAACATCATAAGCGTCTCAAATTCTGATATACATTTCTCAGAATCAAATTATTTGATTGATTCACAGACGGGCAGCCCGAAAGGGTTGCCTGTTTTTTGTCCGATGATAGTCTAAACTCCTGTTCTTTCAGACTGTTATTATTTTTTTGCTCAGTTGCGTATTCACGGAAAAAGTTGCAATGATTCGCAGCGTATGAAGACGAGTTGCGATTTATCTCAGAAAGTTGCAAATATCGCATGTTCTATTACAAAAAATGCAACAAATGTTATGATGGTCGTGTAAAGATTTTCAGTTTTTATCATCCGGCATGGATGAGATGGTGCAGAAGCTGGCTGTGAATGACATCGTACCGAACAAGTCGTCCATTTCCAGAGTGGAAGCAGGAAAAACGAGCGAAAAGACCATGATCGAACCCGCGAAAAATTATTGTGAAGCATGTCTTCTGCCGACAGATTCTGAAAAGCCAGACGAACGTGCTTATATTGCGAACGAAATGAGCACGTTCGTCGAGAAAAGGCGAAGAAAAGGCAGACAGAAGTAAAATCTGTCCGCCATTCCTAACATTTTCCAATCTGATCGATTCATCCCACCGCCTGCGGAGGCGGGGGAATCCTCGGAAGTTATGTAAAAGGAGCGTTTTGGCATCCGGTGCCATCTATTTTCCAAGAAAGCCGGCCAGACCCGGGAGTACACCCTGGAATATGACCAAAAAGTGTTATCCGCAAAAATCGAAAGCCCGGAGCAGATGCTACATACTGAAAAGAAAAACGAAGAGAAGAGGAATATTATGAGAAAACCATACGGAAAGTTAATTTTGGTCCTGGCTGCTATGGCGCTGGTGACAGGCGGATGCCAGAAAAAGGGGAACGCGATGGAGACAGATGCATCCACGGAAGCAGCAGTAACGGAGAGTGTCACAGCAAGCGAGCCCGTTTCGGAGGAGACATGGAGCTGGCTTGTTCAGACTTACCAGTTACTGAGAGCCAATTATGAAAATGGGCAGCAGCTCGTAGAGAACGGGCTTGCCACACAGACGGAAGACCCGGAAGAGGTCATTGCTGAAGCAAAGCGTCTGCTCGATTACGGCGAACAGTGCGGGAAAGAAGATATGATGGAGGAGGACGGACAGGACCTTCTCTATGATATGGTAAATGCCTCCAACCGCCTGATGGATCTGATCGAAAAGAACGGAGGGACCGTGGTCACGATGGACGAGGTAATCGGTGGAGAAGCAGCGGCCGCACCTGTCACAGAAGCCGCGACAGAAACGGAAGGGGAAGCAGCAGCGCCGGGCGCGGAAACCGCGCAGGAAACACCGGAATCAGCACCGGATGCAGTGCAGGAGGGCCAAACAGAGCCGGAAGCAACGGAAAGCCAGACGCCGGCAGACGGACAGTAAGGAAGGAGCGGGACCATGCAGCCAGTCAGATTAAAGATCAAGCATAATGTTGCACTGTTACTGTCTGTATCCTTTCTTCCATGCTTCTTGGCCTACGGCATTACACCACAGACACCAAAGAAAGACGAAACCGTCGTGGTGGCGGAAGCGGATGCAAAAGAGGTGGCGGAAACAGGTGCGGATACCGAAGCAGCGAAGCGGAAAGCCCAGTTAAGCGGCATGTTCCGTGCTCTCTCCGACCGTGGGACGGACCGGGAACGGGCGGTAGGAGATTACAGGAAGATCGGGTTCACCTATACGGAAGAAATGTACCTGCAGTTAAGCGGAAACGATACGGTACCGGAGGACTGGCAGGAAGAAATGGCACCGCTCATGGAAGGGCTCATCGAAGAAGAAGCGGAGTTTACAGAGGAAGCAGGCACGGATGACGGCGTAGATGAGAAAGCATGGGAACCGGTCAATTCCCTGGATGCCGGACGGTATGCCTGGGCGACCGGCTCCACGGAAGAACTACCCGTAGCATTAGATGCCGCCAGGGCCGCGCAGAAACGGCTCGGATTCCCGTACTCCCAGCCAAGGAGGGACAGCGGGATCGCCTATGACTGTTCATCCCTAGTGTACTGGGCATACCGGGATGCTGGGGTGAACATCGACCCGGTAAACTGCCATACGGCAGCCAGTATCGCGGAGTATCTCGAAGGAACCGGAAGGGGTGTCGATGCCGGCGATTTAAAAGCCGGGGATCTGATCTTTTACTCGTTCAAGCAGAACGGGCGGTATAAGAACATCAGCCATGTCGCCATGGTCTGTGACGGCGGACTGATGGTGCAGGCCTCCTCCACCCTGGGACGCGTTGTCATGAGCGAGATCAGCCTCGCAAAGGCAGTTGCGATCGCAAGACCGGTATCGGAAACAACCGCAGAAGGGCAGCTGGACGATCAGACCGCTACCGGTTCGGAGGCAACTTGGACGGAGACGCTTACCAGAACGTCCGCAGGGGAAGTGGCGGAAGTGACGGAAGTGCAGGAAACTACAGCTGAATACGGCCCCGGGGTCCTCTCGCAAGAGGAAGAAACGGATGATACTCAAGCCGCAGAGACTGAGACGCAGGAATATGGCCCGGGATTTGTGACCGAAGAAGGATCCGAAACGGAAACGCAAGCCCAGCCAGAGGCAGAGGCACAGACGGAACCTTCCCCGGAAGGCGCGGGCGCGTAACCAGACTTTTCCTGGTTTATAACTATTTCGGGTTTTTCGGAATGGGCCGCACCGGGTACGATTCCATCCGGGAAACGCACGAACTATACAGAAAGGAGAAAAACATGGCAGGCTGCACGACGATAATAACGAAACAAGGGGTTATGATCACGGCGAGCGCACCGAACATTTCCTGTTCGGACGGAAAAACGTATTTCTGGTCCGGCACAACCCTGACAGCCCCATTCGGCATGAGTTCCTTTAACGTCCGCTCCTTCGAGGAGGCGGTTGGCATTGTAATCGGCTACTACGGTGGCCGGACTTATTAGGTCTCAAGACTCCTACCCCCATGGAACAGTTTCCACGGGGGTATTTTTATGCCCGTGAAGAGAGCGGCGCGTTTCCATACTGAAGGTGTATCTAACAAATCATAAGAAAAGGAGGAAATAAAAATGTACAGAAATTATGGAGACAAAAATTTTTTTGAGAACGGGATCCTTGTAGACACCGAACATTCCGACACCGTATTCCCGATGCTTTTATGCCGCCCGTACCCGGATGAGGAAGACTTATACCAGTTCGGCGAGGTAGAAGTAGATCTGGATGACTTTCAGGAGAACGGCTGGGGTGACCGGAAATCCGTCATGGATTTTCTTGGCATGACAGAAGAAACGTACGATCCGGTTCAGTTCGCAATCGGCTGCACAGAATATTTTTCCTGGGACAACTTCGGAGCAGCCTCTTACGCGTATGACTGGCAGCGCATGGACAAACAGTCCATCTGCGAGATTTTAAAGTACCGCCTGATCGCTTCCGACAACCTGGATATCGTGTGGTAGGAACGAAAAAACAAAAATAACAAAGGAGAAAAAGAAGATGAGAAACAGAATGGAAACAAACAGGACAGCCGTGGTGAAAGAACCGTGCGGGTTCCTTTCAAAGCCCCTGTCCGTCAGGGAACAGTGGATGTTATGCAATGAGGATGCATACCTGGAAGGGTTCGTAGCTGTAAACCCGGCGGAACTTGTCGTAAACGATTTAAAGGGGCTCTTAACCCTCTTATCCGAACGGCTGGTCGGTGACCCGTTTTTAAGGGATGTCACCTACCAGGCGGAAGGCGTGACCTCGTTCCACCATGTAATCGTCCGTGTGCGCGGATGCATCGATGAGTGCGAGCCGTCCGAAAAGGAAATGGATGCGATCACGGCAGAGATCTGTGACGGAATTCTCGCATTATGCAATGATGACGCGTTAAGCAAGCTCATCGGGGAGCCGGTGGACGGAAAAACAGGAAAGGAAAAGGAACAGCAGGTTTTGGCATTCCTTGAGATTTCTTCCATCTGGGACCTGATCCGGTACTATAAGACGTACGCCATGCCGGCACAGACAGGAGTTACCAGAACCGAACCAGAACCAGAGACAACAAAGACGTATCTGATTGCGGGACTCCAGTATGATCCGGAATCTTATATGACAAAGGAGGGTATGAAGCGCCTGATGAAGCTGCTTCCATCGGAAGAGTTTGAGATCTGCCATATCGACGGACATAACAATACCAGCTCCTGTTTCCTGATAGATGCAGGATTGTGGGGAGAGTTGGAAGTGAAAGACGTACAGGAATTGGAACAGTCCGTTGCCAGGATCTTAGATGACGTTAATCTGGAATCGGAGGACTGCGCCTATGAATGGCGCAATGTCCGGCTGTTTTTGGATTACTTATAGAAACAAACAAAAACATTACGGCGCGGGGATCTCCTGCGCCGGATACGAAAAAGGAGAAAAACAATGAGAACACAGCAAAACCCATACATGACCGGAGATTTTTTTACCATGATATGCAAGCAGATCGAGTTCCCAAAGATCGTGGAAACTTCCGTGCCGGATGCAAAAAGCCGCCCAATCACACGCGCAGACGGCGTGTTTTACAGCCGTATCGACCAGAACTGGACCGGAGACAGCATCCGTCTCGATGTCTGGCTGGAATATCCAGCCCCGAAGAATCGGGCTGTCCGCCTTGGAACCTTCTTAACCAGGGGCCGCGGGCCGCATGCCATGCGTGACATGGCACGGCTGATGGCTGACTTTATGTATGTGGCGGGCCGCTTTATCAAAACCCATCCGGAAGATTTCCAGTGGGAAGGTTATCGCGTGAGCGGCATCACGGAAGATGGGACCAGTTCTGGCACCGTCTACTGCGACAGGGTCTGCACGGCCATGCCACAGGTGGTGAAGCTGCTAAAAACCAACCCGTATGTCCAGTTCTTCGATGATAAGGAACAGGAAGCATGTTATTTTCGCATGGGAACAAACGGGATGCTTTCCGAATACGGGACTCTCGAAGCATGTCAGAAGGCGGCGCAGGACGCCATCCGGGAAAGCGAGGCCAAAAACCCCGCAGAATCTCCAGAAGAAGAATGCCGTCCGGAAGCGGAGGAAACTGCAAAAGAAGAAAAGGAAGAGAGTGAGAAATGACAAGAAGACAGGCAGAAAAACTGCATAACGAAGATGAGATCATGGTGAAAGAGACCGGAGAGATCTTAACGGTGCTTTCCGTAGATGTATATAACAAGATGGTCCTTGTCCACTGTGATAATGGTAATGTATACCACCACAAGGACATCCGATGACAAAAAGTAAGTACCCGGAGCCGGCAGCGAAAGCTGCTGCCCGGGTCTACATTATAAATAAAAAATAAAGAAAAACGCTTGTATATTTCTTTATTATAGCATATAATGTAGATAAGAAAGGGGTGTTGAAGATGGCACGGGCTGTAAATGTAAATTTCAAACTGGACGAAGAAGTAAAAAAGAGCATGGAGCAGGCATGTTCCGAATTAGGTCTTTCAATGAGTGCGGCGTTCACTGTGTTTGCTAAAAAAGTAGGTAGAGAAAAGCGTATTCCTTTTGAAGTATCAGTAGACCCATTTTATTCTGATAGCAATATCCGCTATTTAGAAAATATTGCGCGTGATATAAAAGACGGTAAGGCCCACTTCGCAGAGCATGATTTGATAGAGGTGGACTAATGAGGTTGCTATGGGAAGATAGAGCATGGAGCGATTACCTGTACTGGCAAACGCAGGACAAGAAAACTCTGAAAAGAATTAACGGACTTATCAAGGATATCCAAAGAAGTACTTTTGAGGGTATTGGAAAACCCGAACCACTAAAAGAAAATCTGAGAGGTATGTGGAGCAGGCGTATTGACGATGCCAATAGAATTGTTTATTTTGAGAAAGATGAGATAATCTATATTGTTTCATGCAAAGGGCATTACGAAGATTAAAAAGAGGACGGGCAACCGCCCTCTTTTTTGGGCTTTTATTCAGGTGCGAAACCATGAAAATATTAACTGGATTATGCCGAAAAAACAGATCAAAATGCGTTTTTGCCCCGTTCACAACATGCCGGAAACACATACTGTTACTGTAATCAAAACAAATATAGGAAATGAGAGGAGAAAAAATATGTTAATCAGAGAATTTGTCCAGAATCCAGCGTTTGATGTAAATTGTTATGTCAAAATTTTTGACTGCACGAAAAAAGCGGGATGGAAGGGAAAGATTCCGGTATATGATGGACCCGGTTCCCCGGTATACGCTCCCGAAGACATCCTTTCCATGGAGCTGTCTCGCGTAACGACCGACCAAAACGACATCATTTTGGAGGGAATCCGCAAGGACAGGGCTGTGCCAGAGGAAGAACCGGAAGCGCAGCTGAAGGGGCATAAGGAAGAAGTGCAAAAAGCGCTGCAAGCACTTTATGATGCAGCATATCAAGTCAACCAGATTACAGACGAAGATGACTATGAACAGTTTCCAGATCTGTTGGATGAAAGCGCAAACGTCACCAACGAGTTCAAAAACCTGGGCATCGTGGAGGACGGCATTGTATCCTTATGATGCGGAAAATGGAGAAATGCACAAAAAATCGGGTAGCAAATTACAAGTATCCGGGACCAGTAGCGAAAGCTGCTGCCCGGGTATTTTTTTTGCCGGAAACAGATCACGAACTGTTCAAAAGCTGCGTCCAGGTTCAGGGCGGTATTGGCCAGGGCAAGGGAATCCACTTCGTTTAAGAAGAAGCATTCATCCAGGTCCTTATAATCCGCCGGTGTATTATTCAGGACATGGCCGATCTCCGCGTACAGAGTATTATGGTCCCCCAGCATCCGCTTCCAGATACCGGCAGCACCCAAATGTTTTATCTTCCTGGGCCGCATCCTGTTCTGACGGAACTCCGTAGAACCGGTAAGCGACCAGTTCGCAGGCTGCGTCCTTTTTCTTACGCTTTGCCATCTGTACTCCTCCCTTCCAGAAATCGTTACACCATCAGTATGGAGTATATTTTCAGACGGCATTTTTGCGGATAACACTTTTTGGTCAAAAAAGACAGACAGAAATAAAATCTGTCCGTCCTTCATCCTATTTTCTAATCTAATCGATTCATCCCACCACCTGCGGAGGCGGGGGAATTCTCGGAACTTATGTTAAAAATAACTTGCAGGCTATCTTGAAATTTAGTTGCACACATGTTAAAATTTAAGTGCCGGAAGGTGTAATCCTTTCCCAATCAGAATGATTGGACGTCTGCATAAGGAGCGTGCAGTGTTGCTTTTCGGGCAACATATAAAAACTGCCACCATCGGAAACACCCGCAGAAGATTTTTCTTCTGATATGTCAAGTGAGTGAGAGGCTCACATGTTGGGGCAGCAACATTATAAACTGAAATACAATGGGCGGCTGTGTTATACACAACCGCCCATTTACGTGGAGAAAAGTATGATTTATGATTCGACAAAAGAGTTACTATCCATTGCAATCAAAGAATATGATAAATTGGCTGGAAAAGAATTTCTGATTGGCTGCAGCATAAGTGACGTCCTCTCATGACTAAAGCCACGAGCTTCCCGGTGAGAGCTTCTCACGGAAAGACATCGTTTCCATAGATTGAGACTTCCCTTATTTTCCGAGCATCACCATTCCCGAAGAATGGATATAGCCCGGGTTTTCCGGGTTCGGGGGATGCGTTCGGTCCGGGACCTAATGGCTGACTCCGCGGGAGTACGCCGGACTCCCAGGATATAGGAATAGTTTACGGGTTCCTCGTGACAGGTTTACGGATTACGTTTTTACTTCAAGTCCATATTTAAAATCCAAAGCACTGCGGCATACTCTGCCCGGTACTTTTCATAAATTATATCCATATAACTCCTAGTATAATAAAAAGCCTTACAGAGAAATGTCTGCAAGGCTTTTTATTCTTTTGAAATACAACTTTCTTTCGCCGAAGCTAAGATGGATTATGGTAAGCTGCCACCTTTCTCGAACCTCCACAGTCACCGCCTTCCACCACGGGTTCTGCTTCATTGGTAAGGAAAGCATTTTTATGAGTATGCGTCTCAAAAGGTTTCCCTTCATTTATTATAATATATCATAATATTGTAATTGTCAACTTTCCTTTTTTATTTACAGCATGGCACAAGAATGCTCGTGACTTTAGTCGTGAGATGAATTGTGCCAGCTTTTTTCTTTTGTACTCTTATCTAACCAAATGAATCAATGCTTTTTATCATTTCGACCAAAAAGTGTTATCCGCAAAAAGCCAAGATCTTAAGATGCGACATACTGATGGTAAATCTTGAAAGGAGGGAACACATGCATACCGTACAGATCTTATTAAATACCAAAACCTGTTCCCAGGCAATGGAAAAACGCTTCCGTGCCATGACCCATATCCATAACGTCTGCGTCAAACACGGAAATAAGCTCTTATCCCGTTTGGAACATGATAAGACATACCAGGATGCTATG
>NZ_QUDH01000023.1:0-52118 GCF_003477445.1 Clostridium sp. AF50-3 | reverse complement strand
TGTCTGTATTTCAATTCACGCGACCCATACGGGCCGCGATCCCCGCGGTCGTCCATTTCTGAATCGTTACCGAATTTCAATTCACGCGACCCATACGGGCCGCGATGCCATCTCACTACTCTCCTCTCTGCCGCTGCGGACATTTCAATTCACGCGACCCATACGGGCCGCGATAAAGTGGCACAACACGCGGAACGTGATGCAGAAAATTTCAATTCACGCGACCCATACGGGCCGCGATTATGACGATTACACGCATATGACAGGACAGCAAGTATTTCAATTCACGCGACCCATACGGGCCGCGATGCTTTTCGCTTTTCATTCGTCTCGAATGATTTTGTATTTCAATTCACGCGACCCATACGGGCCGCGATTCACTTCGAGGGACTCCCGGAAACCATGAGCGAGATTTCAATTCACGCGACCCATACGGGCCGCGATATTTGTTGAGGATGCCGTGAGACGTGAGTATAAACATTTCAATTCACGCGACCCATACGGGCCGCGATTGTCACTGCTGTCTGCTCGCCGTCCGGCTCCCATTTCAATTCACGCGACCCATACGGGCCGCGATCAAAAAACTGTTACCGAATATCAGTTTTCAGGAAAATTTCAATTCACGCGACCCATACGGGCCGCGATCCTGGCTTACTAAAAGCAAATATCATGAACTTAAATTTCAATTCACGCGACCCATACGGGCCGCGATGACCAGATGTATAACAACATGATGACCGGGAGAATTTCAATTCACGCGACCCATACGGGCCGCGATATAAGGGTGCAGGGGTCTCCCCTGCCACTTAAAGATTTCAATTCACGCGACCCATACGGGCCGCGATGACAAAACGGCAGTCTCCTGGCACTCCCTGGTAATTTCAATTCACGCGACCCATACGGGCCGCGATCGGTTCAGACGGGAGCACGAAAGCTTCTGTAGCGGATTTCAATTCACGCGACCCATACGGGCCGCGATAGTTAAACATCACAGTTTTCAGTGTGGCATATTCAATTTCAATTCACGCGACCCATACGGGCCGCGATGAGGGTCCCAGTTGTAGTCGCGTAAGATCTGGAAATTTCAATTCACGCGACCCATACGGGCCGCGATGGGCACAGGAGCAGGCGGCAGAGCTCACGCGACAATTTCAATTCACGCGACCCATACGGGCCGCGATAGAGAACTGCATACCGGGACTTTCGTGGGAAAATGATTTCAATTCACGCGACCCATACGGGCCGCGATCGAATGTTCGGTCGTTGTGCTTTGCCGAGCCCATTTCAATTCACGCGACCCATACGGGCCGCGATAGAGTAAATTATGGACGAATACAGAGAGAGTAAATTTCAATTCACGCGACCCATACGGGCCGCGATTGAATAGCTTCACTCCTTAGAACCAGCGTGGATATTTCAATTCACGCGACCCATACGGGCCGCGATGGGGCACCATCTTTCCACTCATCGCACACCTGCATAATTTCAATTCACGCGACCCATACGGGCCGCGATTCCTTCGTTAACCATGTGTTGAGCTCCTTTCTAATTTCAATTCACGCGACCCATACGGGCCGCGATATACATACACTTGACAGTGCAACGCGAAGCGGATAATTTCAATTCACGCGACCCATACGGGCCGCGATTCCGGATATGTTGAGTACATTGGAGGAGTTATCCCATTTCAATTCACGCGACCCATACGGGCCGCGATGGTGTTGTATATGCGTGGAAAGATAACTTTCCAGAATTTCAATTCACGCGACCCATACGGGCCGCGATATGAATACGAGGGCGGAGTCGTCTCCATGGTGGAATTTCAATTCACGCGACCCATACGGGCCGCGATTACATAAGGTCTTTAAGGTATAACTTGATGTATGGCATTTCAATTCACGCGACCCATACGGGCCGCGATTCGGCGACCGCCACACAGACATAGACCTGGGACATTTCAATTCACGCGACCCATACGGGCCGCGATCGTCAAAATGTTCCTGGGCGGCGGCATCCATGGCATTTCAATTCACGCGACCCATACGGGCCGCGATCGCAATATTCAACAAATTATTGCGATAAATCTATTACGGTTCTCATATATCCCGTATAAAAAAGCATGGATACGCAGTTAATGCACTATTTACACGGGATAATATTTTACAAAATATCACAGCTATATTTATGCAATTAGTATAAATCAATACAGCTAAAATATGATCGCAAGGGATTACCTTGATGCTATACCAACTGAATATTGTTTTCTTTTGCAATGTTTGCAAATTCGTCCGGATTTTTCTGCTCCCACACAACATCTGCAAACGGCAAGTCCTTAAAACCAATCTGAACACCGCTTGCTGCTGCCTTTTCAATTTCCGAAACCTTTAATGCGATTTCGTAATCATCAAAGCTTCTTGGAAACTCTACAGTGCCTTTTTTGGTCACATGGAGCATATTGTACAGGCGATGCGCTGGTGCGCATCCAAGTAACGCCTCTTTAGCTGCCTCATCTGGATTTTCCGGATGTGTACCGACATGTTTAAAAATGATCAGCGGCGAAGCCATGCGCATTCCCTGCTTAGATGCTGTATTGTTAAAATCGTACATCTGTAACATCGCTTCAAATAAAATCTGCAGATCACGCTCCGTAAAACCAGTTTTAGCTGCCAGAGAGGGGCTGATCGTTGCCTGGACTATATACAAACCATATGAAATCACTTTTTTGTTACCCATAGTGCGCTTTTTATCCTGTGGACGTTCTGCTTCTTCTTTTTCGTATTCTTCAATAGTCGTAAAGTCTTTACCATCCGCATAGCACATTCTGGTGATTGTCATATCTTCAATATGAATTGGATCCACTGACATCGCCA
This sequence comes from Clostridium sp. AF50-3, assembly GCF_003477445.1. Taxonomy (NCBI): domain Bacteria; kingdom Bacillati; phylum Bacillota; class Clostridia; order Eubacteriales; family Clostridiaceae; genus Clostridium; species Clostridium sp. AF50-3. The sequence continues at coordinate 49,248 of NZ_QUDH01000023.1, read as the reverse complement.
TGCCAAACTGCACAGGTCCGTTAACCTGTCCTCCATTTCTACCAGTTGCCAGCACTGCCCCAAAAGTTCTGGCATCCCAGAATTTCTGGTTAATGAAATCCGCAGATTCCCGGACTTTCGGATTCGTGAATTTCTCGGAAAATTTCTGCATTCCGTTCACTTCCAGTACCGCCTTAGCGATTTCCTTATTCACGCTGACGCCATTGTGCATTAAGATTTCCATTCCTGACTCTTCTCCGTAAGCCGCCTCTACATAATCGCGGATGCGACGCTTCAAAGCTACATCCGTAATCACGCCAATGCCAGTCTCGATATCCTGTCTTGGAGTATTGCCCATATCAGGATCCCCGTTCGGATTTGTCATAACCGCTTCAAGAATGCATGTCACTGTGTATGTGTTTTTAATTACATTAGTTGCTCCCTCAAAATTAGCGTGTACCATTTGTTATTCCTCCTCTTTTACTCTTTCTTCTTTTTCTTTTTTCTTCTGCGCTGCATCCTGTCTTTCGCGGATGAATTCAGCGCGCTGCAGGAAATAGCCCATATCAAACGCTGCCTGGTCTTCCATGGTAAACTGGGCCGGCACATCCCCACCAAGTTTCGCCGCGATATCTCCAAGCATCAGGCGTATTTATCTCTAATATTGACAGCGCGAATTTTAGACAGATACACCTCCTGATTTTCAGTAACAGCACTGATCATTCTTCCGGGGAAGCGTTTGAAAGCCTTATAATACTTTTTCGCCACCGTTCCGCTGACTCCACCAGACTGATACATTGCCGCATTCTGCAGGGCATCCATGCAAGCCAATAAACGCCCGCATTCATGAGCAACCTTATGCGGTCCAGAATAATTGATACATCCCATCTCATCGTCTCCTTTTCTGATAAAATATGCTTTAATAATCTGTAAATACAAGCACCTTGGAAGCGGCCAGTCTTCCTTTTTCTTATCCAATATCTCTTTTTCAATATGTGCAGAAGCCTTCATCAGCATATGAAATGATAATGGACCACCAGACAACACAGCTTTTAAAAATTGATCTGAATCCATACCATATTCAACCTGAAATTCTTTCTGTTTGTCCTTCGCATCCGGATGATCCAACAGCCCGAACAATGCGGACCACAAATTAACAATACTGCTATCATTGCCGGTATACGGATTCAGTAACGCAGTATCGTGATACCATCTTTTTATATTTTCTTTTAAATGAGCATACGTATCTTTGGTATAATTTGTCAGATAAAAACGTCCCTGAGCTGGGAACCGTACTCCCATCATATGATAACAGGCATGTATACGTCCGGTACGGACCCCACTGCCGTCCATCAGCGCATTCAGGCCAGACTGATACATTTGATCTTTTGACTGCAGCGTTACATTATGATCTTCTATTTCCGTCATCAACAACTGATAATCTTCGTCGTTCTCTGCGTTTAATACTTTCTCGATCAAATTCTCAGCATCAGGATCGTCATACCAAAACACCAATCCGAATGTGCGGTTCCAGTTGTCTGGAGACTGCAGCAAATACTCCAATCCTGTGCGAATCGTATCCACTTCTTCCTGTGACATTGGGCAGGCGGTCGGTGCGTCTTCACCATATGAACGAAAAGCGCATGCGTTACCGCTCTTATATTTATGATTGCAGGAAAAGACAGGCACTCCGGTTCCGGTCTGTGGAGCCTTTATCATCGGAAATGACGTTGCAATCGGAACTACGGGTTTTCCGGAAATGCAGGAAATGATCTGTCCTCCATCTTTCTGATTTACCTTGCGCAACCCATCCGAGTATTCATCAAACCATTTTCTCCAGTCAGTTTCCGCTTCTGCATTTCTGCCGGCAATTCGAAATGAAACAAAATCCTGCGGTAATAATTTCGCAGCATCGAATTGCTCAAACAATGTTTTCTGCGCGTCTGTATCAGCCAGCGACTGTACAAATTGATAGATAATGCGGAGCGTCCCCGATGTATCGCTGCCCTGCTCCATCAACTGCATCCATTCGGCATGTTTTTTTGCATCCTGAGAAGCATCTGCTGGGAATATATATCTGATTTTTTCGGCAATTGGTGACATGGCATTTGTTTTTGGTGTCTGCGGGCAGACGATTTTTTGTTTGCGCTGCTCTTTTGAGCGGACACTCACGCCACAGAATTTCCCGGATTCATCAAGCTCTATATAAGCAGCAATTGTTCTGGATCCGTAATTGCCGGCTACGGTTAAACCGCGGCTCTTAGCGAAATCATACAACGCTCTGTACATCGATCTTCCACACCTCCCCACTGTCATATTCCGGTACAACGATCGTACCATTCTGCATCACCGCATCAAAAAAAGTTCTGCAGATTTTTCCCTCGTGCGTTTTCGTATTTAATGGTACGATCGTACGAATGTCGAAATTATCATACAGCATGATGCCCAAATTCCGGCTTTCTTTGATTGGATGCACGTTTTCATCCGGCGGACTAAAAAAAGCCATGCACTCTTTCATTCCAAAGAACGGCTGATGGAAACATTTCCCATTATTGATACGCCGGTTAAACTGCGCCTGTAAAGATGCTTCCGTTACTCTTGAGTCACATGTTGGAAACTTTACGATGTCCGCATGAATACGGTAATAAACATCCCTCAGATACACGGTATTTCTCTGAGTCCGCTTTTCGTCCACCACAATCGGATTCGCGTCTGCCGACTTTTGATATACTTCATTGCGTTTCATGCTGAAATAACGAACTGGTTTCATTACCTCGATTCTCTTGATTTGGTAATAAAATTCAACAGGTTTACAGTAAATTGCTTCCAGAATTCCGCGACATGCTGACGGAGTCGGCACATCATATGATACGCGTTCTACTTTCGCGTACGGTTTTGTGAAACAGGCAAAGTTTCCGAACACATCCACCACAACTTCTTTCGGCACTGAACTCACTCCTTCCATAATTTGATATTCTCAGTATGTCTTATAAAGATCAACCGCATTTTTGCGGATAACACTTTTTGGTCATTTTTCTGCCATAAATGCCTGTATCTTAATCCAATTTTAATTCACACGACCCCACGGGCCGCGATTACATTGACCGTTGCCCGGCATATAGAGCAGTATTATTTTCAATTCACGCGACCGCAAGGGCCGCGATACCCAGACCTTCCTCCAGACCCCTTCCCGTTGCTATTTCAATTCACGCGATCGCAAAGGCCGCGATTTGACAAATATTTGTGCGCCGATACCAGATATTTTTGTAAAGCTGAAATGATCGCCGGCACCGAACTCTCCAGAGCGTTTCCGAAGAATACTATCGCCGAACTGCTTTGTATCATCCCTTTCAGTATGTATGATAAAAATGGAACGCATTTTTTGCGGATAACACTTTTTGGTCAAAAAACAGATAAAAACAAAGCTCGCAAGACGGAAACTTAGGGAAACACTAAAATACGAACGAATCTTTTGACTCTTCGCGTTGTAATCCTGTTTGAGGATTGTAAATATTATCCATGTCCGCAATCATCCAGTTCAAGGGAATTCGTTCCCCATACTTTGAAGTACGCATAAAGAGTGCATGACAATGGCGGCGCAGAAATTCCATATTCTTCCTGCTGGCATAACGTGATACTTGAATCTTTTTGCTGGATCTCATCTGCACTTTCGAAATGCAATAATCCTGCTCCTGCAGTTCAGCAGACAGATGATCAAATTCGGTGCTGAGCTGCTCGTATGGGACGATAACAATGATCTGATTCTTGTCATCGATAATATGATATTGTTCCGAAAAGGCTTGGACATCCGCATATTTACATGCTTTTTGAAGTTCCAGAGAGTCCTGTCCTGCTTCTCGGTCTCCGTAATAAACACGTTTATAATACGCATCCATCAAAGACAAATCGTTTAAACTTAACCCTCCATATTCACTCGCTAAAAATTCAGTGACTTGGGACTCATTCTGATAAGTGATGTCCGGATATCTCCGTTCATTCCGCTCTCCGAGGCCGAAAACATAAAAAGTACCCGGATGTTCTCCGTTACGGTTGATACGTCCGGCTGTCTGTATAACAGAAGACAGAGGTGCGTATTCCCTGGCGCCGCTTGGAAAATCGAGGTCGACACCGGCCTCAATGCATTGCGTACTAACCAGGAAACATTGTTCTTGATTTTTTAATTTTCTTTTGACCAATCGAATAATCTCTTGTTTATGTTCTGCGCATAAATCGGAGGATAAATAAAATACGGAGCCGGATCCTAAACTGTCCTGTATGTAATGATACATCTCCAATGCCGCATTCACCGTATTGAATACAATTAACGCTTGATCTACGCCAATGAATTTTTCCCATATGGACTCATATGTCATCGGACTGTCAAGAGCGATTACCGTCGTATCTTTCAACTGATCGTATTTTTGGTATGTACCTTTTACGTTTTCAATAATTTCTACCGGTTGAAAATGCTCCAAGGTACGTCTGTAGGAATATACAGGCAGGGTAGCTGTGGAAAACAAAACGGTTGTATGAAAATATTCCGGCAGTGCCTGTAGCATTTTAATGGTACAGGTGGTTAGCTGATGCGGTAACGTCTGACATTCATCAAAAACAACGCAGGCATTGGCAAGATGATGCAATTTGCGTAACGGTACCGCCATATTGCCGCCAAGCGTTTCAAAAAACTTCACACTGGTTGTAACAATCACAGGGGCATCCCAACGATCTGCATATAATTTCACTTCTTCCGGGAATTCGGTATTACTGTCATCCTCCAAGACCGTATCAGCTCCAAAGGCCTTCCGATATTCTTCTGCATTCTGTGAAATAATCGAAAGGTACGGCAATACCACAATGATTCGATCGAAATGGTTTCTTTTTGCCTGCTGCAGGGCAAATTCCATAAGGGCCAAAGTCTTTGCTGTACCGGTTGGAGCAGTCATCGTGTAAAATCCAACAGGCCCGTTTCCACGAATAAAAGCATCGCGATAAATTTCATTTCGCAATTGATTGATTGGAAGATCTGCCTTGCCGGAGTCTGCAGCAGCGCGGATGATGGAATTTCTATATTGATGTAGTTTTGTCAACATTTCATCAGGGCAGATAACCCGTTCTGCGTCAGGCTCATGCTGACTGTTAAAAGAGGCGGTTGCGGTGTAATCTGCATCCACAAGACAGGAAAACACCATTCTGGCATAGAGCATTCTGGCTTCCGGGTTGGTACGATCGATCGTAAGATAATCTCCGTCAGACAAATGAGAGAGCAATTTCTGCGTTTGTGCGTATGCTGCCACTTCATCATATTCGGATTCATCGCGCAGTGCAGAGCGTTTCCCGTTAGAATTCAATGGGATGTCATATTCATCGTCATCTGGCAGACATAAATCGTCCAAAGATGGTGATATAAGCCGCCCGCATAATTCAGAGTGATGCCCGCGAATCGCGGCGCAACATAGGGCATGGATCCATGCATCATCGGTGTAGTGTTGGGCACAATTAAAATATTCATCATTTAGATACCACGCGCCGACGATCGCGTGATCGATATGATTCTCTTTTCCCGCTAAAACATTTTGGAATTTCTCAGTCCGCTTTCCAAGATCATGCAGACGAGCAATTAAAGCACATAATCCGGCGCTTTGGAATGTTTCTCCGTATCTCATCGCTAAGCGTTCCGTAAAACGCAAATGGTCTTCCAAAGGTTCCAGCCCATGCGCTGATGTGTGAGCGTAAAACATAAAAATCCCTCCTTCGTATTTTTTCTTTCTGAGTTGCACCCTGTTCTGAAGAACCCTCGTAGAGCAGGCAAGCGATCAATTCACAGGGTGGTTTCTTTTTCTGGCACTTCGCCGTTCCCGATCCTTCGTTCAGAAATCGCTACGCCATCAATATGTAACTTATTTTCGAAAGATATTTTTGCGGATAACACTTTTTGGTCAAAAAGGGCATAAAAAGACCCCTCTCAAAAATCTGAGAAGGGCCTAACACTTATCATGCTTCAGCGATCAAGCTGTCTGATATTTTCGGTAATTCGTCCTTATCCTTGAGCCCTGAGTAATACTGCTCTATATGCCGAGCAACGGTCAGTGCATCCGCATCTTTCGTATAATATGCAAACAAATCGCAGATCTTACCTCCATACAGGCATCCCAGAACGGCGATTGCCTCCTTAAATACTTCCAGTTGCGATAAGCAGGTGAGATGGATCTCCATCCCGGTCTCATGCTCATGCGCAATGCAATTGGCCACAGGCATTTTCACCGTTTCCTCTGCCTGCATCGGCGTACCGAAATCAATACTATGGCCACCATCCGGGTGAAAATACCACGCAGACGTATATCGGATCACCTGCTGCATATCATACGCAATCCTCGCACGCCGGTCGATCTTTTTGGAAAAGATCCCGTATGAACTATGTAACGTGTTCCCGATATCCTTTAATGATCCTGGTAAGATGCGATTCCTGATGTTTACGAAAAACGGAGTCATCTTGGCAGCTGAATCCGTCTCGTACAATTTCTCTTTCAGCCAGATCATCTGATCATCGATCTCTAAAAGTTGCCCGATCCAAATCCTGGAGTACAGATCCAATGCATTGATCACATCGGAAATTTCCTCCTGGCAGTTTAACCGCACAACGATCTGTCCATTGTCTTCCTTATAAATCATGTTCCATTTCCTCCATTTCGCCGGAATGCCGATCCAGTTCACGCTGATCGTGCGCTGAATAGCATTTTGCCGCTCCGTATCCTCCGGAATGACGATACGACGCTTTCCGTTTGCGCGTTTTCGTCTTAACTGGTTTTCCATAAGTCACAACGCCATAATCATGTTTGGCAAACAGTCCAGGCTTCACTCCGGAAACTGCGGCATCCACCTTCTCGCGATGCTTGTTTTGCGGCGACGCGATATTGCCGTGATGGGCTATCTGTATGGCCAGCTTCTGTCTTGCTTTGATTTTCACTTTTCTTTTTTCAATCCGAAATTCCTTTGTTCGCATGATGCACACCCTCCTTTGGTACATTTCCTTCATCTTCCGATTTCGTCATCATGTCAATAATGGTATGTAAAGACCAGCCGCAAAGTGCGATCAGGGCGCAATCCAGAAGAGCGCGTTCTTTCGGCGTAGATTCCAGATACAGATTTAACAGTTTGTCGGACTCATCATCTCCGTCAGAGGCCATCTCTTCCATGATCTTACCGATGACGCTCTCTTCTTTCTCGATGAGCTGAAATCCCTTTTGGATGTCTTCGTCGGTCGTCTGGCTCTCATACATATCCACATACCCGGATCTGATCCTCTTTTTCATTTCTTTCTTTTCCATAATAACTCCTTTCTTAACACCTGCAATTCGCTGTAATGCCGGCATGGCAACTGCGAACTGATACTTACAGGTGACCTTTTGTAAGGGTGTTCCCGGGGAACACCCTTCTATTTTCAGAAGCGAGATACCCGCCAAGACCATCCATGCTCTTCCAGCGGATCTTTTTAACCACCAGTACATAATACTCTTTCCCTGGTTCAGCACCCCATTCTGCGCGGCCTCCCCGTTTTTCCAGGCAGCAGTCCGCGATGAATGCCGGTACCTTCCACCCATATCCGTTCGCGAAACGCACCTGTTCTTCATGCTGGCCCACAGGGATACCGTCCACCATATGGAACACTTTGCTAAATCTTTGCGTGTAATACGGCTTGATCTCCCGGTACTCCTCACGCTTTTCGCCCGTCAGGATCATGTCGAACCATTGTTTTTTGATCGGTAAGATTAACATCTTTCACCCCTCCATACATCCCTAACGCGGCAAATTGCTAAGGGTCGCACATTTCTCTTTTTTCTTTTCATGATCATTATCTCCTTTTCTTTTCTTATTGGCAATATCAGTATGGAAATAATCCGCATCCGGAAGTGTGGGGAAACGTATTTCTATTGCGTGCCAGCTCCGAGCCGAAAAAAACTCCGGTCAGAAGACCGGAGTTCTGGTATGGACGATGCGACGATCAGGCCATGAAGTAACCTTCTTTTTTTGCCCGTTCAAAGTCGCTCTTCCAAAATGTTTTCGTTTCCCTTGTGATAATCCCGTAGCAGTCATAGGTCAGATCCACTTGAAGCAACGGTTCTGTCGGCTCATATCCGCTATGCTGCTTAAATTCTTCCGTGATGTCACGGACGGAATGGATTTCCTTGATAAAATGTTCCAGTACATTCATGCTCGTTCTCCTTTGCTTTTTTCGCTTCCGAACGGTTCAGTGCCACAGATTTCTCTTTGCATGGCTGCAGAACGCTTACCAGTCATTACCGGAATTCCAAAGCAGGTTCTTCCTGTTCCGGGTCTTCTGAGTACAGTTCCTCTGCCTTCACGCTTTCAGCATCATTCTGTTCTGGAATTTTTCCCCATAAGAGTTTTTCGGTTCCGTTTCTGATATTTTCCACGGAGTCCAGATAACAATTATCCGCAAATTCATTATCAGAGACCAAACGATGATCCATGGTTCCCAACGCGTCAAACATTCCGTATTGCGAATAATAAATAAATGCATCAGTAACCATGCTCAGCTCCAAACATTCTCTTAAATTTCCTGATACGATGTATTTATAAACCGGGAGTCCTGATATGGATAAGACATGATTCTCCTCCGACCGGAAATGATCTACAAATTTGCGCAACCCTTCATCCAAAAACAGCATTTGAAACATCTCAGCCACAGTTCCCATGATTTCCGTTGCCAGGGCTCTGGTAGCGATCGCCTTAAAGATCTTAGGTACGTCGGATGGCCGGGTTCCCTGCGGCTCGTACAGAACCTCTTTTTCTTCTGATACCTGGGTCACACGCAGATGCTCAAATACCGGATACGGGAAAGCGGCAACATAGGTATCACTGTTATGTTCCATTTTCTCCCAACGATAAGTGCCATACACACAGAATTGCAGCTTTGTGCGCATGGGATCCTTCTGGTTATCACCTGTAGGAATAATTTGCGTCACATCAAATTCCATCAGTTTTTTGACCAAATCGTTCTCTGTGATATCCGTTTTCAAAGTTGGCTCCATTTGTTTTTTCACGTCTTATACCTCCGTAAATCAGTCAGAACTTTGTTATTCTCCATCGCTAAGAAAATGATACGCCCTCATTACATGTCGGAATTCATCTGCAAGCGCATCATAGTCGCTGCCGTAAATAATCGCAGCATCTTCGTCACCATCCTCGTCTCTTTCAGGATTATCGATCATCACGCCCTTTTTGTACAGAAAATCCTCCATAATATCGACCAGCCGCCCGATAAACTCCGGCTCGTCATTCGGCTGCACAGGCTTAACATTGCTGAGCGCCCCGCGTTCTTCCAGTTCTTTTATGAGATCCTCTGTGTCGGCGTTCCAGATTGTGACCTCGTCCGGAGTGAGATCATAGATTTTTCCATTCCTTGTTCTGAGCCCATATTCTTTCCCAGTGCCGTTTGCTGCGGAATACAGGATATTGACAACCATGTAGATACCCTGGTCTAAGAGCTCCAGAAATGCTTTCTTAAAGGTGTCTTTATCAAATAACATACCATATGACTCCTTTAAAAAGTAGGTTGCCTTCTCCCCTTTCGTGCGGCATTCTTCCTTGAAATTCGGATCTTCCAACCCGTGCTTTCGCAAGACGGATGCCACAATATCCATTTTGTCGGCGGGGAATTCAATCACTCCATTGCATAAAAATTTACTCATCGTTTCTTCCTCCTTAACTACTACGTCTTATGATTGATAACTACGCTATCAGTATGCGTTTCGTCTCTTGCGCGTAAGTCCATAAAAATGGAGCCACGCGTATTGCATGACTCCATAGATTTTTAGTTGTAAAATTCGGGGTATATTCCGGGTTAATGCACCAGTTTGATCTGCTCACCTGGGACATAGAAATCTTTCGGCAACTTACGCCACTCCAGAATATCTTCGCCGCTCACCACTCTATTCTCCTTTTTCCGTTTTTTCGACCATAGTACTGCCATCCGGGTTCAGCCTTGGCGTGATACCGCCCATTCCCGCATTGTACTGATCTTCTGAATAAATCAGATAATGCACGCCTGTTTCCGGGTCCGTATAATCGTAAACAATCTTTTTTGTGATGCCATTTTGTACACATGTCAGTTCCCGGAATGGATTTTCGCGCCCAACCACAGTGCTGCTGGTATCAGCAGTGCCCGCATAGGAAAAATCACACGCTGTCAGTGCGCAAAAAGCGGTACCGCAAAGTAATGCAGTAAAAAACATTTTTTTCGAGGCAACTCCTGTGCCTTTCGGTGAGCGTCCTGCCAGCCGCGTCTTATAGCATCTCTTTGCATCTTTTTCTTTCATTTTTGATTTTCTCCATTTCTTGAGTATCGGTTTATCGCGTTACCGATGAAAATAAGGTCGTTGGATACACTGCGTCACAGATTCTCCTGCGTCAATCCGCGTCTTCGGATTTCCGCAAGAAGTGCTCGGTCGCTGACTGTCCGCAGACAAAGATCTTCGCGCCCTAAGATTTCGTATACGCCGTTTTGATAAATGTACCCGCCCTCTTCGTCCTCAAAGTGCGTGATATAAAAACTCATCTCCAACCCGGCCGATTTGCATGCTTTGATAATCTCCCTTAAAGCGGGATCGAGATCGCCTTCGCATTCGGAAACCTCCAGGGAATATCCACAGTCTGTCTTGCATATATTTTTCTCATCGCATGTCATGGTTCCTAACCCAACCTGATTGATGATCGAAATAAGTTCCCGCATTTCGCTGTCTGTTTTTGTCTCAAATGTTCCGATGTTATACAATGTCATATCTTTTTCTCCTTACTGTTATTCGTCGTTTTTGCCTTATTCCTGTGTACTTCTCAACCATTTCATCTTGCAGGTAATACACGGTGAGTGATCGCTGCCACCCTGATAGCCGCAATCATCCGAACTTGGGCAGTTGATGTACGGGGCAACCGATTCTGCAACCTCATCGTCATCCACGTTCTGCAGTGCGTCGATCAGCATGTCTGCATTGGTATCTGCCAGTGTTTCAGACTCAGGCAAAACATTCCATTTTTTCAGCGTTTCTCTCAGGGCATCTGAAAGATGGTCATAGCGGTTGCCTGTAATATGGACAGACGAACCATCATCTTTGTCAGAAGCTGCATTTGTCAGATCATCCTCAAAAATATCAATGATCTGTCCGATAAAGTCCTCCGGGCATTCCCGTACCAAACGTGTAGTGCTTTTGCTCATTTTGTTTCTCCTCTCATTTCTTATGATGATTATTTGTTACGTTATCAGTATGGAGACGGCTTGGTTGGACGCGCTACATTTTTCGCATAAAAAAGGCCCACCCTGTTTCCAGAATGAGCCTTTGCAGTTTGGTTAGATAAAGTCATAGCGGAAGCGCTGCATCCGACAGCCTTCCCGCACGCTGATATACAACGCACGCCAGCCAAGATCTTCCATCTGTTTGAATTTGTCCTTATTCCCTTTTACCGGCAGGGTGATTTCCGTATAAATAACGTGACGCTTTCCGGTTACCGAATCCGCATCCGGATCTTGCCCAAATACGCCAAGTTTAGTTCCCGGGAAAACCTGGTGCAGTTCCCGCTCCGCCCGAATCAGCTCCGCTGCATTGGTATACTGTTCGTACTGATTACTTGGCTGATACGGTTTTGCCGGGAGCATATCCTTTTCCTGTTCGGCCATTTTTTTCTTTTTGAGTGTTTCTTTCCTTTCTGTTTCCAGACGCTCAATTTCCGCCCCATATCCATGTGCAGTCAGCCAGTCGTAATACGTTTTCTTCCATCCGGATTTTGAAAACCCGATACATAAACTGTACCCATTAAAGTGCCCGGTAAGAGGACACTCCAGCTCGCCAACCATGTCAACTGCATCCAAAAGCGTATTCCCGTTGTAGTTTCTTGCTCCAAATCCCTGGAAGATCTTAGGCAACGGCTCCTCAAGGAATGCTTCCATGGTACGCCAGTCACGTGGATCTAACTGGTAGAAAACGGAACATTTGGCGCCATTGCAGTCATCCAGGATATCATATGAATGCCGGCCGTAATGGTACTTAAGATTCTGGTTATAAATGCGTTCCTGTCTGCGGTACCCCCAGTCTTCCTGCTTAATGGCATCGAAACAGATCATATCCTCGCCCCAATCTATCTCCGGATGCGAGCTCTGATATGTTTTTTCGCAGATCAGATCGATGAATCGGTCTTTTTTGTTTTTCGCTTTTTTATTCCAATACTCCCAGGCATGGCTGGCACCAAACTCCTGCAGCTCTTTTTGCATCTGCTGCTTGATATATTCAGCCAGCTGTTTGCGGATTTCATAGTATACCTGCTTATCCATCCGGTATTGGATCCCGATGAATTCCTCCGCGTAAGCATCTTCCTGCGTACGGCTGCATGAGGCCAGTGCAGTTGAAAGATCCGGGTTAAATCCGGCGCCATACAGCGCTACCCATGGCACTTCGTGCGTGTTGCATCCAAATTCCCGGTTATAGCCTCATCCGTCATGATCTTATCTGTCTCCAGGGTGCAGGTATACTGACGGTTCCTGATGACAATTTCATTTTTCTCAATCACGGCCAGTTCCGTTTCCGCCATGCCTTTATGTTCCAGATAAAAGTTCTGTTCCATAAGCGTATTCAAAAATAGCGGTTCTGCTTCAAAATGCAATCCCTCGTACTTATTTTTCAGGATGATCATTGCTACCAGGAGTGGCTGATATACTTCCACACCGAGTTTAATGAAATCCAGTTTTTCCTGGTCGATGACATAGGTACCCGCATATCCTTTGTAGTCGTAATTTTCATAATGGAAAATATAATCATAGGGAAACAGTTGATCCATGTGCCTGTCCGTCCAGCGTCCGTTCCGTAAATTGCCGTGCTGTCCGATATACACCTCATCCACGCGGTCATGGAACGCTACCAGGTTTCCATTGTTCTTTAACAGAAATGCGAAATATCCTCCTGCGCTCTGATGGTTGGATATATAGCACAGATAGATCGCATCCGGTTCATTAGAAATATGGAGGATGCAGTCTGACATACGCTCAAAGACCAGAATCCTGGTATGGAACTTCTTCACTTCGCCAACCGGCATTCCGCTATTCTGATAGCAGTCAATCCTCATCTTTTTGAGATCATGGATGACCTGCATCGTGGATTTTAAAAAGTGTTTACGCTCCTCTTCCATGTTCCTGTCGCCGATCATGGCGATGCCCATGGAGTTTTTCAGCGTTTCATTCATGCTGTTTAAGTAATGATCCTCCTGCTCCAGGACTTCCGGGTCGTTTAACTGCTGCCACATGGTCGCATATTCCTGCATCTCCCGTGTAACATCTGGGTTCGTCAGCCATCCATACAGGGGAATGCTCGTATTCTGCGCAACCTCCATGACTGCATCCCTCGCCCGCATCGCGGATAAAGCTCCGGACGGGTCATAGCCGGAAAGCAGCGTCTCGATATCCTTGCCGGCTCCGTGAAACACATAATTGGCGGATGCCAGATTGAAGCGTGTCTGCTCCGGATCGTATTGCGCAAACTTTGCGAATTCATCCAATACTTCTTTAATCGTCATATCTTTTCTCCTTCGTTCGTCTTAGTTTATGTTCACATACAAAATGTTTCAAAATTTGTAGCTCGTTTTTTGCGGATAACACTTTTTGGTAATAAAATGCTTTGCGCGTTGCAAAATCCGCTGTTTCTCATAATTTTCTGCATATTTTTTCTCCTTTCTTCTCCATATCTTATGATGTTTATGACATCTTCAGTATGTATCTGCAGACTGCTGAAAAATGGAAGCGGACACAGCCAAAAGGGTTTTTGGAATCTTGGATTTGTATTTTGACGACCAAAAAGTGTTATCCGCAAAAATGAGTCTCGTAACTGCGACATACTGTTGTCATGATAACATCTCGAAGGAGCCAGCAGGATAAAGCATCTTATTGGCATGATTTGCAGATACATACTGTGTAGGTATGAAAACCGTTTTGAGATCAATAGAAAGGACAATGGACATGGGAATGGATCATCTTATGCTTTCATGCATCCGCGCTCTGGCGGAAAACCGCATCCAGGACGCAAAACAGGCCGCAATCGCCTGCTGCGTGAATGATACAACCAAAAAGAACGCCGGGAAAACCGGATATTATAAAAAATTATTGGAAAACGGAACAACAACCTTGTTTGAGTTGCCGGCAAACTTGAAAGGGCTTATATTGATGCAAGACGTGTCCGATTTTAACGAGTCCAGGTACTATCTCGGTGCCCAACAGCGGGCTCTGTACGGCAAGATCAAGATGGGTGTCGATGTGACGACCAAAATGTTGGCGTATGGCATCCCATACACTAATAGTACACTGTTATATGGAGTCCCCGGAACCGGAAAAACAGAATTTGCCAGGTACGTTGCCTTTAAGCTTGGGCTGCCATATGCCTACCTTAATTTTTCCTGCCTGATCGATTCCTATCTCGGAAAAACGGCCAAGAACCTAAACCAGGTATTCGACTACTGCAAAGGGGAGAAATGCGTGCTGATGCTCGATGAAATCGACTGTATCGGACTCGCCAGGGGGCATGACCATGGCGCGGATGGAGAACTCGGAAGAACAACGATCGCACTGATGCAGTCCTTGGACAGCCTGGTTGACGGACAGGTAGTCATCGCTGCCACGAACCGCCGCGACCGTCTGGATCCGGCGTTGTTAAGACGGTTCCAGCGTCAGGAAGAATTCCTTCCATTTGAGTACGAAGAGCGAAAGGCCATGATCCAGGCATATATGCAGAGTGTCAATCCGGACTTTCTGACGGATGAGATCCTTGGTTATGCAAATGATGCCCACATGCAGTCCGACATCACGAAATACCTGATCGAACAGATTGTGAGCAGGGTCACAGCTGAGGTGGCGGGGGCAGTTTAATTTTTATTTCAGAGAAAAGCAAAAGCCCGCCGGAGGACCGACGGGCAAACTTGCGGGGGCGGGAGTTGAACCCGCTATCACCAGAGAATGAGTCTGGTATGGTATTCCGTTCCACTCTCCTGCGATGGACATTCAGGGACTCGAACCCGGGACCGTCCGGTTATGAGCCGGATGCTCTGACCAACTGAGCTAAATGTCCGAAGCTCTTGGAACAGGGCTCGAACCTGTGACCAATCGGTTAACAGCCGATTGCTCTTCCTACTGAGCTATCCAAGAATACATTCGAATGGGTGGAATCGGACCACCGACCTTCCGCGTATCAGGCGGATGCTCTGACCAGCTGAGCTACATTCGAGTGGAATCAGCGGGAATTGAACCCGCGGCCTTCTGCTTGCAAGGCAGACGCTCTCCCAACTGAGCTATGACCCCAAAAGCCGGCGGAGGGGCTCGAACCCACAACCTGCTGATTACAAGTCAGCCGCGCTACCCGCTGCGCCACACCGGCAAATTCTAATTCATAACGATTTTACAACAAGGAAACTATTTAGGCCCTTTAGAGCGCGTAGTGGGTCACGATCCCACTCCTTCTGCTTGGAAGGCAAAAATGCTCACCATTACACCATACGCGCGTATTCCGGATTATGCTGCTGCATCGTCCGGATCCGGTAACTATTCCCGGTACAGATACAAAAAGGAAGTGCCTTTCCAAAATTGTACCAAACTCCCAGAATGGGGCTCGAACCCATGACACCGCGGTTAACAGCCGCGCGCTCTACCAACTGAGCTATCCAGGAAAAACTCTTGGAACAGGGTTCGAACCTGCGACCGATCGGTTAACAGCCGATTGCTCTACCTGCTGAGCTATCCAAGAATACATTCGAATGGGTGGAGCCAGACCGCCGGTCTTCCATATATCAGGCGGACGCTCTGACCAACTAAGCTACATTCGAGTAACCGTTATAAACAGATCAGGCAGGAATCGAACCCGCATCAGGAGTTTTGGAGACTCTTATGCTGCCATTGCACCACTGATCGATCAATGGAAAGTGTTAGGATCGAACTAACTTCTCGCGGGCTTCAACCGCGTGTGTCCACCAAGTCCACCAACTTTCCATATTTAGGGCAAAAGAAAAGCCACCTGTCAGCGAATTAGAATCTTTCCGCAAAACAGATGGCTTTTGCCATGATATCCGATTAAGCCGTATTCTACGAGGTGCCTGGTCCCGAAGAATGCCCGGAATGATCCGATAATCCTGTATCACAAGAAAGAAAACGCTGCGCCGCCCCGATATTGGCGAAATTTCCGCATGTAAAATGAAACGCTGCGCCTGTAAAGCCGCGCCAATTTGTTCCGTTTATCACATTTGTTGTTCCAATAATGGCAGTCATGATGTTTTCTCCTTCCTTCTGAATTTGCGATAAAAAAAGCCTGTACAATTCACACGATACTTCGTATGAATCGGACAGGCACTTCCTTTTCATGTGTCTACTATATCATATGGTTTTAGAAAATGCAAGCACTTTTTTGCATCAATTATGCTTTTTCGGATGAAGCCTTTAATGGCGCTCCGCAGTGCGGGCAGAGCCCTACGGTACCCGCATAATATGTACAGCCGCAGTAATCACATGTCAATATTTCAGGTGTTCCGTTAATCCGGTAAGTCTTTACGCCCTCTTTCTTCGCCTCCTGATATCTTTTGTGTGCGAAAATTATGACTAACAATCCAGCACCCAGAAACGGCAACCCAAAGATAAGCATAAAAGCAGAATTCATCACTCTCCCACCGTCTACACTAAAGCGCTTTGCTTCGAAGTATTCCAGGTATTCATTGAATGCATCCGCAGCGGCGCCTCCCACGCCTTCTCCGTCGGCTCGCGCAAATTGTTTCTGCAGGAGATCGATCAGCTTATTTTCATCCTTTTTGCTTGCGGTTTTCGACAGGTCATTGCCCCACATCGTTTCATAATGGAACTCACAAAACCCTGTCTGTGGGTTTTTATCTCCGTACCCATACACAACCAACAGATGATATTCATCATCGAAATGACAGATGTACTCATTATAAGCAAATCGCTCCATGGTGATATAATCCTGCTGCCAGGTGGCATCTTCCGTCAGCTCAACAGCCGGAATGATCCCTGTATGGTCGCGGAAATCTGTCAAACTTTGCTCCAGCGCCTCCGTTTCCTCTGTCGACAAATACCCATTCTCATCCAGGATCATGATGGATTGTTCAACACTGCCGGGTATGTTAGTTTTCTGGTATCCGATGGAAAATGAAGAGAAAAACATACATAACCCAATCAGAAAAAACGCCAAACCTGGAATAGCAAACGAGAGTCCAAAGATCACGCAGATGATGTACTGCCCCTTTGTCATCTCTTCGGAATAATGCGGGTTATCAGAATACACAATCCTCGGTCTTCTTGTACGGCTATATACGACAAAAGGGTGGCTTCCTGTGAATGGAGTATCAGAATGGCGATATGAACTTCCGCTGCCTCCCGAATGGCTTCCGCCACCGCCAGAATGACTACTTGAATGACTTCCTCCTGAGTGACTTCCTCCTCCACCTGAATGTGGCATAACGACACCTCCTTGAAATAATGTCTGGTTATAATCAGTATGTCTGATGCTTATAAAAATGACAAATGAGCAGGCAGATAAAAAGCAGGACCGAAGCCCTGCTTTTACATAACTGTTTTGTTCTGACCAGGATGTTTAAGTAGGAATCAATCGGTCCTTTCGTGACCGAGGGTTCACTCCAAGCATCCAAGTTGATACATTTTCTGCGTAAGACGCCACAACGCGGTTGCGAATGTATCGTTTTCCGATATGATAAAGGAGCGGATCAGTTCTTCTGGCACTCCCATCAAATCGGCGAATGCACGGTCAAACCGTACGGACGGCGTTCTTATTTGCCTCTCGATAACACCAATATATGTCGATGAGACCAGAAGTTCGTCTGCTACCTCTTTCGCTGAGCAGTCGCGAATCGTCCGCAATAGACGATAAATTGTGACAGGTCGTTCTACTGTCATGAAACAGTTCCCTCCTTACTCAAAATCAAATAGTTCAAGTTTTTCCTGCGGCAGATCACCGGCAAACAGCAATCGCATGTACTTTACGTATAATTCGTTCAGTGCGTCCTTCTGCAATGCCTGTTCCAGGCTGTTCATCTGCCATGGAAACTGCAACGGATGAATAATCGCTCCGGATGGATTGTCGTCAGAAAAATCATAAATGAAAAGCACACCACTATCTTCTGTCATAGCATTGCTGATGGCAGCAAGACGGTTAAACGTTCCACTGTTTTTGTCTTTTTCCTCATTCAGGTAATCAGCCAGCTTTATTTTTCCCCGTCCAAGTTCCCGGATCATTTTGTTAAATGCCGGCGGATTCAGCCGGTACATGAAATGAACAATCTGTTCATCCGTCGCACGGTTAAATACGGATGCACAATACCCGAATCCTTTCGCAGATGCGTAGCGACATGTGTCCTCTGTTTTCGCTGTACTATTTTCCATATTCTTTTTTCCTTTCTTATTTCGTAATTAACTTGGCACTGGGGCCACGGAAGCACCCAAATGACATTTCCGTACCTGTTTTGTCGTATACCGCAAGCATGTCTTCGTATGGGATATCTTCTGTCCTGCTCTTGTATCCATCGAGCCATACAACAGCAATTGTTTTCTCATCCTCGTCCACCCACAACACTGTTCCTACTTCCGGCACCTTCCTTTTATGAATGGCAGAGTACGCCATAAAGACTACTTCCGCATCCGCCTGCAGGGCCGAGCAAGGGACGACCTTAACGAAATCTTCTCCAAATTTCAGGTCCAATGTGTGGTCAGATCCAAGCCCATTGACTGTACCCCATATGCCATGATAATCCCCTTTGTAATCTATTCTGTTTCCGCAATTCAGATCGGACAGGATGCGGTCCTCCGTGGGAAATGTCTCGTTTTCCGATTCACCCGTACCAGCATCCTGATTTTTGGAACACGTTGTGCATTCCGCAATAAAAGAATAGACCTTTTCTTTTCCCGTTTCGGTTAATTCGTAAACCATTTTTCTTCTCCTTTCTCAATTTCTTTTCTCTCATGACGCTATCAGTATGGCGATACGCACATTGGCCAAATTGCGGGTTTTACGCACCAAAAAAAAGCCGCCCCAATCCGGAGCGGCTTCTAATCTTTCTTTCTGTGCTTTCTTATGCACTTTCTTTTTCGGATATTCCAGACTCAATTTGTTCCATGCATGCTTCGACACCGGCATGGTCAGGCCAGAAAAACTTATGGCTTCTGCAATAACGGATGA
Organism: Clostridium sp. AF50-3; assembly: GCF_003477445.1. NCBI lineage: Bacteria > Bacillati > Bacillota > Clostridia > Eubacteriales > Clostridiaceae > Clostridium > Clostridium sp. AF50-3. Next base: position 30,031 of record NZ_QUDH01000023.1, on the reverse strand, counting down.
TCTGCTGAAGTTCGGACGCATGTTCCGTCCAATACTGATAAGCAGTTTGTACGTAATCGGAACCGTTGTGATACTTAGCTTTGATTTCTTCCGTCGGGATCGTCCACCAGATCATGTCGACGGCATACATTTCAGTAACATGGCAAAAGTCGCACCAGTCTTTAAAGCAGTCGTTCACATGAAAGGCTTGCTCATTGTGCAGATAGTCGACAATCGCATCACCCAGGTAGGAAGCCGGCCAGAGCACTTCGTAATCGTCGAATATACCGCTGATATCATAAGCACAGGCTTTCTGAAGTTCATCGAATGTGCATCCCTCCTGGATATCGGCCCACACGATATGTCCTCTGTCCTGCGCCCAGCATAACTGTCCGCCGAAAGCGGTTTTCAGCATACTGGCAAAGTAGTAACAGTAACCGGCAGAAAACAGGTGATCGATCTGCTCCCCGGATTCCCCATCCCGGTCAGGAAAATTGGTGATCTCATCAATGAACTTGATCACTTTGAGATTGACCTCGCCCTGGAATTTTTCCGGATCCGTATACCAATCCAACAAATGTCCCATGCCATGGTTCCTCCCTACTGTGGCTGCTCCACGATTTTAATTCTTTCTTCGAAACCGCCGCCGTACCGAATGGTTGCTTCGTATTCGCCGACATGCAGTTCGTCGCACTCATCATCGTATTCCGCTTCTGCCTGTTTGGCGAAAAGCGCAGCTGCATCCTCATCATTCTTGACGATATCCAGCTCCACCAGACGTTCCTTTGTCCTTTTTGCAAGGGCTTCCTTCGCTTCTTCCAAGGTCATATTCTGCGGAACGAACGGCACCATGTACAGATCCAAATACTCATCGTTCCACGCAAGCAGCGCATATCGTTTCGGGTTAACCTGTTCCACATCTTCAGAGTAGGACGGTACATGTTCTGTACCGGCTTTCTGCTTCTCTTCATGGCGGATGCGGGCTACAACATAACGCTCGCTTAACGCTATCTCAGACATGGTATCCAGCGCATCATCCAATGCCTTCAGGTCATCGGCATCATTTTCGTCATCAGCCAGACAGGTTCTCAATTTATCCGCGACAGCATGAAATGTTGCCTCATCCATGTCAGTCTCCAGGATATTGGTGATGTCGCCACGGACGCGCATGATGGCGGAATTTTTGTCCAGGATATCCACTAAGGAATAGTTGACATCCATTAAGAGAGGACTGCCAGTCAGACGCTCTGCCATAATATCCAGAATACCTTCCAGATCATGATCGATCAGTTCGCTCAGATCAATCACAACATCGCCTTCCACATAAAGGCCTTCCACATAAAGGTCGGCGTCGCAACGATCCAACATTTCCATGATGGAAAGCGGTTTTTCCAGCACATCCTCACAGGATGTGTCCAGGATCTTCCAGTCATAATCGTATCCATGGACGCCGTTGATGAATGCCGTCTCCTCGTCAAACTCAAATTCGGATTCGTCCAGGTTCGCTCTGTAAACCTCTTCAAGACTCTGTTCAGATGCTGCTTCATTCGGGAATTTTTCCCAGAAGATTTTCTGAAATCTTTCCTTCATCATTTCTCTTGCTTCATGCATATCGGAAGCCTTTCCGATTACATAAGACGTTCTTTCTGCTGTTTCGATGACTACATATTTCATATTTTCTCTCCTTTGTATGTTTTGGCAAGATGATAATCCTACTGGATTTGTGCGTCCCTGCTTATCATCTTACTCCGTCAAAATATACCCATTTTCTAACATTTCCTGAATGACAGTCTGCGCATATTCATCGGTTTTCGCGTCTTCGTCGATATACTCCACTGTTTCGGCCGCTAAATCCAATTTTGCGATAACAGCACCATGCTCGGAGGTATCTCCCGCTTTCCATGCTTCGACCATGTATTTTTCTTCCTCTTCATTAAATACATCACATCGGATGTCCGTCCATTTGCTCATATTATTTTAATCTCCTTTCGCAGCTGTTCCATAGCATCAGCGCATTCCTTTTCTCATTTACTAACAATTCTTTTTGCCTTGATAACTAATTCATCATTATCGAATTTAGTAAGACCAGCATTCACAATGCTGATCGCATTTACACAACTAATATTGTATTCCTTTAAATCCTGACTAAAAATTTTCATATATAAAACTCCATTGCTAAAGAAGCATTCTTTATCTTTTAAATCTTCAAAAGCAATCTCGTTTTCTTTTTTATATTCTATAATCATGTTATTTTCTCCATTCTGAAGTTGAAACTCTTGTCTTAACAACGAGTAAAACGCAATTTACGTGCAACCACTTATTGCGATTCATCTAAATCTCCCTTCGCAGCTTCACCATAGCATCAGCGCATGCCTTTTCTAATTCATCAATCTGCTTCTGAATTGTGATGATCTGATGGTTTTTTCTGCTAATCTCTCGCTGGATCCAAACAATCTGGCTCTTATTTTGATTGATTCTCTGAAGATCCCACATGAGATTGTAAATCCCAAGATCGTGAAGACGCTGGAGTGCAGCTTGATAATCGATTCGATCATCACAGCCGCATTCACTTTCATCGTTAAACGCGCAATGTTTGCATGGATCTTTCGGGAAACCCTTTTCGATGAGTTTTAGCTTTTCTTCTGCCAATTCTGCCTTACTCTCCATAATTTGCTCTCCTTTTGCGTCCTGTATTCGACTCACTCGATTTCATCCAGCGAGCATCCGTTATGTCTCATTTCCCTTGGGATGATTTCTTCCGGATACGCTCCGATCACAACACCGTCCGGGAATTCGATATTCCACATAGGCAATACAGACAAATCGGAATCTTCCGTTGAGCATCGGCTAATAACCTGAAAACTCTGTCCGATTCTTTCTGCATAATCACCGTGAGATGTCCAGAACTTTTTTGCAAATCCCTCCTGCTCATAGCAGTCAAAACAGTCTTTCACAAATGCCTTTTCCATTTCCTCTGGCATTTTGCTTCGATCCTCTGGATATTTTGCTTCAATCTGCTCCCATGTGATACCGATATTCCCCTTAGCGAGTACCAGTGGTTTACCGCAATACGGGCAATAGGAAAACTCTGCCGCAAGGGTCCCATCAAACTGTTTGTCTGTGTGCGGGGGCTGATACATCCCGTCTGCGTTTTCTTTCCACACACAGGCATCTGCTGTGGCTGTGTTTTCTTTTTTCTGCTTTTCAGGAGAATGTTTTATCTCCTGCAGCACGGTGATGCCTTTGGTATGCGGCAGTGCTTCATACTGCATACGTGGGAATTTTTCAATGCGAAGCACAACGCTGTCATCCCAAGTAACACTCGGGCAACGCGCTGATCCACCGCTCGCGTTGAATTCGCCCTTCACAACACATACATTTGGCGCTGTGACGACTGAGCTGTCTCGCGAGTATCGCGTAGCCAGTGGTATCACGCCGAGCATAAGAGAATTCCCCTTGTAGGAATAAGGGCAATCTTCCAAGTCAGCCAGAATGGTAAGGCTATCTTCCTCGCCATCATAAGTGCCGTAGCATTTCAAGCAAAGCTCGCGCAGGACATCCTCATTGTTTTCCGGGAAAACCCAGTACGGTTTCGACCAGGACCCACCAATTGTTTTTGCTTTGTCAATGAATTCCCGGTTATAATCCGCCTTAACGAAAATTTTACCGGAGTCGCGCTTCAATTCTTTAATCATCTTTACTTCCTCCTATTTCTTATGATTTTTTTATTACGTTTTCAGTATGGCAACAAACCACTCTACTTTCCGAAGAAAATTTTGCCCACCAGCCGATCGCGCTTAGGCCGGGCGGCATATGGAAGGTGGAGAGTGGCAATTGATCGCAATCCGTCAGAATCCTGCACGAAAGAAAGTTACTCATCCAAAGAAAAAACCTCACAGAAAAATCTGTGAGGTTGTATTTTGCGTGGAAAATCAGTCCGTATCCGAGTTCTGAAATTCCAATAACATATCCTTTTTTAGCTCGAAGCACCGTGCGATCTGTGCCGCTCTCTCTACCGGCACCCCGCACGCCATATAAAACTCCGCCGTTTTCCGCTCATCCGGAAGTCGCGATACGTCCACGGCTTTTTGGTCACGGACGAGGCAAAGATTCTCCGCCTGGGAATGGCATAGTCCATGAACGCCGATGTTCATAAGATGATGTTTGGTCTTTGAAACCGGATCATCGTATAGCATTGAGGTTCCGGAATCGAAGATTGGCGCAAGTGTCAGAAACCGGAGTGTATCCGGATCCCTTAAGATTCCAAAATTTTCCCAATGCCTGTCTGTATTCGTTATCAGGAAATCCGTGAGGATCATGTAATCCATAAAATGAACAACGTAATTATGATCCAGCCCATTGGCGATGCATGTGTCAATGTATTCCTGATAGGCCTCCTGCGGCGTTTTTGCCTGTCCGCAAATCCCTCCGGTTACATAATAGGCGGAAACCAGTTCATGGCTCTCATCTGTAAAATACCTGCAGCTGCAGGATTCACAGGTTCCGTGCTCATCAAAACACAATGTGTACTTCGTGTATTCTGCAAACCCAAGCCTCTCGTGGATCACGGAAGCAAATGCCTCATTGATATTCTGGAGGCTAAAAGCGATTCCTGGTGCTCCATTCTTAACGAGATGCCAGCTGCCCTGCCTGTATACATTATATTTTTCGAGAGAGCCGGTCAGGGCGGAATCATTCTGGATCGTTCTGTACGTGGGACCGCGGGACGTAAAAAACGGAATCCTGGCGCCGTCCGGGTGCTGGTATAAACTAATTTCTTCCCATGTTATCCCCTTTAAGCTCTCCGGACAGATCCAGTAAGAATCTGACGGGCTGAGCGCCAGATTCTGTAGCAGATACTCCAGCGCGGTTTTGCAACCTGTTTCCAGCAAGATTCTTGACAGATCCGGACGTCCCTCCGGGATTGCTCGGTTTTGTATCCATTCAGCAAGATTCTTCGGCCCATTTCCAAGGATTGGCATATATTCCGGGCTGGCAATTTCCAGGGAATACAGGTCCCCGTCCTCGTCCATGGCAAAGAAAGCCACATCTCTGTTACGATGCTTCAGGATATATTTTGTCATGTCGCATTCCTTCTTTCTCACCATTTTGTTTTCGCGTATTGTACCATAGTGCTATGCAAATCACAATCCTCATTCCCTGACAAAAAAGAGCCTGTCCAATGACTCAAGGCAGACTCTTTGCATAATAAGCATTATGACAATCTGGTTAATTCTTTCGCGTAACTACTTATATATGCCATTTTCAGGACGCATATACAGCAAGATCAATATACAGCAAGATCATCGTTCTCAAATTTATTCCGGAAAAGAGTTTTGTATTCCTGAAGGCCATCTTTTGTCAGACGGGCCTCAAAGTCCTCGATCCCGAAACAGTCCTCAGCAGTAAACATATAGACTGCTACCGTATAGCCTTTTTTAGTCATCCAGTACGCTGTCTTGCTATTAAATGCGTTTTTGATCGGGGTGGCTACGTAATCTCCATCAATGACTTGTCTGAGGTCATACTTCACAGAACGTCGCGCTAATTCCGGCTCAAAACTGGACAACTCCAGTTCGCAAAATTCTGCGCATTCTTCCTGCGTAAGGACGACACCAAAATAGGCGATCCGATCTTCGGTTGTCTCCCAGATCCGGTATTTTGTTTTTAACGGCTCTACCAGCCAGCTGTGCTGCCGCCAGCAGCCGTCCTTCGACAATGCATATCCGGTTGCGATACGCATGCGAAGCTGATGCTTTGCCCAGAACGCACACGCATTATAATGGCACTGGCTTGGAAAGCCCTTGGCGTGGTGGATACCTTCACCATAAAAGTACTGTCCGCGTTCCATGATAGCATCATAATGTGCATCTGTCAGATCCATACAGGCAATATTTCCGCCAAATTCCAACAGCCGGTCACGCAGTTTTACCATTTTGTTCATAGCAGTCTGCTCTTTGGGGGTGGATCCAACTGGATGTTTCTGGTACCACCATTTCCCCATTTCTTCAAGGCGCTTGCCCCAGTCTTCATCCATTTTGTCCCACGCCAATGGCACTTTCGGCATCTCTTCTGCTCGTTTAATTTCTTTTATCATTCGTCCATATCCTCCTTATTTTCGCTCGATGATGTACTCTCCCGCTGTTCTGCCATCGCACGCACTACAACACTACAACGATGGACAATTTTTCGTCCGTTTGGCGGAAGGTGCGAAATCAGCGTCAATATCCGGCGTGCCAATGCGTTCTGGCGCCAGAAAACGTTCAAAAACAGAATTTGTCATCTCGGGCGTCACGTATCCAGCAGCATACTTCTTAAAATGCTGGATCAATGCCAGTGTCGACATTTCACTCATCGCAGCATCCATAGCTTGTTCCAATTCTTCTCTTGATTTCCCCTCTGTGGAAATACCAAGAAAATCGGAAATAGCATCATTCCCTGCAGCTATCACTGCGGTTTTGAGGCGTTCGCATGCGATTTCCAGTTCTTCCGTGAATGTGTCCCGCTCTGCGATGCTTCCGCGAACGCATACCACCACTTTATCAGAGATTGTATCAACGATTGCGTAATGCATATCCGTCATGCCAGGATCCCCAGTCAGACGTTCTGACATCAGATCAAGGACTTCATCATCATCCAGCACACCTTCAAAAAGCGTTTTCCTATCCATAAGAATGTTGCCTTTTAAAATTCCTACCTCATCGCACAGCGTCCACTGTGTTTCAAGCGGCATGGGATTTGCCCAATACGTCTTATTCTGCGAATTCTTAGGTGTCAGGTTATTGCTGATACTTTCGCCATCCATGCGTTCGAACTGGAATTTCTGCTTTACTTCCGGATATTTTTCATGGTCCACCTCAGATAAAAATGATGATAATGATCGAACCCATACGAAAGTCGGGTCATCAAAGTTTTTGTAAGTAACCATGGGGTCCCAGGTTTCGCCGTGTATGGCAATATCGCTCACAATATATACTCCGCCTTTAAAATAACGGTAGCGAAATCCGACCATTGCTTCCTTCATGCTCTGGATTTTCTGTTGCATCTCCATTTTCTTATCCATATTTTTGTTTCCTCCTATTTCTTATGATTTATGATTACAGTTCCAGTATGGCAATTGGTCGTGCTGTTTTTATGCAAAAATTTTTTGCGGATAACACTTTTTGGTCATATCATACGAATAACAAGCAAAAAAGAGGATGCGCATCTGCACATCCCCTTAAGATAGTTTTTTTGTCGGCTTAGAATTCGGATTTTAACACTTTCCGCAGTTGCGCGACTGCCGCAGCATAGCGTTCGTCGAAAATTCTGTCTCCTGTTTTTGTTGAGATTCCTTTGTTTGCGACATCCAGCATGATCTCCAGTTCCATCTGCATCCCCTTCGCATCTTCTCCGGCTTCCAGGCGGTTTAAGATATTTCCTTCCGCATAGTTTGCCAGTGCTTTCATATATTCGCGAATGGATGGAAGTCTTCCGATCGCCAGAACGTTCACCGTATTCACAAATCTCTGAATACCAATGCTGAGCACGTTTTCTTCTTTCTTTGCAGTCTGCTCAACCGCATCGTTTTTAATTCCCCATACAGATTCCAGTTTTGAGCAAATACTTCCAATGGAATATCCGTGACCAAAAGGGCCACGATCATCATCACTGCCAGAATTTTTTGCACAGCATTTAATACCCGAGTTCGCATATTTCCAAACAATCTCCTTTCGAACTGTCCATACTGTGACAGTATGCCTCATAATTCCGAGAGCTGCCGCAAGCACGCCATCGAAAAATAAAAATAGTTTTTGACAAGGCGAATGCACCTTAGGAAGCTTCGCGCCTGCATCGCGGTGACCAAAAAGTGTTATCCGCAAAAAAAGAACGGAGTCAGCAAACCTCCGCCCTATTTCTGTCCCGTACTGTATTTTGGTGTCTGAAATACCGTTATATCATTTAACGGCCAGTAGCAGAATGTTGCTTTTGCAATCATATCCTCTCCGGAGACCAGTTTATGGCTCCAGTACCTGGCATCCAGGGAGTGGTTCCGGTTATCTCCCATGCAGAAATACGACCCTTCCGGAATCGTGATGGATAAGTCTTCAAAGGCAGTGTCACAGTACATGCGCTCTGCCAGATATGGTTCTTCCAGTTTAACGCCATTGATGCAGACGTTGGCAAATTCCGTATCTCCATCCCGTTCAAATGACAGCCGGTCCCCTGGCATTCCGATGATGCGTTTGATCAGGTAATGACCGGATCCATCCGGGTCCGGAAAGATCACGATATCGCCACGCTCATAGTTCTTTAAAAACCGCATGCCGATGATCCGGTCTCCGGGCTCAATCGTATTCTCCATCGATCCGGTCGGAACAACCGCATTCGCGATGATACAGTTTGTAAGAAGCAGCATGAGCAAAAAGGTAATGACCACGGTCTTCAAAAGGGAAAGGGTATCCGCAATACCATTTTTAAACCCGTTCTCTTTTTCTTCGATATTTTCAGTTTCCAGCATAAATAATCCTCCAGTAATATAATCTGTGCCAGGTTTTGACAGCCCGGGCTGCTGTTACGGTTTCGCATAAGCAAGGAAAAGGAGGATGACAGCATCCCCCGGCAGATATTCTGATATTGCAAAGCAGAAAGCGGGATACGGGAGTCGAACCCGCCTTTTCAGCTTGGGAAGCTGACGTACTGCCGATATACGAATCCTGCATCAGATCGGGACAAGCGCCTGATAACCGAAAAATGCCTCCGTGCTGTATGCGTTTCCCGAAATAAAGCCTCAAGGCGGATTCGAACCGCCGACCTACTGATTACGAATCAGTTGCGCTGCCGGCTGCGCTATTGAGGCTTACAAATAAAGGGTAATCGCAATTAGTGGTTGAAAATCATGTTCATGAGGGAACGTTGATACATGTGGTTTCCTCAATGACTGGTTGAAAAACATTGTTCCAGGGCACTAAATTCTGCGGACGCAGGTTGAAAATCCGTAGCGAATGAGATTAAGTACCGCTTCCTGAACGAACACGTAGAGCGCATCCCTGTCATGCTGTCTAATAAGAATGACCTTGCAATGATTGAGATCTACAACTTGGAATGTTCGCACAGACGGAAATCTGAGCCTCATCCTATAGCGTAGGGCAACGCTTGCGTTTGTCGCGTTTCAACCACTTATTGAGGAAAGAGGTTTGCTCACATCTCTTGCGTTTCAACCAGAAAGGAGATATCCATCATGTCTATCAACGCATTGGCTTCAACCACTTATTTCAGATAGCCCAAATAAAACAAAAGTTCGCGCTGCACCATTTGAGTCCTAACGGACCGTCTTGCTGAGACCGCGAAATTTTTTGGACGCTAACAGTATGTCGCATTGTTTGAAGCGGCATATTTTTTGCGGATAACACTTTTTGGTCATTTATGCGTAATTTTAGATGGTGTTCCCCGGGAACACCCAACTGTTTTATTTTTATTAAAAAAAGAGGCATCGCATTTGCAATGCCCCTTCGGGAATTATTTTGTGAAAATTTCCATAAGTTCAAAAGCTTCTTTTGGAAATCCGGTATATTTTTCTGTTACCCTATCCAGGATCTCTTCCTGAGTTCCCTTAAGTGTGCCAAGCCAGACTTTCGGCCAGCCATTTGCGGCAATCGTCAGATCGTCAATTTCCCACCACGAAACGCGGTCACTTTCGTAATCAATGAAGCCACCACCATCTCGCGGATACAATGGTTCTTCGGTTGTGAGAAGTTCCATATTTCTGACAAATTCCTGCTTCAAAAATACATTATAAATCCCCTGCTGCATTTCCATTTTCTTCTCCATCTTTTCATTTCCTCCTATTGCTTATGATTATATTTTAGCACAGCGCACTGCCGGTTTTTGCCTGTCGTTCAGCCCAGCACCGATTGAACCGGTTTGGACTTACAGCTTTCGGCTTCAAATAATGGGCGAATTTTCGCTTTAGCGGCAACATCTCTTCCTGATACGTATGACTATCCAGCCATGGCCAAATGTCCATATAAATGGTGTCGTACTGTACTCCGCGTTGCGGTTTCCAAAGGAATACGTCCGCCTGGATGATTTTGACCTTTTCGTTTAACGGAAGCTGTGTAGCAACCATATCGATCACTTCCTGATTTTTTTCGATCACGGTAATACTATGTACCTCCGGATTATCCTGGATAGCCAGGATAATAAGGCCGATACCAAGACCGCCGATCAGCACATCTCCATGCGCATGAGTGCAGAAATTCATATTTGTCCAGCGTTCCATGTGGGTATTGGACATCACGATTTGACCATTATGGCATAATCGCACATAGTTGCCAGGAGCGATCCCGTTTTTGAAAGCGTATAAATCTCCCGGCTTGATCTGGAAATGTTCCAGTTTCCATTCGCCAACTTGTTTGTCCTTTAGAATTTCTCCCATGTTCTGATACATGATTGATCCTCCATAATTTTGTTCAGTGATCATCCTGCGGAAGGACTTGTGTGTAAAAACCCTTATTCGGAACTCCATATTCATTGGACAGCCAGTCTGATGCTGCGTTCTCTAAGCTCCATATGTCGAGGCGCCCCGTCTTATTCCGGTAATCCCTGTCAAGGAACCGATCTGCCACAATGATCTCCTTAGGCAGCTTCGATGCATCTGCCTTGGAAGTTGCATTGCCATTACCGGTATCCCAGTCGATATCAGAAAGCCGAAGACGCAGGTATTTCCTGCGGATCTCGCTCTTATCTGCTCGCACGGCTTCCAAAAACAGGCTGTAAATCCTACACGCAACCGCCTCTACAGTGAGGTTCCCGGTATCAATAGACGCATCCGCCTGTATGGTCCGGAATACTTCCTCATCCAATTCCAACCGGTCTTTAATCTCTTCCTCCGAAGAGCCGCGTTCGCGCATCCTGGCCTCCCGGATCTCTTTTGGTGCGGTCAGCTTGATACATAACATCGGACGGTCGCGATACCGCTCCCTTAACGTCTGATATCCTTCCGGATGCACGATATAAAGATCGGATGCGTTTAACAGCGCTCTTGTTGCACAATAGCGGTATCCACGATATTCGAGATATGCCATCATCTCATCCTTCGGGATCTGATCAAACGCCTCTTCGGCAATAAAGGTATGCCCACTTTCCTGTTTGCTGCGTGCAGGTCTTGTGGTGTAGGATTCGGCCTCCTTCAGTCCGTACCGCTTTTCAAGCCGTCTGGCTGTTCTTGTTTTCCCGGTTCCGGATTTCCCGACCAAGACGATCAGCGGCGTCGTCGATGCCCAGAGTGCTCGCAGTCTGTCAACGATACATCCAGTCTCATCAGGATCATATCCGTAACCAATCATCAGGTTCTTCTGCAGGGTTGTATACGGAAATACTTCACTCTCATTCTGGTAAGTTCCTTCCCGGAGTTCCTCCTCGATCGCGTTCAAAAGGTTCGCATCCGGCTCGTCTGACATCAACTCATCCACCACCCATTGTAATTCGCCGGTGACGGATTCCGGATAAGACTCCTTTCCAAACGCCATCCGCAGGAAGAAATACCCCATCGATGAAAGCGCCTGCTGTTTCGTGTCTGTTTTTCCCATATTTTTCTCCTTTCTCGTTTCCTTTTCATAAGGCATTTTCATGTTCAGTATGCGGACAGTGAACTTAAAAAAGGACGCCAAATTCCATGGCGTCCTTCTGGATAAAATTTCCTATAACCTTGTCCCAACCTGCGTGGCCGGCACGATAAAAGCTGGTCATGACCGGGCTTTGCGCCAGGACACTCACACGGAGAGCCGCGTCCACTCGTTGTCTACATATTGCCAGGCAGTCGGATTATACGCGTACCGTTCCTTCTGGAATACCTCGCGGTACCGGGTCATCATCTGCTCCCGGTCCTGGAAAAACTCCTCGTGGGAAAGATTCCCCTTATCTGGTCCGCTTAACTGATAAAATCTCAATTTATACCCATATTGCAACATTTGCTTTCCTCCTTTGTCCTTTCCTGGTGTGTGGCCATTGGATAAACCGAAGCCATGATCTCATAGCTTGGATGATCCAACACAGCAAACACAACACGTTTAAATGTTCCCCGGAAAGTGCATTCCAACTGGTCACGGAAGATCTCGGCAACCTCCTTCACATCATTTCCAAAAACGCCGCATCCAAACGCGCCAAGGATCAGGGTATCTTCCTGATTTACATCCGCCGTATGCAACACTGCCGCGATCCGGTCTTCCATGGCAAGCTTGCAAAGGTCGTCCGGCACCTTCTGATAGGTCTGTGCCGCCTTCTTATTCGGCGCAGCACAGGTAATAATGGAGGCTTTCGTCTCCACGCCGCCCTGCCAGAATGGGACATCCGGTGTATAGAGCATGTCGGATAAATAGAGGGCCTTATTTAAGTTTCCCTTGTGGCGGTCATAAAACAGGCTGCGCACCCTGTCGGAGCATAAGACCGGATACAGAATGGACGCATGGCATAAGCTCTCCTCCTGGGCCATGGAGCCATCGGTAAACATGCCGCCTGGATTCTTATAGGAGGCGAAGTTTAACGCACAGACGCGTGCTCCTCTTTCTGTCTCGCGGATAATGGCGTCGACCGTGGAACACTGCATGACTTCGATTTCTGTTTTCTCAAATTTCACCTGGCCTTCCGGCGTCACGCTTGGTGCTGGCATCAGGACGGTTGCTTCAGACAGTGCCTGGATTTCTTTCTCTCGGTTCTTTGATGCCCAGCGGATCACCTGCTGCGCATGCGCTTTGTTCTGCTCTTTCTTTTCAAAATAATTCAGCTTTTTTGGTTCACTCATGTTTTCTTCCTTCCTCTCTGTTTCTTATATATTGCTTATATATTGGAACACTTACAGTATGCGGATGTGCACGAGATCAGTTAGAGGGTTTTTGTATGGAATTTGGCAGCATCTTTCGCACAGAAAAAAACGGGCTCTTTCGATTTCCGAAAAGGCCCGTTCCATGACTGTCCCATCACTCATGCCGCCGGAAAGAATAATCTTCTTTCTTCCCGGCGGCACATCTTCTCATGCAGAACGCATTACTGCGCCTGTATCTCCTCAAATAATTTGTCAAACAGTCCATTCAGACGTTCCCGTTCCCTGCCGCAGGGGTATGCCCTGTATGTCATACCGTCATCGGCTACAAGCGTAAAGGAATCCGCGTTGGACGTCAGGTAATCATTCCTCCATCCGCGCTCCGCCAACCGGTCTGCCATGTAACAATCAAAGGCACGCGCGAACATCTCGCACCGGCTTGACCAATAACCATGCCCGCTTTTGCGGTACACTTTGTCGAATTTACAGGAAGCTGTGTAAAAATCCGTGATCGTCCGGTCTTCCTTCCGGAGCATGGCATTCATCAGGTCACAAAAGACGGACGGATACAGACCGGATTTATGAGTCCCGCTTGCAAACGTTTCCTCATCATTGACCTGTGCAGCTAAAAAGTAGTCGAATGCGTGACCCCATTCATGAGCCAGACACCCAGCTCCGTGCATCTTGGTCAGATTGATGACCTCCAGGATCGGCTCGAAATGGGCGGATGCGGCGGACTGTCCGCCGCGGCCCCTGGAACCGAACGCGATGCTTAATTTCCCGTTAAAGATAACATCCGACGGAGAAAGTCCGAGGACCTTTGCCAGGTCGCTTAACGCTTCATAGGCCATGTTTAAATGCTGCTGGCGGTCATTGCCGGAAAGCCAGTTTCCGAACTCTCCACCATGCACCGGGAACATAGCCAAAAACTGTTCCGGGGATACATTTTCATCCGGTTTCAGGATTTCTTCTCCGGTCCGGGTAAAGTGGGAAAGCTCTGCCATCTTAAATACTGCCTTCTGATTTCTGGATGCAGCCTTCTTTTTCGCCGGCTCACTGGATCCTGATTCGCAGGCAGCTGTCGCCAGCTCGTCGACCTTTTCCATGGCGGACGCTTCATCCGGAAGTCCGTATGCCTCGATGTGTCTCGTTTCGGTATTGACGACAAACCAGGTGTCAGGCTCCCAGGTCTTTGCATATTCCTCTGCCTGTTCCGGATAAAAATAGACACTGGAGCATCCGTACTTGACGGTCAGACGCATCTTTCCGTCACGCCCGAACGGCTCAAAGAATACGTGCTTTTTGTCGTACAGGCATGTGGTCAGCTTATTTTTGCAGATTTCGTATTCCTTGCGCTCCTTCGGGACGCCGAAGACAACGTAGTCTTTCTTTCGCTGTTTATAATACAGCTCGCCCGGGAAGGGTGCCGCATGCAAGAACTTATTCGAGATAATACCTTTCATCCCCTCCGGCACATCGACATAACGTCCGGTCTTGGGAATGACATACCCATTCGGCACGACCTTCTCGTGGTAAAAGTTTTTTGCGTCTTCTCCGGTACGAACATTCATGACCAGGTCCCGGAGTTCGCTCACCACACGGACATATCTGGTCTCTTTGTCCTGTCCGGAAAGGGACCCTGCGTTTGCCGGCAGGGATTTTCGGATCTCGTTCTGCCAGTATCGGACGGCTTTTTCCACGTTCCCTTCCAAAAGGAGCGAAGCCCAGTCCGGTTTCGGCCAGACGTTATCCTTGGTCACGTATTTTTTCGTTTCCTGGTCGGTCATATCCAAAAGATCCTCCAAGGACATGCCTCTGCCCTTCCACTGATCCTTTCTGGCACCCCCGATCTTCTTTCCAAAATCCGCAAGTTTCGTGTTTTTCTTTTCTTCCATTTTTTCTTCCTCTCTTCCTTATGATTAAATATGAACACTTTCAGTATGTGGTTCCGGGCACTCGCGAAACCCGCGATTTTCCAGCACATTCCGGATAATAGCAGGAAACCACGCCAGGACACCGCTCGCAAAAAAGACACCGCAGGCTGCGGTGTCTTGAAGATCTGTTACACTTTTTCTTTGTTTAATCTGCCATCACGGCCGGCTCCCGAAAAGCCCTGCCAGGATGTTTTTACAGAACCTTGCGATCGCGGCAGTCACACCGTTTGCGACCTGCTGCTGCATCGAATTTAAGGACCCGGAAAAAGCGAAATGCTTATCAAGCCCCTGCAAGGCTGCTGCTTCTGATACGGTCAGGATCCGGTCCCATTCTGCGGAATCCGTCCACTTTGGAGGACTTAATAAAAACTTCCTCCAGTTCGCGATGGAAATGGATGGCCGGTTCCGGTCCACCCTTCGGTACATGTTGGAATGGACGCTTTTGGTCCAGTATTTTTCCGGCAAATCGTGCCAGTTACCGCCCTCCGGAATCATGGAGATCTTCTTCCGTACCCATTCACTGGATACGGTCACATCTGAAAAATTCGGCCAGTCCGGCTTAACACGGGAAAGTGCTTCCCCGGCTGTTCGTACCGGACGTATCTTAACATCCGGAATAACGGGGGTTGCACCCTTGTTCCCGATTAAGACAGCTCGTTTCCTTTTTGTATATCCGCCAAGATCGCAGTCCGTGATAACTTTCGCAGATACGGAATAATCCGGCAGTATCGTTTGAATAAGATTCATGTAATGCCCCATCGCCGCGGACAAAAGTCCCGGCACGTTTTCGATTAAGAATGCCCGGACACCGCTCTCCCTGACGAGCCGCAGGTAATGCGCGAACATATCCCCCTCCGGATGCAGGCTGCCCCTGGAATCCTCATGCCGGTTCGCATTGCTGAACGGCTGGCACGGAGGCCCGCCGATGATGATATCAGCCTTTGGGAGATCCTGTCCGGAAAGCGTGCGGATGTCACATTCCGCAATCTGCGACCCGATGTTATGCCGATACGTACCGACCGCGTCATGATCGTATTCTGCTGCATACACAATCTCAAACCGCGGATCCTTGGTAAATTCGTGATCCAGCATCCCCGCACCGGAAAACAGGGAAATTACCCTTAAGACGTCAGGTACCTGTTTCCTTAAAACCAGATCTTCCCACGGCTCTGTCTGCGGCATGTGCCCACAGATATGGTTTATGGCCGTATTCTCATTTCCTGCCGCCATCAGAAGTTCCGGCATCAGATTCAGGTAGCAGATCTTTGCCCGCCTGTCATTCTCTGCCTTCTGGTGGATAGCAACTAAAATACACTCTTCCTTGAATTCGATCTCCATATGATCGGAAGCTGATACCAATTCCAGGATATCACGGCTTCGCAGATCGATGAGAGATTTGATCCGAAGCCCGGAACGTTTTCTGGATACTGTGTTTCCCCCGTCCTTAGACGGCAGGATCATGATTCGCCCCGCATCTTTATCGATCACATACCGGTAACGGCTGCCCGGTGCGAATGTCCCGTTTTCGCTGATGAACGAAAACGTCAGTCCTCGTTTACTTCCCTTGATTTTCTTTTCCACATTTTTTCTCCTTTGTACTCCATTTCTGATATGTCTGGTTGCGATATCAGTATGGATACCCGGACCGTCGCGAGAGCAAAAAAATACCATCCGCATCCTGCGATACGAATGGTATTGGTTTGTGTTACGGGTTTAAGGATAACAAGCCCTTCTTGCTGATCCGGAAAGCCCGCGGGAAACCGCGGTGCTCGCTTTCGATCATGCCCTCATCATACAGCTTATACGTTTTATTTTTTTAAACTTAATTAAGTAATAATCATTGAATCAAGCTCGCTCTCATAGCCAAACATTTCCCTATATCCACCACATACTAACGGAAATTTTATCCATATTAATCTAGTGTGTTCATCAATTCTACAAATTTCAATTTCTCTTCTAACAATCTTGGACAAATGATAACCTTCACGCATTTCTACCATGAATTTCTGACCAACTTTATATTTCACTTTTCTTATTTCCTCCATTATAAAAACTTGGAAAACAACTGTTTCATACCCTATATTTTGCAACTGCATCTTCCCAGTTAGCTATAGTACAAACCTTGTCTGTTTCCTCTGCAATGCGTTCTATTTGCTTAGAAGAAACACAAGGAGTGTTTTTAAAAGCTCTACCTATTGCTAATTTAACATCATCTAAGGTTTTCTCTTTTTTGAGTTTTAAATTATATCTCCTCAATAAATCCGGCAATTTCTTTTTACAAACATTACCGTAATTAACAAACCATTCTACCCATAATGCTTCTGCAAATATTTCTTGTGGTAATCTCATTTTGCACCTTTCAATTCACTTTTTAGCTCTTCTTATATATGCCGGGATGCCGCTTTTTGCGACATTCCCGGCTTCTCCCATCTACAAGCCAACGATCTCGCTCAAAGCCTGCTCACTGTCTCCATCCAGGATATCTTCATCGATACATCTGGACCTGCTATTTACGTACTCGCACATCGCGAGCTGCAGCTCCGCACAGAGTTTCATACTGTTCCAGGCACCACTGTCGGTATCGGTCTCATGATGCAAGACCACCTTCGGGCCGTCCGTGGCTGCCATTGCGTAATGGAAACACTCCGGATTATCTTCCAGTCCTTCTGCAAACAGGACATCGCGCTTGGCGTCATCGCACCAGGCATTTAAGACCGGGACAAATAACAGGTAAGCATCGACATTATCTTCATCTTCCTCATTATCGCTCAGCCATCCGACGAGGTATCCACACACACCGGATAACTGGAAGGTTTCCGCTGAAATGAATACGTAGTCCTGATCCGTCGCTTTTAACAGGTCAATGCTGTGCTGATATGGCTTCCGATAACCCTTGACTAGGTCCGTGATACGGGCTTCATCCAGGCAGCAGCCGCAGGCATCCAGCCATTTTTCCGCTTCTTCGCAAGCCCCCTTTAATACAGATTCCGAGGCATCGTTACCATGCTCATACAGGTAACGGCGGTGTTCCAGGTATCTTTCGAACCCACTCTGCAGCTGCCCGCTACGAGGTTACGACTTGGGAAGGCTTCCGCCAAACACCGATCCGTATTTTCCAGTGCTGATTCCGCCAGGCACTCAATCAGATCCTGGACGTTTTCCGCTACAACCTCAGCAGATACGTTCTGATAATGTGCTCCGCTACTTCCTTCTGTGGAAATGTAGGCATCCAGGGTATTATCTGGCTGGATCTCCACGTCAACTGAAATCGCACTCAACGCAATATTTTTCTTTTCCATGATTAATTCTCCTTTTCTTTGACTACAATGCTTACATATTTTCCTGACAATATCCAGGAATGCTGCATCCGCCTGCGCCGTTACCCCACGGACAGTCCATGCATCCGCCGCTTTCGCGTTCTTCCTGCATTTTCTGTTTGTACTTCAGCTCACGCTGATACGCCCATTCATTCTGACGGTCGGCTTCCTCGGTAAATCTGCGGATATCCCTCTGGAACATCTTTGAAAAGAGCGGATATTTCTTTGCCAAGGCTTTCAGATGATCTGCAACGCCTTCCGGTTCACCGTAACACTCACAAAGATTTTCCAGATATGTTTTTCGGTTAGTCACGTATCCCATCATTTCCTTCATCTTTTTCTCCTTCCCCCGCATCTGCAGGGCTGTCTGAATCTTTCACCCTGTTCTGACGTTTCATTTCTTCCGTCATAGCCTGCAGTTTGTTCGTTCTACGAAACGCTTTCCGGAATGCGCTGAGAAAATACACAAAAGCGATCACGCACTGGATTTTTGACGCAATCTCCGATAGCTCCGGTCTCCATAACCCAACCATTTCGCGGACCGTGATGCTGCAGACGCAAAGACACATGAGCAGATCCGGGAACTGATGCTGATATTTGACCTGATAATACGCGACCGGCAGGAAACAGAGGATCTGGCATACAAGCGCGTATATGTACAACTCGTACTGCGGTTTGATACAGATCACGAACGTCAGCAGAACGAACTGCATACACACCATGAACATAGCCGCTACTGCTTTACTTTTGTCATTTTTTAACATAACATCTGAATACTCCTTTTGTTTCTCGTGGGTTTTCAGCACGGAAAAACCTTCCGCGCCTGTCACCGTATATTTTTTGAATGACGTCTACTGATCCTGCGTTTTCGACTGCGATGCGGCAGCAGGTGCATCTGACTCCTCACGGTTTGAAAACCAGTCCCAGAAATCACGCTTCCAGCCACCGTGACGGAAACGAAGCCCCTGGAAGTCATCCCGGCGCCCAAGGATCCGGATATCCCGAAAATCCATCCCGGTTTCGCCCTCTACCTTGCGGATCATGTCCTCTGCATACATCAGACAGTTATCCAAACAGAACACAAACGCACCATCGCGCTCCAGAGTCAGGTAATTATGCCCGCCACAATGGACTGTATAGCCCGTTTTCTTTCGTATGCCCTGTTTTGCCATCATCTTTACCGCATCATAATAACCTTTTGCTCCCATAGCCGTCAGTGCTGCCACGGCATTGCACATCACATCGTCATCCCGGTTAATCCAGGTCTCCAGGTATTCCACGGTATAAAGCGAATGGCCCAATTCGCGGACAATCTGGCGCTCCTGTTCCGTCATTTCTTTTTTCTTTTTCATGTCTTTCTCCTTTGTTATCTGATGTAAGTCTTGTAGTACTCACTCCATTAGCTCGAAGCGCATCTCCTGCTTCACATCCGGATATTTCTCATGATCCACGTTTGATAAAAACATGGAAATAGGTCTTGCCCACACAAGATCCGGACGGTCAAGCGTCTGATAGATTACCAGGGTTCGTCGGATTCGCTGTGCACCGCGATCGTTAAGACGACATAAATGCCGCCCTTAAAATGACGGTAGCGTTTCCCGACCATTTCGTCCCTGGTTGCCCCTAACTGTTTCTGAAGTTCCATCTTATTCATATGTTTTTCCCTTTCTGTCTCACAGGTTCAACAGGTTCCCCGCAGCTTTTAAAACTGCATCGTCTACCGGATATTCAGTTCCATCATCATCCAAAAAGCAGAGTTTCGTGACAGTTAAGGTATCATCTGAGTCTGCGTTTGCCGATACCGGCCAGTAGTCGATGTAAAATTCGCGGATCGCCGTCGCTTTTGCCATCACTTCCGGAGTCAGATCATCCCGGCATATGCCGAGTTTCTTCCACTCTTCTTCATAACAGTCGTCAAGTTCAT
Source organism: Clostridium sp. AF50-3 (assembly GCF_003477445.1). Classification (NCBI taxonomy): domain Bacteria; kingdom Bacillati; phylum Bacillota; class Clostridia; order Eubacteriales; family Clostridiaceae; genus Clostridium; species Clostridium sp. AF50-3. The sequence goes on along the minus strand of NZ_QUDH01000023.1, from coordinate 10,078 downwards.
TCTCATCCGTTGTGGAAAAATACGTCCATTCCCCATGGATGATTTCCAGTTCTCCATCTTCATTGACCGTGCCGGAATAACTGGCCCAGTCAAACGGGACGCAGACCGTCTTTCCACCGACCGGAATGTCCATTGCAAATCCGCCGGGCGAAAAAGAGCTGTTTGGAAGTTCACTGAATTCCTTCAAGTTTTTGCCGATCAGGTGTCCTGTCAACGTGTACTTCATTCTAATTCCCATTTTGTCTTTCCTCCTTAATTCCTTAATATCAACGGTTACATGCTCAGTATGGATACGGAAGGACAGGATTTTGAGTGGATTTATTGTCAGTATGCGCGATATCCGGATAAGTTCTCCGATGTATCCCGTCTTTCTCAAAAAATTATTTCATCCGCATTACCATTTGTTGCGTGAATGGTATTTTTCTGATTTTTCTATCATTCTAAAAGTGCAAATCTGCATACTGAAAGTGTTACTGGTGGATTAGGAATCGAGAAAGGAGAATATAACAATGAATACAGGATAAGTAATACAACCAAATTGCAAACAACCGCAACATGTAGTATAATGAAAATAAGTAGAAGGAACCCAAGCAAATGATTACGTTTATCGTAGATGAATTAACCCCGTGTTTGAGAGATGTCACCACGGGAGACATCGCAGAAACCGAAGTTGTAAGAATAAAAAGAAAATCTTTTTTGTCAAAATTCAACAAAAATACCGGATGGTACATAAACTGGAGCAAATTTCCAAAAGAGGTAGAGGTATATGCGTTAGTTCTTAAGGGAACCATGGATATACAGGGGCTTATCAGTATTAGCAATGATGTACCTTCTAACGCCGTGTATGTTCATTGGGCTTGCACGGCTCCGCATAACAACGTATGGGAATATCATACACAAAAGTATAAGGGAGTAGGTGGACATTTGCTTGCGATCGCAGCTGCAAAATCTGCCGAATGGAACCACGAGGGCGTCTTCCACTCCGACGCTATGGATGAAGCGGTTTTGGCGCACTACGTTAATGAGTTTGGGGCATGGCATATGCCACTTCCAAACCACCCGCTCCATTTCGTCATGGAGGAAACCGCAGCACAAAAAATCATGGAGGTGTATACTTATGAGTGGACCGACGATGAAGTGTAACACTGCAAAAAATCGTACGACCGTAGAACAGTATCTCTCGATGTTTAATCCGTACGAAAGCAGACCATCAATCGCAATCGATCTGGTAGCGCTTACCAGATATGCGAAAAAGCATGGTAAGGTTGCAAAAGATCTGAGTGATAATGAAATTGCGGCGTTTCGCACGCAAAGATAACGCGTTCTAAGTTTTTCTAAACGGGCGGCAGAGCAATTCTGCTGCCTATTTTTTAAAAAACCTCCTCTGATTGCTCAGAGGAGGTTGTAGCCGTGTTATTTCTCATTCTTTTTTGGATGGATTCTTTTCCTGGTCGATCTGTGCTTTTGCCATCTGAAAAGCATACAGGTACAATTCCAGAATATTCGTTTCCTGTTTTCCAAGTGAGGAAGCAAATTCCCACGGATCCGAAAAGTACCGTTCCAAAGCCTCATATCCGGCGGACCCGATTCCTTGCGCATCGGTAAAATCAGAAAATACATCTTCGAAGAAATCATTGAGCTTGTCATCATCCGTTTCCCAGTCCATCCGGCCATCCTGGATTACTTCCGGAAGCACTCCGGACTCGTCCATGTATTCCTTTAGCGAAGCCTTGGCCATGTTTTCATCAAATACGAAAAATGGCCGATTGTGGCATTCCACCTTTTCCCGGAAATACCCTGGATTTCCGACATAATCCTCAGCAAATTTCTCGTAGGTCATATTATTGCAATTAGCTGCAGTTAAAGACCCCAGATCCCCGGAAATATGAAGGCGGCAATAGTCTTCCTCAAAAAGGAACCGGATCTGGCAATACGAAGAATCCGGCCTTTTGAAATCCAACACCTTAATAGTTCCGTAATCCAACAGGGTCGCCTCATGGGACTCAAAACATTTTTTCTCTCGTTCCGTAAGCATCTTATTCTCCTCTCTCGACATCTTTCGTGTCATCGCATAAACGACATGGTACTTTCTAACAGTGCTCCGGCTTCCCTTAAGACTCGCAATACTGAAGAAACGCAGCGATTGTCTCCATACCTTCACATCTGGTATAAAACCGCTTTTTTGCGTTTTTCTTCCGGTGCATCGGCAATCCCGCCAGTTTCCGGCTGTTGTTACTCAGATACATTTTCACGTTCTGATTTTTCTTTTCTGACATGGTCACATTCCCCTTTCCGTTTCCCCGCTGCACAACATCGCATAGGCCAACGGGTTTATTTCCTTTGCTTTTTCCAACGGAATCCGGCATTTGTCGCACCGGAATGCCTGAATCTTATGCATGATCTCATCACTCACCGGATAAAACCTCGCATCATCCGTGACCTGCATGAAGATTCGCTTTTTGCCGATACGGTCCCGCAGACGCACATATGTTTCCTGATATTCTGGTGTTCGGGCTAAAACTCTGCCATTTGTACTAAGCGAAAACGGCAAAAATGGAACGCCCTTCCGGTCACGCTGCATAACAAAGTTTCCAAGCCGGTCCAGAATCTTAACAATATCTGGATGCTCAAAGATCTCCCCACCGGATATATGAAAGGTCGGAATGTGATACCGGTCTACAAATGCAAGGATATCCTCAAATACAGAATATGGCATGTGCTTTCCGTCCGGTTTGCAGTCCGATAAACAATGCGTGCAGCCCATCGAACAATGATAGGTCAGATCAATCATCATATCTTTTTTCTCCTCTCGTCTTATCCGGATCTCTTACTCGGTATCCACCAATAAATAATCCAGATTTTTCTCGAAAAAGTTCTCATTAACTTTCTGATGTCTGCGATCTGTCCACATCAGGGCATGTTCTTCGCATTCCGGGCAGGAATCCGTGCCAATATTGACCAACATGATCTTCCCACAGTTACAGCAGGTCACAAAATCCCCTAAATCAGGCTGATGTTTGCGGATGTTCTCCGGTCTAATACATAAGCCAATTCTTTCATTTTTTTCCTTTTCTCCTTTCTACTACTATTCCTTATTTTGTGATTACGATATCAGTATGTATCCGCCACTTTCCATAAAATGGACATAAAAAAGAGTCATGCACAAAACATGACTCCAATCTTCGCCGTTTGATGGGGTGTTCCCCGGGAACACCCCTTTTGCGCGAGCTAAAAGTAAATCGCAAAGAAAAAAGAGAGCCGATACACCGCAGTGTAAATGTGCTCTCTTTCTCATGGCTAATTTTTTCGTTGTCCGTCAACCACCGGCTCATCCGTCCGGTTTACATTTCGAGTTTTTTCGTTGCCCGCCAACCACCGGCTCATCCGTCCGGCCTGTCATTCGGATTGCATCGCTCTCCCAACATTGCTGCCTGAGTGATGAGGTGTTAGCCCACCCGGCATCTTATCCGATCCCCTTGCACAAAGAATATCACATAGTTTTTCTAAATGCAACCGCGAAGTTACTGCGGTACGACGGAACGTTTTGATAACACTCCTGGTGCCGCCATTTCCCCTATCCCTTCCGGATATCCATTCCACCAAATGCAAAAGCGGATCCAAACGCTCCGCAAAAGACATGCAGATGATCGGATTCGAACCGACACGGGTATCCCCATCCGGGTTTAAACCGGATGCGTTTTCCAATTACGCCACATCTGCCAACCGGTCGCGGCAGGATTCGGACCTGCGAACCAGAGTATTATTGATCTGGTCTCCTCATTAGCAATGAGGCGGTATAAACCACTCACCCACGCGACCATATTATTTTTTTATTGCCAAACGGAGACTCAGGGATTCGAACCCTGGAACCGAATTCCCGGTCTGCAGTTTTCAAGACTGTTGCAATCAACCACTCTGCCAAATCTCCCTCATGCCGTCAGTGGGAGTTGAACCCACATGCGTTTGCGCTTGCTCCTTGGGCAAGTGTGTATACCAGTTCCACCATGACGGCATAAAACGTGGATCGAGGGAGTCGGACCCTCATGGCGAATCACTTCGCCTGCCGGTTTTCGAGACCGGTGCCGTACCAGTTGAGCCAGATCCACGGATACTGATGACCGGGCTTGAACCGGTACGGATTGCTCCAGCTGGGTTTGAGCCAGCCGCGTCTGCCATTTCGCCACATCAGCATTTTATTGCACGAGCAGAGAATCGAACTCTGCAGGTATGCTCCGCATCACCATGTCCAAACAACAAATTGTTTTCAGAACACGATTTCTGCACGCCATTGCATACATCCCATTGCTTCCTATGCGTTTCCCATTTCGCCATCGTGCAATGATCCCATCGGGGATCGAACCCGAGTTTACGCCGTGAGAGGGCGTCGTCTTTTCCACTCGACTATGGGACCGTGGGGTGACCACGGGGAATCGAACCCCGATGAGCAGATCCACAATCTGCCGTTCTGCCGTTGAACTATGGCCACAGTGACTCCAACGGGTATCGGACCCGTGCCTGCGGCGTGAAGGGCCGCCGTCTTAACCGCTTGACTATGGAGCCATAAGTCGGTGAGGGAGGATGTGCGCCTCCGTGTTTCTTGTGTGCCTGATTTACAGTCAGGTGCCGTCGCTACTGGGCCACTCACCGTTATATATCCGGGGTGCGGTCGCACCCCTTTATGCTGTTTTTCTGCCTTGTACAGGCATATCGACAATCAGCAGATCGTCGATCTTACATCCAAGAGTTACTGCCAGGATGACCAGGTTATCTATCGTTGGCATTGCGGTGCCATTTTTCCATTTGTAAATAGCCTGCGGGGTTGCAAATCCAAAGATTTCCTGCAAGTCCTTTACGGTCATTCCTGCTGCTTTCATCATTCTTGTGATATTTTTCCCGGTTGCCGTCATATCGATCGTAGGCATTGTATTTTCTCCTTTTTACATCAAAAAACCGTCTGCCCATCAGGACAAACGGTTTATGCGAAAAAGATATTTATCATGCATGACGATACTTAAATCGCTGCAGTTAAATGCCCGGACCTGAAGATCCATCTTTGCATAATGTCTGAAACCTGTATGAGCGCATCTCAAATAATCCCTCGTAACTATGTTCGAATGATAAATGGCTGAGGCTATACAGATATGACAATGCAAACATGTTCTTTCTCATGGCTCTTTTCCTTTCCGGGATTTTCTTTCTGATTTTTTTGTCCCTTGTTGTTTATGTCAGTATCATAGCATACTTTTTTCTGGCTGTCATTATACTTGTGGTATAATTCGCCAATCGAGCGCGATATACCAATAAATCGCTGGGTTCGTTTCGAAGAAAAAGAGTATGCCACAAAGGACACACTCTTTAAGCGGATGGTCTGCTACTGTTTTTCTCTCAGGTACTGTGCATATTCCATCAGTGTCTTGGCTGTTCTTTCCAGACTGTCGATCTCAGAAATTACATCGCCTTCCACATCCGTACATACGGTAAAGACTTTCCCGATTGTCTGATCCGTTACATAAGCCGGAATCCCCTTTTTCGGTTCCCAGAAAGCGACCATACAGCCGCCTTTTTCCGGATAAGGATATACATATCCATCGCTGACAAACGTATCACGATACTTCTGTGCATCCGCAATACGAATGGGGAAGCATGTCCCAATACCGGCAATTAACCCTTCTGTTAATTCTCGGTTCTTTCGGTACAACTCTATCGCAACCGGATTCCCAAAGCCAGCGATCCAATTGTACGTCAGATCACGTTCCGTATCATTCAGAAAATTATGTCTGAGAAGCGATTCCGGATTCATGTATGTTCCATAACTGAACTTCCACGCAAACGGATCATCAAGCACTGGATTTACGATTTTAATTGGAAAATCCTGATCGCCATTTTCCCTAAGTTCCAACCAGCATGTCCTGCAACTTCCCTTGCAGGCCTGTAAAGCCAATAAAGCTTCCTGGTAATTTGTTGTTGCTGTTGTCCAATTTGTTCTGATCATAAGTGTTTCCTCCTTGTCAGTCTTTTGCGCTTCGACTGCAGCCGCAGCTGTAGTTTCTTTGTTGATAAAATTTTTCCACATACGGAAAGTCATAGTATTCTTCCGTTTCCGGACAGGCATCATAGGTTACTACGATTTTTGCACATCCTGGATAGGATAATGTCAAATCCTGGATCAGTCCCGCCAAACGTTTGTGATCATCCATTTCGTACCATTCCCGGTACAACTGCTTCCCCCGTAAAACGTAAGGTGGATCGATAAACAGGAAATGATCCGCGCTCCAATAAAATTCTTCGATCACCTGGAGTGCATCCATACGCATCACCGTGATACGATCCTTGTATGCTGCGATCCTGCGGATTCGGTCCGCCACCTTTTTGTAATTCCATCGGCGCTCGTAGTCTCCTGCGATCCCGGCTTTTGTGATTCCGGAAAATGCCAGCTGGTTTGCTGTCAGAAATGCCGCTGCCAGCTCAACCGTGAGGCGGTCGTCCGGCCGGTCAAGTATCCTTTTTGCTTGCAAAAACTCTTCCCGCGTTCCCTGTATGTTGCGGGCCGCATTCAGGAGTTCTTCTGTGCATTCCAAAACAGATGTCCAAAATGCACATACACCCGGATCCAGATCGTTTAAAACGATCCGGTCGGTACGTCCTGCAAATAGCATAGCCAGGGATGCGGCGGCACCGCCGGCAAATGGTTCGACCATGGTGCCGATATGCTCCGGAAAATGCGGTTCCAACTGCCTTAGCATTTTCCCCTTTCCTCCGGGATAACGCAAGGGAGACAGCCTTCCCTGTAAATCGCTTTTTGCCAGCTCATCCATCTGGCGCTCCCGACAGTCGCCGGCCTTTGTTTCCAGGCATACAGATAAATCGATCGTTCTGATTATGCCTGCGTATGGCGTGAAGCCCTCGCATTCCGGACACCAGAAGCCAGTGCCATGAACGTCTTCTTCGATATCATCTTGCGAGGCGAATGTCGCCCCGCACACTCTGCACTGAAATGTTTTCAATTTTTCCACTCCTTATTCCTATTCGCATAATTTGCAAAATTCTGCCGACCTCGCCAAATGGATACCTGTAATCAGACACTGCATTCTGGAACTGCAGGAATCACCGTCTGCGACCATCGCATACAGGCGATTGACATTCGTTCGAATTGGATGAATCTCTTCCTTACCCTGCATTTCGTAAAAATTTCCACTCACAAGCAGCCCAACAATGGCAACCTTTTCGTCCGTCATGCCGGCGCTGCTGTATCCACCAGGGATCGTAAAGAGTACCTTTTCGGTATTAAGCCCGGTTTCCTCTTTTAATTCCCGTTTAGCGGCTTCTACCGGAGTTTCGCCAGGATCAATGAGCCCGGCTGGAAATTCAAGCAATAGCCGTTGATTGCATAGCGGAATTCACGCGTAATCAGGAAATCGCCGTTATCAAAGATAGGCACGATGCATACGGCATCTGTTTTGGTGCCCAGCCCATGCTCCTGCACCTCCGGCCATCCATGACGGCTTACAATCTCATACGGGATCTCTGTCCCACAATCATCATATTTTGCCTTATAGGTATGCAGATATTGCCCGTTTCCATTTGTCGGCTCCAGTGTTTTTAATTTTTTCATATTTCTTTCTCCTTTCTCGATTTCTGAAGTTGTTACATGATCAGTATGGAGATCTGCATCGCCTTAATGAGGCTGTTTTATTGCAGAGGTCTTCCCGAGGAACACCCCTCCCCCGTTATTTCGCGTTGTGCCATTCCCAAACAACAAAAAGAGCCCTCCAATTTCTGGAAGGCTCGTTCGCTCGCGCACCCGCAAGGGAACGCGGTAAACATATATGCTATTGTGGATATTACTGATTTCCTTATTCTTGCTCCAGGTAGAAGAACGTATCGTCAGCTTCTTCCTGCTGCTCTTCGTTTATTGCAACCGGGTGTTCGACACCATTGCCAAAATCAATAAACATGTCTCTGCCATCTTTCATTTTTCCCGCAATGCTGTCCTCATCCTGTTCTGCAACGGTAATCGCTCCTGTAGACAGGTTGGCGTCTGCATCAATGCGGATATCTCCTTCTTCCGGGTCTCGAACAATCAGTACACCTTCCATGCAGTCCGGCAGCAATACCTCATCCTGATTTACTTCCACGGTGAATCGCGGATAAATGGTACTCTTATCAATCGGACCGTCGTAGTCGTTTACGCATGATATTCCGACAGTTGCGAGGATTTCTTTCGTGGCATACAGAATGAAATCACCCCAGTTATAATCATTGCAAGTATCTGCGATGATTTTCTCGCAGTCTGGGCCAATGATGGTTGCGCGTGCAGCTTTTCGCAATTGTTTTTCGCAATACTTAAGAATAATATCGTCGGCGCAGAGTGTTGTTTTATTAACAAGATTCTCTGGGATGTCGATAATGAAATCATCATCATGGCTTTCCGTTTGAAAGCCCTCCTGCCGGAGGCGCAGTAATGTAATTAACTTTTTCATAATTCAGTGCGAGGTACGGCTGAAGCCTTAATGGGGGACCATATTGGAATACAGTGAGTCTTCCTAAATATGCCCTCTTTTTAAAGATCCTGTCCCCGCTTCTCCTTTCTGTTTGTAAAATAAGTCGTTAATATTCGTGGCTTTAGCCGTGTGAACACAACACGTGAATCATATTCTTTCTCCTTTCTCTATTTCTTGTTTTTGGATATTATCAGTATGGAAATTTATCGTTCCAGAAAGAATGATATTTCGGATACCGTTTCTCATGACAGCTTTCGCACATGCCATATGGATAATTCCATTTTAACATGACTTCCGATAATCACCCCCCCCGCCTCCACAGGCGGCGGATGAGTCGGCCAGATTAGAAAATAGGATGAAGGACAGACAGGTTTATTTCTATCTGTCTTTTTGACCAAAAAGTGCTATCCGCAAAAATGCCTTCTGAAAACATACTCCATACTGATGGCGTAACGATTTTTGGAAAGGAGGCTGTGACATGAAAAAGAAGGTGGAGGTTTTAATAAAAATATTTAAGGTATTATTACAATTCTTTTGTAATCTAAAAGATTTAATATTATGCGGAGCCGTGATGGGATTATTTATTGAAGCAGGCGTAATTTTGTTTCTAATTTCTTTTGGTCACGAATTGGAGCTGCTTACCGTAGTTGTTACATATTTATTTGCAACACTTATAGGCATTGCAATCGCTTTAGAAGTGACGTCCTCTCATGACTAAAGTCACGAGCTTCCCTGTGAGAATTCCTCACGGAAAGGTATCGTTCCCATAGATTGAGACTTCCCTTATTTTCCGGGCATCACCATTCCCTAAGAATGGATATAGACCGGGTTTTACGGGTTCGGGGGATGCGTTCGGTCCGGGACCTACTGGCTGACCCCACGGGAGTACGCCGGACTCCCAGGATATAAAAATGGTTACGTGTTTCTTATGACAGGTTTATGAGTTGCGTTTTTTCAAGTTCATATTTAAAATCCAAAGCACTGCGGCATACTCTGCCCGGTGCTTTTCATTGTCTGGATGAGACGTTCCTGCAACTGCAGGAAGTTCTGGAAGCGTTTCTTACATGCCTGCTGGTCCGGCACAGCCAGACCGTCGGACGGGTTCTGGATCAGGAACGCGCTGTAGAGGTCTCTCTGGACGGTATGTCCGCCGATCTCCTTCTTACGTTCCGAGAGGAGCGTTTTGACACATTCCCCTGTAACATGGTTATACTGGCTGGCCTTATAGGTCCGGGTCTGGATCTCCAGGACGGTTACACCAAGGAGTCCTGCCTTCCGTTTCAGGATGGTGATGAAGGAAGCCGGGGCCCGGTTATTTAAGGATCGTCCGAACCGTTTCTTCTTTTTAAACTTCCGGATGAGCTTTACGGTACCGTCTTTCTGTTTCACCGGGGCAGCTTCTTCCTTCCTGGAAGTATCCCTGGCGCGTTTCTGTAATGCCCGGTAGTCCATATGCTCGACGTAGATGGTATCCGCATTGGCTAAAAAGCGATTGGCCCGTTCCTCATGATCCTGCTTGATATAGGCTGCTTTCTTCCGGTAGATGGCCCGGAGCTTCTGACGCATCCTTTTATATC
>NZ_QUDH01000022.1:0-56671 GCF_003477445.1 Clostridium sp. AF50-3 | reverse complement strand
GATATGCCCTAAACGGTCATGGTCCGAACTATATCCGCAGACGGCTGGAGGAAGAAAAAATCCCCTGCCCCACATGGTGGAACCGGGAACGGGGGCTTCGCAATACCCGTACCAAATGGGAAAAGAAAGACCCGGAAAATGGGCGGTATATGTGGGACTTCTCCGTTATCAAAGACCTTTTGATGAATCCCGTCTACACCGGGGCGATTGCTTCCCAGAAAAAAGACTACCGTTTCAAAATCGGCACAATTGGGGAAAAGAAGCCGGAGGACTGGATTGTGGTGGAGGGACAGCATGAACCGCTGATTGACCGCATGAGCTTTGATATTGTGCAGAACAAGCTGAAATCCCGCCAGCGCCCGGGGCAGACCAATGAAATCAGCCTGTTTGCCGGACTGATAAAATGCGGCGAGTGTGGGAAGTCTCTGACGATACGCTACACAAACGCAAAATATCCCCAGCAGATTTACTCCTGCAAGACCTACAATGCCTTTGGAAAGAACCACTGCACCCAGCACCGGATTGACTATGACACCCTTTACAGCCATGTGCTGCGGAAAATCCGGGAATGTGCCAGAGCTGCCTGATGGACGGGGAAGCGGTTGCCGACCGCCTGACCAATACCTGTGAAGCCGAGCAGCGGGAACAACGGGAAGCAATGGAACGTTCCCTTACAAGGGACGAGGAACGGATTGAGGTTCTGGACAAAATGGTAATGCGGCTTTATGAGGATATGATTGCAGGGCGTATCAGTGAGCAGAATTTCAACACCATGCTGGAAAAGACACAGACTGAGCAGACGGAGCTTAAAACAAAAGTGTCCGAGGGCAGGAAGCGGCTGTCCGATGAAGTCCAGCTTGCCAATGACGCAAAACAATGGGTGGAAGCCATTCAGGAATACGCCAATATCACAGAGCTGGACGCAGCCACCCTTAACCGCTTAATCAAAGAAATCGTCGTGCATGAGCGCATTGACGAAGATAAAACAAGACACATTTCTATCGAAATTCATTTTAATCTCAAACCCATCCCGGAGGTGGAACAGGTCACTGCCTGACCTGTCCCGCCGGGACGGTTCTCTTAAAAACACCATATAGATTTTTTGTACGCCGCCGCCCGCCATCGAGCAGAGTTTTACACCTAATTGGGGATAAAACAGCTCATGGCCGGTGCTGGTGTAGCCGTAGTCGGCATGGTCCTTGTACCTCTGCTCTCCGGGCTGTTCTCTGTCTAAGCGTCTCCGTATGAAATCCTTGCCGCTCCCGCAGCTTTGCGGGGGCGGCGGAAAGGAGGTTGACACCGTATGGATTTCTTACTTGAAGCCCTGACAAATTGGCTGAAAGAAATGCTGGTGGGCGGTATTATGAGCAACCTTTCGGGGATGTTTGACAGCGTAAACCAACAGGTCGCGGATATATCCGTACAGGTAGGACAGACCCCACAGGGATGGAATGACAGTATTTTCAATATGATTGAGAATCTGTCCAACTCCATCATGGTGCCGATTGCAGGTGTGATCCTGGCTATCGTTATGACCGTAGACCTGATCCAGATGATTGCAGACAAGAACAACCTGCATGATGTGGATACCTGGATGATTTTCAAGTGGGTGTTCAAATCAGCTGCCGCCATCCTCATTGTCACAAACACATGGAATATCGTGATGGGCGTCTTTGATATGGCGCAGAGCGTGGTGGCGCAGGCGGCAGGGATTATCAATTCGGATGCGTCCATTGACATTTCCTCAGTTATGACCGATCTGGAACCGAGGCTGATGGAAATGGATTTGGGACCGCTGTTCGGACTGTGGTTCCAATCCCTCTTTATTGGCATTACCATGTGGGCGTTGTATATCTGTATCTTTATCGTTATTTATGGCCGTATGATCGAGATATACCTTGTAACTTCGGTGGCTCCCGTTCCAATGGCTGCAATGATGGGCAAAGAATGGGGCGGTATGGGACAGAATTACCTCCGATCTCTGCTGGCACTGGGCTTTCAGGCGTTTCTCATTATCGTCTGCGTGGCAATTTATGCTGTGCTGGTGCAGAACATCGCTCTGGAAGATGACATCATCATGGCAATCTGGAGCTGCGTGGGCTACACCGTACTGCTATGTTTTACGCTGTTCAAAACAGGCAGTCTCGCCAAATCAGTCTTTCAGGCGCACTAAAACGGAAGGAGGTTTCCACATTGGCTTATGTACCCGTACCCAAGGACTTAACAAAAGTCAAAACAAAGGTCATGTTCAATCTGACCAAGCGGCAGCTTATCTGCTTCACGGGCGGAGCGCTTATTGGCGTACCGCTTTTCTTTTTGCTCAGAAAACCTACCGGAAACAGTGTAGCGGCTATGTGTATGATGCTGGTTATGCTGCCCTTCTTTATGCTGGCTATGTACGAAAAGCATGGACAGCCCCTGGAAAAGATCGTGGGCAACATTCTCAAAGTAGCTGTAATCCGTCCAAAGCAGCGACCTTACCAGACCAACAACTTTTATGCCGTATTAAAGCGGCAGGAAATGCTCGATAAGGAGGTGTATGACATTGTTCACCGCAATAAAAAAATGGCTGCATCGGATGTTCGGAAAAACCGAGGAAAAAACTGTGCAGCCGGTAAAGACAAAGAAAAAGCTGTCCCGCGCCGATAAGAAGCAGATCGAAGCGGCCATTGCCCGCGCCAACCGCACGGACAAAAAGGAAAAATCCGCGCAGGACAGTATCCCTTATGAACGGATGTGGCCGGACGGAATCTGCCGCATATCGGACAGCCACTACACAAAGACCATCCAGTTTCAGGACATCAACTATCAGCTCTCCCAAAACGAAGATAAGACGGCAATCTTTGAGGGGTGGTGTGATTTCCTCAATTATTTTGACAGCTCGATTCATTTCCAGCTGTCTTTTTTGAACCTTGCGGCATCGGAGGAGACCTTTGCTAACTCCATTTCCATCCCGCCCCAGAGGGACGCCTTTGACAGTATCCGCGAGGAATACACCACAATGCTGCAAAATCAGCTGGCCAGAGGTAACAACGGTCTCATCAAGACCAAATACCTGACCTTTGGTATCGACGCGGACAGCATCAAAGCCGCCAAGCCCCGTCTGGAGCGTATTGAGACCGATATACTTAATAACTTCAAGCGTCTTGGTGTAGCTGCCAGAACGCTGGACGGTAAAGAAAGGCTTTTTCAGCTTCATGCGGTATTCCACATGGATGAACAACTCCCGTTTCTGTTTGAATGGGACTGGCTGGCTCCTTCCGGTCTGTCCACAAAGGATTTTATTGCACCAAGCTCCTTTGAGTTCCGCACCGGCAAGCAGTTCCGTATGGGTAAGAAATATGGGACTGTTTCTTTTTTGCAGATTCTCGCACCGGAGCTGAATGACCGTCTGTTGGCTGATTTTCTGGATATGGAAAGTTCGCTCATTGTGAGTATGCATATTCAGTCGGTGGATCAGGTGAAAGCCATCAAAACGGTAAAGCGAAAGATTACCGACCTGGACCGCAGCAAGATCGAGGAGCAGAAAAAAGCAGTCCGTGCCGGATACGACATGGACATCATTCCATCTGACCTTGCTACCTACGGCAGTGAGGCGAAAAAACTCTTGCAGGATTTGCAGAGCCGCAATGAGAGAATGTTCCTTTTGACCTTTCTGGTGCTGAACACAGCGGACAATCCCCGTCAGCTTGGCAACAACATCTTTCAGGCAGGCTCTATTGCCCAGAAGTATAACTGTCAGCTGACCAGGCTGGACTTCCAGCAGGAAGAAGGGCTGATGAGCTGTCTGCCTCTGGGTCTCAATCAGATTGAGATTCAGCGAGGACTGACCACCAGTTCCACAGCTATCTTTGTGCCCTTTACTACGCAGGAACTGTTCCAGAATGGGAAAGAAGCCCTGTACTACGGCATCAATGCTCTGTCAAACAACCTCATTATGGTGGACAGAAAGCTGCTGAAAAACCCAAATGGTCTGATTCTGGGTACGCCGGGTTCCGGTAAGTCCTTCAGCGCAAAACGAGAAATTGCCAACTGTTTTTTGCTTACCAGCGATGATGTCATTATCTGTGACCCGGAAGCGGAGTACGCACCTCTTGTTGAGCGTCTGCATGGGCAGGTCATCAAGATCTCACCTACTTCAACCAACTATATCAATCCGATGGATCTGAATCTGGACTATTCGGATGATGAAAGCCCGCTGTCACTCAAGTCTGACTTTATCCTCAGCTTGTGTGAGCTGATCGTGGGCGGTAAGGAGGGCTTGCAGCCGGTGCAGAAAACCATTATTGACCGTTGTGTACGGCTGGTTTACAACGAATATCTCAATGACCCAAAGCCAGAGAATATGCCGATTTTGGAGGACCTTTATAACCTGTTGCGGGAGCAGGAAGAAAAAGAAGCTCAGTACATTGCAACGGCATTGGAAATCTATGTAACGGGTTCGTTGAATGTGTTCAATCATCAGAGCAATGTGGATATTGATAACCGGATTGTCTGCTACGACATCAAGGAACTGGGCAAGCAGCTTAAAAAAATCGGTATGCTGGTGGTACAGGATCAGGTGTGGAACCGCGTTACCATCAACCGTGCCGCCCACAAGTCCACCCGTTACTACATCGACGAGATGCACCTGCTTTTGAAGGAGGAGCAGACCGCCGCCTATACGGTGGAAATCTGGAAGCGATTCAGAAAATGGGGCGGTATTCCGACAGGTATCACCCAGAATGTCAAAGACCTTTTGAGCAGCCGCGAGGTAGAGAACATCTTTGAAAACTCGGACTTCGTGTATATGCTTAACCAGGCAGGCGGAGACCGTCAGATTTTGGCGAAGCAACTGGGGATTTCCACGCACCAGCTTAGCTATGTGACCCACTCCGGTGAGGGCGAGGGCCTGCTGTTCTATGGCTCCACGATCCTGCCGTTTGTAGACCACTTCCCGAAGAACACCGAACTTTACCGCATTATGACCACCAAACCTCAAGAATTGAAAAAGGAGGATGAATGATTATGAACCCCAACATTTTGAATAAAAACCCGCTGATGTTTTTTGACAGGGCGGTAAATGCCCAGCGCAGCCAGCTGCTTACGGTCATGGCCGATGCGGTAAGTGAGTGCCGCACGGCGGCAGATCAGGCAGCCGAACTGAATGAGACCGGTCAGGTGGGGCTGCTCCGTCTGGCAGAGGTCTGGAGCACCATCCGTGCCAAGGAAGGTATGGGTGGTCTGGTTCTGGAAGGAACCGAAGCGAAAATCCTGTCCGATGTGGTGGCACAGTTTTACGCCTACCTGTCCGGTTGTATGTTCAACGATCCTGTGGGAATGGCCATTTATGCAGAGCTGCACTACATGATGTCCTCCCTCATGCTGGGAGAATGGTTTGAATAAGGAGCCGCGCCTGCGCTTTACTGATGAGGAACGGTCTGACCCTGCACTGGAAAAGCCGATCCGTAAAGCGGAGAAAGCTGCGGCCAGAGCAGATATGGCGCAGGCCAATATCCCAAAGAAAAAGGTCAGGCAGACGGTCATCGACCCGGATACCGGAAAAAAGACCTCGAAGCTGACCTTTGAGGACAAGAAAAAGCCACCCTCCAAACTTTCTCAAGGGGTCAAGGAAGCTCCCGTCCATCTGGTTGCGGGCAAGCTCCACAAAGAGATCCGGGAAACAGAACAGGACAATGTGGGCGTGGAAAGCGCCCACAAGTCCGAGGAAGCGGTGGAGACCGGCGCTTATCTGGTGCGGGAGGGCTATCGCAGCCACAAGCTGAAGCCGTACCGCAAAGCAGCACAGGCAGAGCGCCAACTGGAAAAGGCAAATGTAAATGTTCTGTACCAGAAATCTTTGCAGGAAAATCCCCAGTTTGCCAGCAATCCACTTTCCCGCTGGCAGCAAAAGCAGGCCATCAAAAAGCAGTATGCCGCCGCCAAACATGCCGGTCAGACTGCTGGAAATATCGCCCAGGCTGCATCCAAAACAGGAAAAGCCGCAAGGACGGTAAAAGAAAAGGCACAGCAGGCAGGGGCATTCGTCATGCGCCACAAGAAGGGTTTCCTGATGGCAGGGGTTTTGTTCCTCATTACCTGTATGCTGATGAATACCATGTCCTCCTGCTCCATGATGGCGCAGAGCATCGGTTCCGTTCTCTCCGGCACCACCTATCCGTCGGATGACCCGGAAATGCTGGCGGTGGAGGCAGATTATGCAGCCAGAGAAGCCCAGTTGCAGGAGGAAATCGACAACATAGAAAGCAGTCACCCAGGGTATGACGAGTATCGCTATGACCTTGGTATGATCGGCCATGACCCTCATGAGCTGGCAGCATTTCTCTCTGCCGTCTTGCAAGGCTACACCCGGCAGAGCGCTCAGGCAGAGCTGGCGCGTGTGTTTGCAGCACAGTATCAGCTGACGCTTACTGAGGAAGTGGAGATTCGCTACCGCACGGAGACCTCCACCGACCCGGAGACCGGTGAGACCACCTCAGAAGAAGTTCCCTATGAGTATTACATTTTGAATGTGAAACTCGCCAGCAAGCCCATTTCCGCTGTGGTGTCGGAGCTTCTGACCCCGGAGCAGATGAAAATGTATCAGGTTTACCGGCAGACCATGGGCAATAAGCCGCTGTTGTTTGGCGGCGGCTCCCCTGATACCAGCGGCTCGGAAGATCTGTCCGGTGTGCAGTTCATTAACGGTACCCGCCCCGGCAATCCTCAGCTGGTGGAACTGGCCAAGCGTCAGGTGGGCAATGTGGGCGGTTATCCCTACTGGAGCTGGTACGGCTTTGACTCCCGTGTGGAATGGTGCGCCTGCTTCGTATCCTGGTGCTATAACCAGGCTGGAAAAAGTGAGCCGCGCTTTGCAGGCTGTGAGTGGCAGGGCGTTCCGTGGTTCCAGTCTCATGGACAATGGGGTGCAAGAGGCTATAACAATCTGGCTCCCGGAGATGCAATTTTCTTTGATTGGGATTTGGATGGGACAGCAGACCATGTGGGTATCGTGATCGGTACGGATGGCAGCCGTGTTTATACCGTGGAGGGAAATTCCGGCGATGCCTGCAAGATCAAAAGTTATGACCTGAATTATCAAAGCATTAAGGCTATGGCCTGATGAACTGGTAACAGACTTTGTGGAAAGGAGTGAACGGTTATGGCAAAAAACAAAATTGAACGTATTGACCAGGAAATTGAGAAAACCCGTGAGAAGATTGCGGAATATCAGGAAAAGCTCAAGACCCTGGAAGCACAGAAAACGGAGGCAGAGAATCTGGAAATCGTTCAGATGGTTCGTGCGTTACGCATGACTCCAGCACAGCTGGACGCTATGCTTTCCGGTGGAATGAATCACGGCAGAGATACAGCACTGTCGGAATCAAATAATCAGGAGGCTACCGCTTATGAAGAATAAAAGAATTTGCAAAACACTTTCCGCCCTTTGCCTGACAATGGTTGTGGTATTTGGCTTTACGATCCCTGCTTTCGCACAGGGGTCAGAACAGGCTCCGGCGGCACCGGCAGAGGATTCTACCAATGACAGCAATGTGATTGTGGAAGAAACAGAACCGGCACCGGCACTTACACCGGAGGGGAATGCGGCATTGGTGGATGATTTTGGAGGCAATAAGCAGCTTATTACTGTTACGACCAAAGCTGGAAATTACTTTTACATCCTGATTGATAGGGCGAATGAGGACAAGGAGACTGCTGTTCACTTTCTGAATCAGGTGGACGATGCAGACCTTGCGGCGCTGATGGAAGATGGAAAACCCAAAGAGGAGATGCCTGCGGTATGCAGCTGTTCAACAAAATGTGAAGCAGGGGCAGTCAATACGGCTTGCCCGGTCTGCGCAACTGATAAGAGTAAATGTACGGGCAAAGCACCGGAACCTCCGGCAGAAACACCGGAACCGGAAAAAGAGAAGCCTGCCGGACTGAACCCGGCTGCGATAGTCCTTTTGCTGGCTCTGCTTGGAGGCGGTGGCGTATTTGCCTACTTGAAGCTCATTAAGAATAAGCCTAAGACCAAGGGCAATGACAGTCTGGACGATTATGATTATGGCGAGGAAGATTCCGAGGAATGGGAAACCGAGGATGAGGAGTCGGAAGAACCGGATGCTGACGGGGGCAGCACAGAAGAAGATGATGAGGACAGTGTGAAATGACCCGTTTCACAGACAGTCCCTATGAACGCATGATGACACGCAGGCCGGAGGGCGGGAAGGAAACTTCCCGTCCTCATTCTTTATCCCACAGCCACCCCTGCTATGGTTGCGGGAGTTATGGAAGCCCCTGCGTAGGTATCTGTCACCGAGAAATGTCCCGATGGCTCAAAGAGAGGAGGAACCATCATGGCTCAACATAAATTGGTAATTGCCGAAAAACCATCAGTTGCCCAGAGTTTGGCGGCGGTGATCGGCGCAACCGTCCGTAAGGACGGGTATCTGGAGGGCAACGGCTGGCGTGTCAGCTGGTGCGTGGGCCACCTGGCCGGTCTTGCGGATGCAGACAGCTATGACCCAAAGTATGCCAAGTGGCGATATGATGATCTGCCTATCCTGCCGGAACATTGGCAGATGGTGGTAGGAAAAGATAAGAAAAAGCAGTTTGATATTCTCAAAAAGCTGATGAATGCCCCGGATGTGACGGAAGTGGTAAATGCCTGTGATGCCGGACGCGAGGGTGAGCTGATCTTCCGCAGCGTCTATGAGCTGGCAGGTTGCAAGAAGCCGATGAAAAGGCTCTGGATTTCTTCGATGGAGGACTCCGCCATAAGGGAAGGCTTTGCAAACCTGCGCTCCGGTGCGGACTATGATGGACTTCGAGATGCTGCCCTTTGTCGTGCCAAGGCCGACTGGCTGGTGGGGATCAATGCGACAAGGCTTTTTTCCGTGCTGTATCACCGAACCCTCAACATCGGGCGCGTGATGTCCCCGACGCTGGCGCTTATTGTTCAGCGAGAAGCTGAGATCGACACCTTTCAGCCGGTTCCATTTTATACCGTGGCGCTTGAGCTGCCCGGTCTTACCATATCCGGGGAGCGCATGGCGGATAAGGCCGCTGCTGAGCAGCTGAAAGAAACCTGTCAGGGTGCAAATGTCACAATCAAAAAGGTGGAGTGCAAGGAAAAGTCTGAAAAGCCGCCTGCCCTCTATGACCTGACTACTCTGCAAAGAGATGCCAACCGCCTGCTTGGATTTACAGCCCAGCAGACCCTGGACTATCTGCAAAGTCTGTATGAAAAGAAGCTTTGCACCTATCCCCGTACTGACAGCCGCTATCTGACCGGTGATATGGCAGACAGCCTGCCGGTGCTGGTGAACTTGGTTGCCAACGCCATGCCTTTTTGCAAAGAAATCGCCATTACCTGTGATCCGCATACGGTCATCAACGATAAGAAAGTAACCGACCACCACGCAGTAATCCCTACCAGAAATCTCAAGGATGCAGACCTTTCTGCCCTTCCTGCGGGAGAAAAAGCGGTGCTGGAGCTGGTGGCCCTGCGTCTGCTGTGTGCCGTGGCCCAGCCCCATATCTATTCGGAAACCGTTGTGATTGCAGCGTGTGCCGGTGGGGAGTTTACTACCAAAGGAAAAACGGTGAAGCACCCCGGATGGAAAGCACTGGAGGACGCCTACCGTGCCAAAATGAAGGATGCGGAGCCGAAAAAAGAGGGCGCAGAGAAAGCCCTGCCGGAGCTGACTGAAGGACAGACCCTTTCGGTTGCTGCGGCAATCGTCAAAGAAGGCAAAAGCAGTCCGCCTCAGCACTTTACGGAGGACACCCTATTGTCCGCGATGGAGACTGCCGGAAAAGAGGATATGCCGGAGGATGCCGAGCGAAAAGGTCTGGGGACACCGGCCACCCGTGCCGGTATTTTGGAAAAGCTGGTATCTGCCGGTTTTCTGGAACGAAAAAAGAACAGGAAAACGGTGCAGCTTCTCCCTTCCCACGATGCAGTCTCCCTGATAACAGTCTTGCCGGAACAGCTGCAATCGCCGCTTCTGACTGCCGAGTGGGAGTACCGCCTGGGAGAGATCGAGCGCGGGCAGCTTGCCCCGGAGGAGTTTCTGGACGGGATCAGCACCATGCTGAAAGATCTGGTGGGAACTTATCAGGTCATCAAGGGAACCGAGTACCTGTTCTCCCCGCCCCGTGATGTGGTAGGCAAATGCCCTCGCTGCGGCGGTGAAGTTGCAGAACTGCAAAAAGGCTTCTTCTGTCAGAATGATTCTTGCAAATTTGCAATCTGGAAAAATAACAAATGGTGGGCTGCCAAGAAAAAACAGCCGACCAAGGCTGTGGTGTCTGCACTGCTGAAAGATGGCCGTGTCCGTGTAACGGGCCTATATTCTGAGAAAACTGGCAAGATCTACGATGCCGCTGTGGTTTTGGAGGACGATGGACAGTACGCCAACTTTAAGCTGGAATTTGACCAGCGGAAAGGAGGCAGCCGATGAAGCTCTCTTTAGTGGAACGGGAAACCATTCTCCTCTATAACCAGGCAGAACCAATGGCTGAGGTCTATACCCACGATCCCCGTCTGATGGAGAAGCTGGAACTGCTGGCAAAAAAGCACCCCGACCAGATCACCCGAAAGGACGCCCATAACTTTATCGTCCCCAAGCGGTGTGTATCAGTCCGGGAGCCATATAGCGCAGAACGCCGCAAAGCCGCCAGTGAGCGTGCGAAAGCTGCCGGATACCAGCCTCCTATGCGAAAGTCCGGCAGTTAAAGGCACATGACAGAGAATGTATTTGAAGCAGTCAAGCAGTCGGTCAGCACCAGAGATGCGGCAGCGTTTTATGGGATCGAGGTCAAACGAAATGGCATGGCCTGCTGTCCCTTTCACGATGATAAGAACCCAAGCATGAAGGTAGACCAGCGGTTCCACTGCTTTGGCTGCGGTGAAGATGGGGATGTGATCGACTTTACCGCAAGGCTCTTTGACCTCTCCCCAAAAGAAGCGGCAGAGAAATTGGCACAGGACTTTGGCCTGATCTATGACAGTCAGGCCCCTCCCCGTAGGAGATATGTCCGGCAGAAAACAGAGGCACAAAAGTTTCGGGAGGACCGGCAGCGGTGTTATCGCGTACTGTCCGATTACTACTATCTGCTGAAAAAATGGGAGGCCGACAATTCTCCCCGGACACCGGAGGAAGAACCGCACCCCCGTTTTGTGGAAGCAATCCAGAAGAAAACCTATGTAGAGTACCTGTTGGACCTTTTTCTTTATGAAAGTGAAGAAGAACAAAAGGCATGGATTGCAGAACACACAGCAGAAATCACACACTTGGAAAGGAGATTGAAAATCATGGCTGAGAACAAACCCACCAACCGAGAGCGGCTAAGGGAAATCACAGATGGCATCGAGCAGGGGATCAAAGAACTGTTTGAGAGTGAAAAGTATATGCGCTATCTGTCCGTCATGTCCCGCTTCCACCGCTATTCGGTAAACAACACCATGCTCATCTATATGCAGAAGCCGGACGCTACATTGGTAGCCGGATACAATAAGTGGAAAGACCAGTTTGAGCGTCATGTAAAAAAGGGCGAGCATGGCATTACCATCATTGCTCCCACACCATATAAGAAGAAAATCGAGGAGCAGAAACTGGACCCGGATACCAAGGCTCCGATTTTGGATAAAGACGGAAAGATCGTCACAGAGGAAAAAGAAATCGAGATCCCCATGTTTCGCCCGGTCAAGGTCTTTGATGTGAGCCAGACCGACGGGAAACCTTTGCCTGAGCTTGCTTCCTCCCTTTCCGGCAATGTGCCAAATTATGAGGCATTCATGGAGCCCTGCGCCGCAGCGCGCCGGTGCCGATTACTTTTGAAGCAATGGCCGCCGATACGGACGGCTATTTTTCTGCCGATCATCAGAAAATTGCCATTCGCCAGGGCATGAGTGAGGTGCAGACGGTTTCGGCCACAGTACACGAGATTGCCCACAGCAAGCTCCACAATCAGAAAAAGATTCAGATTGCCAATGACGAGCAATATCAGGAGATCGAGCTGTTTGATAAACCCGGTCTGTTCTCCAATGGGCGGATTGCCCGTGATAATCTGCCGGAGGGCGTTTATTGCTATGACCTGCGCGGTTCTGACTACGACCCCGGAGAGCCGGTCTGTGTAGAAGAACAAGTAGTTGTAAACCATGCAGGTTCCGTTCTGCTGACAGAGCCGCTGGAGTTGGCGGAAGATGGACGCCTGATGCTGACCGAGGAAGAAGGGCTGAATTTTGTTGGCGGCTTTTCTACCCTCACCCAGTTTTTGCAAGAACATAGGAAAGACCGCCACACGGAGGAAGTGGAGGCTGAAAGCATCTCCTACGCAGTCTGCAAATATTTTGGCATCGAGACCGGAGAAAACAGCTTCGGCTATATTGCAAGCTGGAGTCAGGGCAAGGAACTGAAAGAACTGAGAGCCAGTTTGGAGACCATCAACAAAACCTCCGGCACTTTGATCTCTGACATTGAGCGCCACTATAAGGAAATATGCAAAGAGCGTGGGATTGATCCCCATGCAAAGGCAGAGCCGGAAACCGCCCCGATAGAGCAGCCGACCGGCAATCTAACCTACTATGTAGCAGAGTGCATGGAGTTTCCAAACCTCGGAGAATACCACGATAACTTGTCTTTGGAGGAAGCTGTCCGCATTTATCAGGAGATTCCGGCAGAGCGAATGAATGGGATCAAGGGCATTGGCTTTGAGCTGAAAGATGGAAGCGACTATGAAGGACCTTTTCCGATTTTGACCGGGCAGACCATTGACCTGGACACCATTCAGGCAATCGACTATTACCGTGATAATCCGTTGGTGCAAAAAGCGGTAAAGGAACTGGCTGCGGCCATGCCGGAAATGGAGGTGCTGGGAGCGGACGCCAACCAGCAGGAGGCTTTGTTTCTGATCAACGATACTACCTATCTTCATATCCAACCTTGTGACAGCGGATGGGACTACACTCTTTACGATGCTGCGTCCATGAAAGAGCTGGATGGTGGTCAGCTGGATATGCCGGAGCTTTCCTGCATGAAGGTAGTTCTCCAGATTTGTGATGATAACGATCTGGACAGCACTTCGCTCAGACGCGCTCCCTTGTCTATGGTTGAGACCTTGCAGGAAGCTGCTTATGAGCAGATGCAGGCAGAGGCAAGTCAGATGACCGCTTCTTCCCAGCTGCCGGAAGCGCAGGAGCAGGCACTGGATGAATACCCCATGCCGGATGAGCAGGTATCCACACCGGATATGCAGGAATATGGCTACTCCTATGATGGGATGCTCCCTGTTACCAGAGAACGGGCGCTGGAACTGGATGCCGCCGGTTTGACCGTCTATGTGCTGCATGAGGACAATACGGAGAGCATGGTGTTTGACCCGCAGGAAATCATGGATCATGGCGGTCTTTTCGGTGTGGACCATGAGGAATGGGAGAAAAGCCCTCAGTTCCACGAAAAGGTCATGGAGCGTCAGGAACATCAGCAGGAACGGGAACAGGCATTTCTCTCTCAGAACAGAGATTGCTTTGCCATCTATCAGGTGAGCCGTGACGATCCGCAGAATGTGCGCTTTATGAATCTGGATTGGTTAAAGTCCCATGACATTTCCATAGACCGCAGCAATTATGACCTCATTTACACAGCTCCTCTGAGGGAGTCTGGCACTGTGCCAGAGCAGCTGGAAAAACTCTATCAGCAATTCAATCTGGAAAAGCCCGCGGACTTTCACAGTCCCTCCATGAGCGTCAGCGACATCGTTGCAATCAGGCGGGACGGTAAGGTATCCTGTCATTACTGTGACAGCGTTGGTTTTACCCAGATCCCCGGATTCCTGCCAGAAAACCCGCTGAAAAATGCGGAAATGGCCCTGGAGGACGATTACGGCATGATCGACGGTATCATCAACAATGGCGCAAAAGAACCCACGGTGGCAGAGCTGGAACAGCAGGCCCGAAGCGGTCAGCCCATTTCCCTGATGGAGTTGGCAGCCGCCACCCATCGGGAGGAACGGGAAAAGAAAAAGTCCGTCATGGAGCAGCTGAAAGGCCAGCCCAAGACAGAACACAAAAAGACAGCACCCAAAAAGAGTGCGGAAAGGGAGATTTGATATGGGAAACTTTACTTTTGAGGAAATGAACCTGATGTGCATTTACAATACCGGCAGCCGCACCGGGCTGATTGACAGTCTGCGTGAGATGCGCGGCGAGCTTTCGCCGGAGGAAACGGAGCTGAGAGAGTTGACCGACAGCGCCCTTACGAAGCTCTGTGCGATGACCGATGAGAAGTTTGCCGAACTGGAGCTGTACCCGGATTTTGACCAGTAAACAACATAACCACAGGGGTGGGGTGGCGATCTGCCACCCCACCTTTTTTACCCCAAAACTGAAAGGAGGACAGAACACTATGCCAACCAAAGCTGAACTATATGCACAGATGGCGGACAAGGTGGCAACACAGCTCACGGGGAGCTGGCAGGAATGGGCAGGGTTTCTCACTACTGCTTCCCGCCTTTACAAGTACCCGTTCCATGAGCAGCTGATGATCTATGCCCAGCGACCGGACGCCACCGCCTGTGCGGAGTACGATTTGTGGAATGAAAAGATGGGCCGGTATGTAAGGCGCGGTTCCAAAGGGATTGCTCTGGTGGACGATTCCGGGGACAGACCCCGCCTGCGCTATGTTTTTGATATTTCCGACACCGGAACCCGTGAACATTCCCGCACTCCTTGGCTGTGGCAGCTGGAGGGGCGCCATCTGGATTCGGTGCAGGTCATGCTGGAGCGCACCTATGATGTTTCCGGTGATGACCTTGCCGGACAGCTCACTGAGGTAGCCGGAAAACTGGCTGAGGAATACTGGACGGAGCATCAGCAGGACTTCTTCTATATCGTTGACGGTTCCTTTTTGGAGGAATATGATGAGTATAACATCGGAGTGCAGTTCAAGGCAGCCGCCACCGTCAGCATCACTTACGCTTTGATGTCCCGCTGTGGACTGGAGCCGGAACGCTACTTCGACCACGAAGATTTCATGGCGATCTTTGATTTCAACACCCCGTCCACCATCGGGGCGCTGGGAACAGCGGTCAGCCAGATCAACCAGCAGGTGCTGCGGCAGATCGGCGTTACCGTCCGAAATGCAGAGCGCGAAGCCAACCAAGAAAGGAGCAAGCAAGATGAACAATCCCATGACCTACATCCAGAACGGAGACTATCAGATTCCCGACCTGAAGCTGAGCCAGCAGCCGGAGAAACCCCTGGGCAAGTACGGCAGGATGAGGAAAACCTACCTGAAAGAACACCGTCCCATCCTCTACAACCAGATGTTGCTGAGCGAGAAACTGTACCCGCACCTCATCGAGATCGACGAGACCGCCCAGAGCAGGCTGGAACAGATGATGCCCCAGCTGGCGAAGGAAGCGGGAGCCACCGAGGAACTGAAAGCCAGCGATCCCATGAAGTGGGTGGGGCTGATGAACACCTGCAAAGCTCAGGCCGAGGAAATCCTGATGGCGGAGCTTATCAACAGCTGACTCTAAACCTGTTCCTCTCCGAAGCGGAACAGATCCAATCCATAGATGAAGCAGAGAATGTAGCACATACATCCTCTGCTTTTTCTTTTGCTCAAAATGACATTGACCATGTGCTGCGTTTGGGAGGCAATACAGACCGTCAGAGGGAGCGTGTGGTTGCAGCCTTTGAAAAGCAGAAAACCACCGCTGAGATTGCCGAGATACTGAAAACGCTGTACCACGGTGGCAACGGCCTTGGCAGTGTGAGTGCATGGTATGCCGAGGATGGTATCCATCTTTCCCACGGGAAGTCTGTCCGTTATGACAGGTCTGCCCAGGTCATTTCCTGGGAGAGTGCCGCAGAGCGTATCGGGGAGCTTTTGGAAAGTGGTCAGTTTGCCTCCAATGTGGAGCTTGCAGAAGCGGCAGGCTATGAACGATCCCTCCTCTCGGAAAAGCTCTGGCATCTGTATCACGATCTCAGTGAGGACGCCAGAAAAGCCGGATATTTGTCCTGCCTGTCAGAGATCAAAGGCAATGGATTCCCAGAGGAGACCCGCCGTCTGACGGAGCAGCTGAGTGAACCGGCTTTCCGCCAGACCCTCAAGGAAGAATACGCTGCCTTCTGGACTGCCTATCAGCAGGACCGTGACCTGTTGCGTTTTCACTATCATAGACCGAGGGAGATCTGGGAGAACCTGAAGGACCTTGACCTGCCACGCAGGACCTTTTCTTCAGAGCTTTCCCAAGTGCCAACCGTCCAGCACTTTATTACCGAGGATGAGATCGACGCCGCCATGACCGGCGGAAGCAGTTTCGCCGGAGGAAAAGGCCGTATCTATGCGTTCTTCATGGAAAACCATACGGATAAGGAAAAAGTGAGATTCCTTAAAGACGAGTATGGCATTGGCGGACGCTCTCATGCCCTGTCCGGCGCAACACACAGCGGCGAAGATCACGATGGGAAAGGACTGCACTATAAAAAGCAGGACTGCCCGGATGTTCACTTGAACTGGGAAAAGGTTTCCAAGCGCATTACCTCACTTGTCCAGAAAGGTCGCTATCTTACCGAACAGGAACAAGCGCAGTATGACAAGATCCAGGCTGAAAAGGATCTGGCAGAAGAAGATGCCATTCAAGCCCAGCAGCCGGAGATAGAGGAAGAAACGCCAAAGCCTACCCTTCGGGAGCAGTTTGAGCAGTATAAGCCTGTGGTGACTGCCGCCATATCTGAGGATGTGGCATATCGAAATGCCTGCGGTCATTCCGACCGTGAAAATGCTGTCATCGAGGGCAATGCCGCTGTGCGCCGTGCGGTTCTTGGCTCTAAGGATATGGAGCTGATCCGCCTTTATTCGGATGTGCCGGAGTTCCGCCAGCGCCTGCACCGGGAAGTGATCGACGAAACCTATCCAAAGCTCCATGAGCTTCTGCGCCCTCTTTCTCAGGAAGATATTGATACTGCCCTTTGTGCATGGAACGGCAATATCGAGAGTAAACACGCTGTCGTCCGCTATATGAAAGACCATGCAAGAGAGAAGGATACCGCTGCATGGCTGGCTCAGGAATACGGTGGCAGCAACAGCCCGTTCGTTGTCCGTGCCGGAAGCCCGGAGGAAACACAGCTGCCCTGGCCGAAGGTACAGCGCAGGCTTGCCCAGCTGATTCAGGAGGACCGGTTCTATACCGAAGAAGAACAGGATCGTTTTGACAATATCGACCCTATCGCCATCCGGGAAGCCCTGGAGGAAAGAGGGATCGTCAACGGACAGGTGGCAGACCCGGAAAAACTGGACAATGACCCGTTTATCCAACAGGTGATGTCGGATGCCGAGCAGATCGCAGCTGCCGAGACAGAACAGACTTCCGAGGTTTCCATTTCCGATGAGGAATATGATGCAGTTCGCCGCCCGACTCCGCAAAGAACCTCCTATGACCCAGCCGCCCCGGTTTATGCCGTGGGCGATACCGTGTATATCGAGGATGACGCCTATCAGATCACCGAGCTACGGGATGACACCGTGCAGCTTCTGCCTACCGGAATGGTATATCCCATCTATCGGGCAGAGCGCAAAGAACAGTTCGAGCAGCTGCTTCGGGCAGACCGCCGCAATGCTTACTATACCGAGTTTCTTCCCATTGACCCGGACAAGGCAGATCAAGACCTGCGGGATGTATTGGCCCATGGACTGATGGATGAAGCGGATAAACAGCAGCTTTCCACGCTACTGCAATCTGGCAGGAGCAACAGTGAGATCGCCTACTGGCTAAGCAGAGCCTATTCCGGTGAGATCGAGACCCTGAATCTGGAGACCGGCGATATTGCCGATTACCGTACCACGGCACAGGGCATGGAGCTGGAAGTCCTGGACGCAGAGGAAAAGCGTCTGGCTGTGCTGTATTTCCGCTGGGATGAGGTTGCGCCTTTGCTGCGCGGGATGTATGCCCGTCAGCAGGACGGCTTTGGACAGGAACAGCCCCAACCGGCTACCGAATCCCCGACCTTCCATTCCGAGACCATGGCCGTCTATCCGGGCGATAAGAACCATCTACCTTATGATGTGGTGGTGGAACGGTTGCATATTGAGGAGCCGGAGCCGCCAGCCCCTGTAACAGAGCCGGAGAAAACCTTTGAGGAAGTGCTGGATGAACACCCGGTTTCCATTCAGGTCAACGGCCAGTGGCAGACCTTCCCCAATGCCAAAGCTGCCGAGGAAGCCTCCTATGAGGAATACAAGGCTAACCTGCGCCGCAATGCACAGAACTTCCGCATTACCGATGAGCATTTGGGCGAAGGCGGTCCAAAAACCAAGTTCCAGGCAAATGTTAATGCCATTCGTTTGCTGAAAGAGCTGGAAGCTGCCGGACAGCAGGCAAGCCCCGAACAACAGGAGATTCTTTCCCGTTATGTGGGCTGGGGCGGTCTTTCAGATGCCTTTGACCCGGAAAAACTGGCATGGGTTTCCGAGTATGCCCAGCTGAAAGAGTTGCTGACCCCGGAGGAATATGCCGCCGCCAGAAGCTCTACCCTCAATGCCCATTACACCAGCCCTACGGTTATCCAGGCAATCTATGAAGCGGTGGGGCGCATGGGCTTTGAGACCGGAAATATTTTGGAGCCATCTATGGGTGTGGGCAACTTCTTCGGTATGCTGCCGGAGGAAATGAGAAACAGCCGTCTATACGGTGTGGAGCTGGACCCGATTTCCGGGCGCATCGCAAAGCAGCTCTATCCCAAGGCGGACATCACAGTAGGCGGCTTTGAGACCACTGACAGGCGGGACTTCTTTGACCTTGCCATCGGCAATGTGCCTTTCGGTCAGTATCAGGTCAACGACAAAACTTACAACAAGTTAAACTTTAGTATTCACAACTACTTTTTCGCCAAAGCACTGGATCAGGTGCGCCCCGGCGGTGTGGTAGCTTTTGTGACCTCCCGCTATACCATGGACGCCAAGGATTCCACCGTGCGCCGCTATCTTGCCCAGCGTGCTGAGCTGCTGGGAGCGATCCGTCTGCCGAATGACGCGTTCAAAAAGAATGCCGGTGCCGAGGTGGTATCGGACATCATCTTCCTCCAAAAGCGGGACCGCCCGCTGGACATCGTGCCGGAATGGACCCAGATCGGACAAACGGAGGATGGGTTTGCCATCAACCGGTATTTTATCGACCACCCAGAAATGGTGCTGGGCAGACAGGAGCCGGTAAGCACCGCTCATGGTATGGATTACACCGTGAACCCTATCGAGGGACTGGAGCTTTCCGATCAGCTGCATGATGCTGTGAAGTACATTCATGGCACTTATCAGGAGGCAGAACTGCCGGAGCTGGGCGAGGGCGAAACCATTGACACCTCCATTCCTGCTGACCCAAATGTGAAGAACTATTCCTATGCCATTGTAGACGGACAGGTGTACTACCGGGAAAACAGCCGCATGGTGCGCCCTGACCTCAACGCCACCGCCGAAGCCCGCGTGAAAGGTCTTGTGGGACTGCGTGATTGTGTGCAGGAACTGATCGACCTTCAGATGGATGCAGCGGTTCCAGACAGCACCATTACCCAAAAACAGGCGGAACTGAACCGGCTCTATGACAGCTTTTCTGCCAAATACGGTCTCATCAATGACCGTGCAAACCGCCTGGCCTATGCAGACGATTCTTCCTATTACCTGCTCTGTGCGCTGGAAGTTATTGACGAGGACGGAAAGCTGGAGCGCAAGGCGGATATGTTCACCAAACGGACCATCAAGCCCCATCAGGCAGTGGCTGCTGTGGATACGGCAAGCGAAGCACTGGCGGTGTCCATCTCGGAAAAAGCCTGCGTAGATATGGGCTATATGAGCCAGCTTAGCGGAAAAACAAAAGAAGAACTGGAGGGAGAACTGCAAGGTGTGATCTTCCGTGTACCGGGACAGCTGGAACAGGACGGATCGCCCCATTATGTGACTGCTGATGAATACCTTTCCGGCAATGTACGCCGCAAACTGCGTCAGGCACAGAGGGCGGCACAGCAGGACCCGGTTTATGCAGTCAATGTGGAAGCCCTTACCGCCGCCCAGCCCAAAGACCTGAATGCGTCGGAGATCGAGGTGCGTCTGGGCGCTACCTGGATTGACAAGGAGTACATCCAGCAGTTTATGTACGAGACCTTCAACACCCCGGTTTATCTCCAGCGCAGCATTGAGGTCAACTATTCCTCCTTTACTGCTGAATGGCAGATCAAGGGGAAATCTTCTGTATCCTACAACGATGTGGCAGCCTACACCACCTACGGAACCAGCCGTGCCAATGCCTACAAGATTTTGGAGGATAGCCTGAACCTGCGGGATGTCCGTATCTATGACACCATAGAGGACGCAGACGGAAAAGAGCGCCGCGTGCTGAATGCCAAGGAGACCACTCTGGCTGCCCAAAAACAGCAGGCTATCCGGGAAGCCTTTAGGGACTGGATCTGGAGAGACCCGGAGCGCCGCCAGACTTTGGTGCGCCAGTATAACGAAGAAATGAACTCTACCCGTCCCCGCGAGTATGATGGCAGCCATATCACTTTTGGCGGCATGAACCCGGCCATTACCCTGCGGGAACACCAAAAAAGCGCTATCGCCCATGTGCTGTATGGCGGAAATACCCTGCTGGCACATGAAGTAGGCGCGGGCAAAACCTTTGAGATGGTGGCCGCTGCGATGGAAGCCAAACGCCTGGCTTGTGCCAGAAATCTCTCTTTGTGGTTCCCAACCACCTGACTGAGCAGTGGGCATCGGAGTTTCTGCGCCTCTATCCTTCTGCCAACATCTTAGTCACAACCAAAAAGGACTTTGAGACCCATAACCGCAAGAAGTTCTGCGCCCGTATTGCGACCGGTGACTACGACGCCATCATCATGGGACACAGTCAGTTTGAGCGTATCCCCATCAGCCGGGAGCGTCAGGAAAGGCTTCTCTATGAGCAGATCGACGAGATCACCGAGGGTATCGCAGAGGTGCAGGCCAGCGGCGGTGAGCGTTTTACCGTCAAGCAGCTGGAGCGTACCAGAAAGTCGCTGGAAGCCAGACTGGAAAAGCTGCAAGCCGAGGGGCGAAAAGACGATGTGGTAACTTTTGAGCAGCTGGGTGTAGACCGGTTGTTCGTAGACGAGGCCCACAACTACAAGAACCTGTTTTTATACACAAAAATGCGGAATGTGGCTGGTCTTTCCACATCGGACGCGCAGAAATCCTCCGATATGTTTGCCAAGTGCCGCTATATGGATGAGATCACCGGAAACCGTGGCGTGATCTTTGCCACCGGCACACCGGTCAGCAACTCCATGACCGAGCTTTACACCATGCAGCGTTATCTTCAATATGAACGCCTGCAAGAGCTGAACATGACCCACTTCGACTGCTGGGCTTCCCGATTTGGGGAGACCGTCACAGCATTGGAGCTGGCACCGGAGGGAACCGGCTACCGGGCAAGAACAAGATTCAGCAAGTTCTTTAA
The DNA here is from genome assembly GCF_003477445.1 of Clostridium sp. AF50-3. Classification (NCBI taxonomy): domain Bacteria; kingdom Bacillati; phylum Bacillota; class Clostridia; order Eubacteriales; family Clostridiaceae; genus Clostridium; species Clostridium sp. AF50-3. Next base: position 35,191 of record NZ_QUDH01000022.1, on the reverse strand, counting down.
CTTGCCTGAGCTGATGAACCTGTTCAAAGAAGTGGCGGACATCAAGACCGCCGACCAACTGAATCTGCCTACCCCGGAGGTGGAATACCACAATGTTGTGGCGCAGCCCACCGAACATCAGCAGGAAATGGTCAAAGCTCTTTCGGAGCGTGCATCGCTGGTACACAGCGGAACCGTTGACCCGTCCCAGGATAACATGCTCAAGATTACCTCGGATGGCCGTAAGTTGGGGCTTGACCAGAGGATCGTCAACCAGATGCTGCCGGATGAACCTGGCACAAAGGTCAATCAGTGCGTGGACAACATCATGCAGATCTGGCGGGACGGCAAAGCTGACAAGCTGACCCAGCTGGTGTTCTGCGACATTTCTACACCACAGGCCAAAGCTCCTGCAAGCAAGGCGGCGAAAACGCTGGATAATCCACTGCTTCACGCATTGGAAGGCGCTGTGCCTCTGCCGGAGCAGGAACCGACCTTTACGGTATATGACGATATTCGTCAGAAACTCATTGCCCAGGGGATGCCTGCCGACCAGATCGCTTTTATCCATGAAGCCAATACCGAAGTGCGGAAAAAGGAGCTGTTCTCTAAAGTCCGTACCGGTCAGGTTCGTGTCCTTTTGGGCAGCACCGCCAAGATGGGCGCAGGCACCAATGTGCAGGACCGTCTGGTGGCACTTCATGATCTGGATTGTCCGTGGAGACCGGGAGATGTAGGACGGATTTTGCGGACATTCAAAATAAAAAAGAATGTGGAGGTAACAGACAATGGCAAAATCATTATTTGAGGAACTGGGCGGCAAATACGAAAGGCAAGGGGATTATTTGATACCGTGCTTAACTGTACCCGCCGAAGAAGAACAGGCAATAGGCATCTGGGGGCAACGGCATTTAGATTATCTAAAACAGTACCGTAAAGTTACATACACCAATCTTCTTACAAGCGGCAGGCTAAACGCCTACCTTGCCGACATCAACAGACAGGCACAGGAACGCTTTGAAAGGCTCATAGAGGGTATGAAACAGGCACAGGGCATAACGGAACAGCTAAAGGCAGAAAACGCCTTAGAATGGACAGGATGCCTCAATAACATAAGGGCTTGTGCGAGGGAGATTGTGGAAAAGGAAATTATTTTTGCATAAACAGATGATTAGTGGCAGGGGGAAATCCTGCCGCTTTTTCTGCTTTAGTTTGTCAGCTTGACAAATAAAGGGTTAAGGAATATAATTAGATTCAGTATTATACAAGGAGTTAATAAATATGCGGCAAGGTATTCTTAAATAAACTGTCAATTTGATAGTGGGAACAAAAAGTAGCAGTCTCGTTTCACTTTTAATATGGGGCTTAGTTTTTTGTACCCAGTTTAAGAATACTTTTATCATGTAATTTTATATGCCCGAAAACATATAAGTGTTTTGGGGCTATTGGAGTTATTTACCCAGTGATAGGAGTATTTATCACTGGGTATTTTTATGCCCTTTTTTGGGTGTTGATAGGAGGAAAATCACATGAAAATAATTAACTTAGGCATTCTGGCTCACGTTGACGCAGGAAAGACAACATTAACGGAAAGTTTATTGTATACCAGTGGTGCAATTGCAGAACTAGGGAGCGTAGATGAAGGCACAACAAGGACAGATACAATGAATTTGGAGCGTCAAAGGGGAATCACTATCCAGACAGCAGTGACATCTTTTCAGTGGGAGGATGTAAAAGTCAACATTATAGATACGCCAGGCCATATGGATTTTTTGGCGGAAGTATACCGTTCTTTATCCGTATTAGACGGAGCAGTATTATTAGTTTCTGCAAAGGATGGCATACAGGCACAGACCCGTATACTGTTTCATGCACTACAGACAATGAAGATTCCGACAATTTTTTTCATCAATAAAATTGACCAAGAGGGGATTGATTTGCCAATGGTATATCGAGAAATGAAAGCAAAGCTTTCTTCGGAAATTATAGTGAAGCAAAAGGTTGGGCAGCATCCCCATATAAATGTAACGGACAATGACGATATGGAACAGTGGGATGCGGTAATTATGGGAAACGATGAACTATTAGAGAAATATATGTCAGGGAAACCGTTTAAAATGTCAGAACTGGAACAGGAAGAAAACAGGAGATTCCAAAACGGAACGTTATTTCCCGTTTATCACGGAAGCGCTAAAAACAATCTGGGGATTCGGCAGCTTATAGAAGTGATTGCCAGTAAATTTTATTCATCAACGCCTGAAGGTCAATCTGAACTATGCGGGCAGGTTTTTAAGATTGAATATTCAGAGAAAAGGCGGCGTTTTGTTTATGTGCGTATATATAGCGGAACATTGCATTTGAGGGATGTTATTAGAATATCTGAAAAAGAGAAAATAAAAATCACAGAGATGTGTGTTCCGACAAACGGTGAATTATATTCATCCGATACAGCCTGCTCTGGTGATATTGTAATTTTACCAAATGATGTTTTGCAGCTAAACAGTATTTTGGGGAACGGAATACTGTTGCCGCAGAGAAAATTTATTGAAAATCCTCTCCCTATGCTCCAAACAACGATTGCAGTAAAGAAATCTGAACAGCGGGAAATATTGCTTGGGGCACTTACAGAAATTTCAGATGGCGACCCTCTTTTAAAATATTATGTGGATACTACAACGCATGAGATTATACTTTCTTTTTTGGGGAAAGTGCAGATGGAAGTCATTTGTGCCATCCTTGAGGAAAAATATCATGTGGAGGCAGAAATAAAAGAGCCTACTGTTATATATATGGAAAGACCGCTTAGAAAAGCAGAATATACCATCCACATAGAAGTCCCGCCAAATCCTTTCTGGGCTTCTGTCGGGTTGTCCATAGAGCCGCTCCCTATTGGAAGCGGAGTGCAGTATGAAAGCAGAGTTTCACTTGGATATTTAAATCAATCGTTCCAAAATGCGGTTATGGAGGGGGTTCTTTATGGCTGCGAGCAGGGGCTGTATGGATGGAAAGTGACAGACTGTAAAATCTGTTTTGAATATGGATTGTATTATAGTCCTGTAAGTACCCCCGCAGACTTTCGGCTGCTTTCCCCTATCGTATTGGAGCAGGCTTTAAAAAAAGCAGGGACAGAACTATTAGAGCCATATCTCCACTTTGAAATTTATGCACCGCAGGAATATCTCTCACGGGCGTATCATGATGCTCCAAGGTATTGTGCAGATATTGTAAGTACTCAGATAAAGAATGACGAGGTCATTCTGAAAGGAGAAATCCCTGCTAGATGTATTCAAGAATACAGGAACGATTTAACTTATTTCACAAATGGGCAGGGAGTCTGCTTGACAGAGTTAAAAGGATACCAGCCAGCTATTGGTAAATTTATTTGCCAACCCCGCCGCCCGAATAGCCGTATAGATAAGGTTCGGCATATGTTCCACAAGTTAGCTTAACAGCTTGCAAAAGTCATATAAAATGAGATTTGAAAGGATTAGAGACTAATTATGATGAAATGCGAATGGATATTGTGTCCTGTTTGTGGGAACAAAACCCGTAATAAAATTAGGAAGGACACTGTTTTGGAGAATTATCCCCTTTATTGTCCAAAATGCAGACAAGAAAGATTGATTAAAGTTGACAACTTGAAGATAACTGTCATCAAAGAGCCAGACGCTTAAGACGCAGAGCCGATGAAATTGTGGAACAATTCACGAATCATCGGCTCTTTTTGTTTCGTATTTGAAAGAACAAACTCACCAAATAAAAAAAACGATATTCGGGTGGGTTATTTTGTTATACCCTAAATTACCCTCTGAATTTGTTTTTAAATTTGGAGGGATTTTTTTATGTCCTTTTTTCGGGCAGTTATCTATCTGCTCATACGAAGCAAAATTTATCAATACATAGCATATCAGAGAACGGCAGGAAACCAGTTAAAAAAATTTCTGCCTATGCAACGGCACTTCCTGCCTTGAATGTAGAAGTACAATCTCCATACAACAGAATTAATATTTCCCATAACCGTAAAGGTCATAGAGCCTTTGCGGTTTTTCTTTTGTCGATTTTTGTTGGAAAGTGCCATAGGGCTATTAGTGGTGTTAGGTGTCGTTCGCCACCTCTCCATCTGGATTTTGAACATTTCAAAAATTCAGATGGGAGGTACTTACAGTGAAATACGCACCGAGAAAGGTATATATCAAGGAAAGCGGCAGATATGTGGAACTGTCCTATACGGATTTCTGCCGCCGCAGGGAATCCGACCAGACCTATATGGACAAGCTGTTTATCCCCATTCAAGGCTGTCTGCTTGAAGTCGTGAGGGAGCAATACACGGACTTCTACCGAGATAAGGAACGGTGGCGTTATCTGAAAAAATTAGATACGAAGAACAGCCTGCTTTCTCTGGATGGATTTACGGACAGCGAGGGGAAGCCTTTAGACTTTATCGCTGATGAAGCGGCAGACATTGCGGAAACCGTTGTCAATGCGGTTATGGTGGACAGGCTGAAAGCCGCCCTGCCTTTGCTGTCGGATAGTGAACAGGAATTGATACAGGCAATCTTTTTTGACGGACTTTCTGAGCGTGAAGTCGGGGCGAGGTTCGGCATAACCCAGAGCGTTGTGAACAAACGCAAAGCCAGAATCCTAAGAAAACTAAGAAAGATAATAGAAAATTAAAATTTAAGGCGTTCAGCCCCCTTGTTTTTTCCTTTGGGAAAATGAGGGGGTTTTTCTCTGCCCTCTCAATCAATTCTGATTGGAGGAAAAGAAGCATGGCATATAACCACGGACGGGAGGACAGGAAATGGCGTATCTGGAAAGAAGCGGAGGAAAAGCTGCTGCGTGAGTGCGGCGTTGATGAAGCGACCATTGAGCAGATACGCATTGCGGACAGGGCAGACTTCAATTCCAACAGGCGGTTTTACCGATGGACGAATGACATTGCGGAATACCTTGAGGACATGGCAGACAGGGAGCGGCAGACGGAAGTGGGTACGGTTGCGGAGTTACTGGACGAGATTGAGAGCGAAAATCTCTATCAAGTATTAGTCGCGGTGGACGGGCGTACCTTGAAAATCGTCCTGCTGAAAATGCAGGGGTATTCCACAAAGGAGATTGCCCCGCTCGTGCATTTGACGACTGGTGCCATCTATGCGAGGTTAGACCATCTGCGGAAGAAGCTACGAAAATTTTATAGCGTCTAAAACAGCCTGCCGTCCTGCGGGCTACTGGGTGAGGGATGGAAATCCCCTCACTTATTTTTTGCAGGAGGCAAGCGGGATGGCATACAGAGTTAAGGCGTACACGCTTCGGGAGGAATCCACGGAAAGCGGCACAAGGTATTTTATCAGCTTTAAGGACGGGCAGGGCAAATCCCACGAGTTGGAAGTGTCGGAACAGTTCTTTATGGAGTTTCGGCAGATGGAACGCAGGAACAGGAATCTCCTCCAATGGGACGAGCGGCACAGGGAGTTTTCGGAAGTATGGGACGAAACGCTGAACAGGCGGGCGTTGAAGCTGCCTAAGAGCATAGAGGAACAAATGATTGAGGCAGAACGGGCAGAACTGCTCTGTAAGGCGGTTGACGGACTGCCAGAGATACAAAGGCGGCGTTTCCTGCTCTACTACGAGTATGAGTTCAATTTTTACCAAATCGCCGCTATGGAGCATTGCACCGCTTCGGCAATACAGAAATCTGTTGCGATTGCAAAGGAGAAAGTAAAGGCGGAAATGAGGAAGTATCTCCAACCGTGACCGACACCGCCCGAAAAAGAAATCTGTTTTTTATTTGTGTGGGATTGGCGGCATTACATACTCTCACTTTTTCTTCGTGGGAGTAAATCTATTTTTAAGGAGGTCAACGCCTATGTGCAACGAAAACAAAAACACCGCCCGAAAGGAGGAAAGCCATGCAGAAGTTACAGACAGTCAACGCCGAAACGCTCCTTTATGAACCGCTTGAGAAGCCGTCCTTTGTGGTGGACAGCCTTATCCCCACAGGCTTGTCGCTGTTCTGCGGCTCACAGAAGATAGGAAAGAGCTGGCTCATGCTGAAGCTATGTTTATGCGTGTCGCAGGGACTTCCCTTGTGGGATATGCCGACAATGGAGGCGACGTGCTTTACCTCTGCCTTGAGGACACGTTCTGCCGTATACAGGACAGGCTGTTCCGATTGACGAACGAAGCGAGCAGGCGGCTTCACTTTGCCGTGGCAAGCTGCAAGCTGTCAGACGGTCTTATCGTGCAGCTTGAAGATTATCTGAAAGATTACCCAAACAGCAGGCTTATTGTCATTGACACTTTGCAGAAAGTCCGTACAGCTTCAAAAGACAATGCCTACGCAAGCGACTATGGGGACATCTCACTAATCAAAGACTTTGCCGACAGGCATTCATTGGCGGTCATTGTCGTACACCACATCCGAAAGCAGAATGACAGCGATGTGTTCAACAAGGTGTCTGGGACGACAGGCTTAACGGGGAGTGCGGACGCTACCTTTGTTCTGGAAAAGGAGAAACGGGCATCCGACACCGCCAAGCTGTATGTGACGGGCAGGGACACGCCCTATCAGGAATACACGCTGCGTTTCCGTGATTGCAGTTGGGAACTTGTGGAGAGAAAAACGCAGGAGCAGCTTGCGAAAGAAACGATACCAGACGTCCTTTTTCGGTTGGTGGATTTTATGAGGGATAAGGAAGAATGGGCAGGCACGGCAACGGAGCTGTTAGCCGCTATGAGGGAAACGGAAACCATACCCACGGTGATTACGAAATGGCTCAATGAATACCGCACCACATTTTTAAATGAGAACCATATCGTTTATCAGTACAGCCGCAAAAAACACGGCAGGCAGATTTCGCTTGCAAAGCGGGCGGGTGACAGCGGTGACGGTGGTGACAGCGATATTGGGATACCCCCTGTTACTGTCATTGACGCTTAAAGCCGTGTAAAGCTGGCGACTCTGCTGCGGGTGACAGCGGTGACGGCGGTGACAGTGATTTTAGGATACCCTGCCGCTGTCATCCCTGCGGGAGAACACCCCGTAAACGCAAAGTGCAGGCGTAGGATTTACCCGCCCTTTTCGGCGTGTAAAACCACCCCTGCGGTCAGAAAAATCCTTCCGATTTTTCCGACTGCGTTTACAGGGTGTAACACACTACACTTTGCCCTGCAAAGTCGTGTGCCAGACGTTCCCTCTGGACTCCCTTATGGCAGGTCTTACGCCCTGCTTATCCTACGCTCCACGCTTCGGATAAAAGAATGGCAGCATGACGGTGACGGCTCTTGCGAGGGGGTATTCCAAAAACACCGTCATCATCGACATGACCGTCATGCAGGGAATAAGGGTGACAGTTGAGGCAGTCGGTAGGGGGTATCCCAAAACTGCTGTCACCGCCGTCACCGCTGTCACCCAAAGGGCAGTTTACCCGCCGAAGAAAGGAAGATGATGAATTATGCCCTATGCAATCCTGCGTTTCCAGAAACGCAAAGCGGGCGGCGTTGCGGCTTGCGAACGCCACAACGAGCGTAAAAAAGAAGCCTATAAAAGCAATCCAGATATAGATATGGAACGCTCGAAAGATAACTACCATCTTGTGAATCCGCCGAGGTACACCTACAAGAAAGAGATTAACCGCATGGTAGCCGAAGCAGGGTGCAGGACGAGGAAAGATAGCGTGATGATGGTGGAAACGCTTATCACGGCTTCGCCAGAATTTATGAACAGCCTGCCGCCCAAAGAACAGAAAGCGTATTTTACGATGGCTCTGGATTTCATTTCAGAGCGTGTCGGGGAGAAAAATATCCTCTCCGCAGTCGTCCACATGGACGAGAGAACGCCGCATATGCACCTCTGTTTTGTGCCGATTACACCAGACAATAAGCTGTCTGCCAAAACAATTTTAGGCAATCAAAAGAGCCTGTCCGAATGGCAGACCGCCTACCATGAGCGGATGTCCTCACGGTGGAATCAGCTTGAAAGAGGTCAGTCCTCAATGGAAACGAAGCGGAAACATGTCCCCACATGGCTCTATAAGTTGGGCGGCAGGCTTGATAAACAGTATGAGGAAATTGTGTCTGCACTGTCCGACATCAACGCCTTTAATGCAGGGAAGAAGCGTGACAAGGCTCTGGAACTGATTGCGGCATGGCTCCCAGACGTGGAGAAATTCTCAAAGGAAATCAGTAAGCAGAGTGCCTATATCAATAGCCTAAAGGAGCAAATCGGGCAGGAATCAGACTATGCGGGGCGTATGCGTGATGAAAAGTATGAGCAGGAACTAAAGGTGCAGAAAGCGAACCAGAAGATATTTGAGTTGCAGAGAACCAACGAGCAGATGGGGCGGCTGCTCTCAAAGATACCGCCCGAAGTGTTGGAAGAATTGCAGAAAAACCATAAAAGCAGAGCGAAAGAAAGGTAGATATGTGAATGAAGAAACAGGATTTTAAGGTGTTAAAGACCAAAGACTTGTACCCGTTTCCCGACAATCCGTTTCATGTGGCAGAGGATGAAACGCTGTCAGAATTAGCGGAAAGCATCAAGGAATTTGGCATTGTCACGCCGATAATCACACGCCCGAAAGAGGACGGGAACGGCTATGAAGTGATTGCAGGGCAGCGGCGTGTCCGTGCGTCTGAACTTGCAGGGATAAATACCGTGCCTGCGTTTGTCCTGCCCTTAGACCGTGACCGAGCCATCATCACCCTTGTAGACAGTAATTTACAGCGTGAGAATATCCTGCCATCAGAGCGGGCGTTTGCCTACAAGATGAAATCCGAAGCCATGAAGCGGCAGGGTTTCCGCACAGACTTAACCTCGTCACAAGTTGTGACGAAGTTGCGGACGGACGACAAGGTGGCACAGGGCTTCGGCGTAGGCAGGATGACCGTACAAAGATTTATCCGTTTGACGGAACTGATACCGCCGATTTTGCGGATGGTGGACGAGGGGAAAATCGCCCTCACGCCTGCGGTGGAACTGTCCTTTTTGAAGAAAGACGAGCAGGAAAACCTCTTTGCCACGATGGAGAGCGAAGAAGCAACGCCCTCACTCTCACAGGCACAGCGGATGAAAAGCCTAAGCCAGAGCGGGCGGCTTGACATGGATACGATATTTGCAATTATGACGGAGGAAAAGGGAAACCAGAAAGAAACCTTGAAAATCAACACAAGCAAGCTGAAAAAGTATTTTCCGAAGAACACAACGCCGAAGCAGATGGAGGAAACCATCATTAAACTTTTGGAGCGTGAATTGCAGAGGAAACGGGGCAGGGACAGCCGCTAATCTTCTCTTTTCGGGAGGTAAATGCAGAAAATTGAGGTATGAAGAATGAAAGAAATCCAGTATGAGATTGTAAAGGAAATCGCCGTATTGTCTAAGGGCGACAGCGGCTACACAAAAGAAATCAATCTTATCTCATGGAACGGAAGAGAGCCGAAATATGACATCCGCAGCTTTTCCCCGAACCGTGAGAAGTGCGGAAAGGGTATCACGTTGAACGCTGATGAAGCAGCAGCACTCCTTGAAGCATTACAGAAAGAAGTAAACAGCGGGGATTGATGGTATCTGATTGACAGGGCGGGGCGTTTCCAGACGTTCTCCTGCCCTGTCTGGAAAGGAAGATTTAAGTATGGGCGAGGATAAGAAAGCAGATAAAAAGAGAAAGCGTATCGTGCCGAAAGCACCAGTTCAGATGATAATCAGCCGTGAATATGTCGGCACGCAGACAGTCACAGAAGCGTTTATCCCGATTATTTCCGAGGATATTCGGAAGAAGATTGCCGAGGGCGACACCTTCGACAATGAGGGGCTGTCCGCTTAGAATGTACGCAATGGAACATGAAAACAGATAGGACAGATATGGAGGTTTTACAGTATGGCAGGAATAAGAATGGAGAACAAGATTTATGAAGTCGGCATGTACTGCCGCTTGTCAAAAGACGATGGCACGGATAACGAGAGTGCGAGCATTGCGACACAGAAATCCATCCTCACGGATTATGTGAAAAAGCAGGGATGGCACTTAGCAAAAACGTATGTGGACGACGGTTACTCTGGTACAAATTTCCAAAGACCAAGTTTCCAGAACATGATTAAGGACATTGAAAGCGGTCTGATAAACTGCGTTATCACGAAAGATTTATCTCGTCTGGGGAGGAACTATCTTGATTGCGGACTGTATCTGGAAGTGTTTTTCCCAGAGCATAATGTGAGGTATATAGCGGTCAATGACGGCGTGGACACGCTCAATAAATCCGCTATGGACATCACGCCTTTCCGCAACATCCTAAACGAAATGTATTCCGCCGATGTGTCGGTCAAGATAAAATCGGCGTACCGAGCGAGGTTTCAGCAGGGGAAATTCATGGGGACGACAGCACCATACGGTTACGTCAAAGACCCCGCCGACCACAACCATCTGCTGATAGATGACAAAGTTGCCCATGTGGTAAGGGAAATATTTGACCTTGCGTTAGCGGGCAACGGAATCGCCAAAATCCGCAAGCACATCAACAAACAGCATATCTTACGCCCCGCCGCTTATGCGGCGGAGCAGGGGGCAACAGGCTATGAGAGGTATTTTGAGGAGAATGAGGAGAACCGTTATATTTGGAGCGAGAACAGCGTAAGGGGCATTTTAAGAAGCCCGATATATGCGGGAAACCTTGCAGGCTACAAGCGGATTGCCGCCAACATGAAAAGCAAGAAACGCCCCTCTAAGCTGCCCGAAGAATGGGAAGTGATACCAGACACCCATGAGGGGATAGTCACGCAGGAGGAATTTGATACCGTACAGCAGCTTATTACAAGCCGCAGATTACCAGAAAACAAGGGCGGCTTTGAGAACATCTTTGCAGGCGTTATTAAGTGTGCGGACTGCGGCTATGCGATGCGGGCTATGAGTGCCAACAGGAGGAAACGCCCCGACATCATCGACTGCGTACAATATTCCTGCAATAATTATGGCAGATACGGTAATATCATGTGTACCGCACACAGCATTGAAGCGAGGGACTTGTTCAACGCTGTCCTCACCGACATCAACCGATTTGCGGATATGGCAGTCAATGATGAAAAGGCAGTGAGGGCGATTGAAAAGCGGCTCACGGAAACAGACCAGAGCAAGGCAAAGGCACTGGAAAAGGAGCAAAGAAAACTGAACAAACGCCTTGCAGAACTGGACAGGCTGTTTTCCTCACTCTATGAAGATAAGGTGATGGAGCGTATTACCGAGCGGAATTTTGAGATGATGTCGGGAAAATACCAGAAAGAACAGCTTGAAATTGAAGCAAGGCTGAAAGAGGTAACGGAAACGCTCAGCGACAGCTATGAGAAGACGCAGGGTGTCCGTGATTTCCTCTCCCTAATCCGCAACTATCAAGGCATTAAGGAACTGGACGCAACCATCATAAACGCACTTATAGACAAGATACTTGTTTCGGAACGTGAGAAACTTACAGACGGAATGGTGCGGCAGGAAATCAAGATTTATTATAAATTCATCGGCTTTGTCGGTGAATTACATATCACACCGACAAAGCGGTGGACTGCGTTAAAGCCTAAGAATTGTACGGTGTGCGGTGTTGAATATGTTCCCCGCTCTGGCATATCGAAGTATTGTCCTGCTTGTGCCAAGAAGATACAGAGGGAGAAATCAAACGAGAGCAAACGCAGGAGCAGGGAGCGAAACAGACAGGCATGTATTGAACTGTCCGCAAAAAATGACCGACTGACCTTGCCCAGCGCAAGGGTCGTATCGAGCGCCAGGGCAATCAGAATCCCCTTGTTCATGTGTACCGCTATGTGACAGAAGGAACCTTTGACGCATACCTCTGGCAGACGGTGGAGAACAAGCAGAAATTCATTTCCCAGATCATGACTTCTAAATCGCCGGTGCGTTCCTGCGATGATGTGGATGAAACAGCCTCAGTTTTGCCGAAATCAAGGCTCTGTGTGCCGGAGATCCCCGCATCAAGGAGCGTATGGATTTGGATGTGGAGGTATCCCGCCTGAAGCTGATGAAAGCCGACCACCAGAGCAAGCAATATCGTCTGGAGGACCAGCTGCTCAAATACTTCCCGGAGGAGATTGAAAAGCACAAAGGTTTTATCAAGGGCTTTGAATCCGATCTGGAGGTTTTGGCAGCTCACCCGCACCCAGAGGACGGTTTTGCTGGTATGGAGATTCGTGGAGACCTGCTGACTGATAAGGAGAACGCCGGTGCAGCCCTTTTGGATGCCTGCAAGGAGGTCAAAACCTCCGATCCGGTGCAGATCGGCAACTACCGGGCTATGCCATATCCGTGGAATTTTCCGCTTGGAAACAGGAGTATACGCTCCTGCTGAAAGGACAGATGACCCACCGGGCAACCCTTGGTACAGACCCTCGCGGAAATCTTACCCGTATCGACAATGCCCTCGCCCAGATGCCCCAGCGTCTGGAGGCGGCAAAGGCCCAACTGGATAACCTCTATCAGCAGCAGGCTGCGGCAAAGGAGGAAGTAGGAAAGCCATTCCTTTATGAAGAAGAACTGAGAAGCAAAAACGCCCGTCTGGTGGAGCTGGATACTTTGCTCAACATCGACGGAAAGGGACAGGCACACGCCGAGGCTGTTGTTGCCAAAAGCACACGGCCTCGGTGCTGGATCATCTGAAACGCCCGGTGCCGCCCCGCAGTACAGACAAGAAACCAAAACAGCATGAGGAGGTGCGATAACATGAATACCAACGATCTGAATACGGCTCTTTATGAAAAGATGGCTGCTGAGCAGGAAAAATACAGGGACTGGCTGAAAAGCCGACCCCCGGAAGAAATCCTGCACCACACCTATGAATATACTGTCCGTGAGGATATTGTGATGGCAATGGAGGAGCTGGAGCTGACCGACGCCCAGGCCCAGGCACTTTTGGAATCTTCTTTGCCGCTGGCGGATGTGTACCGCTACTTTGAAAAGCTGGAGACCGGTCACATGGATGTGATCCGGGACAGCATTGAGAACCGTGCCGACGATGTGTGCAGAGCTAAAGAGGAACTGCGAACAACACCGATCTATCCCCATTCAGCTGCCTATGCGAGAGAACATGGGGAGCTGGAGCAGTACCGAGCTTCCAACAATGTAAATCACCAATGCAAGGAGTCTATTGAAGCGGCGGTGCGGGAGCACTTCGACGGAATGTATCTCAGCCACGATGCGGCAAAGGGTGTGATCGAGACCTATGGCATGGAGCGTGTGTCCATGGTTCTGTCTAACACGGTCCAGCTTCAGGACTGGGATGGGCGTTACTCCCGACGCAACAAAGAATGGGCCAAGACCATTCCCAACGATAATCCCGAAACCGTCCGTTGTGGTTATGCCTTAAACAGCCACCCTGCTGTGCTGGATGGTTTTATTGATCTGGTGCGTGAAGAACAGCAGCGCAGCCGTACCCAGAGAGAAAAACTGGAACCGTCCCGTCCCTCAGTGCGGGATAAGCTCAAGCAGGAGCTGCCCGCCCATAAGTCTGCCGCCCCGAAAAAACGGGAGCCGGAGCGATAACCATGGCAAAGCGCAAGCGGGATGTGCCGGTTTTGTTTTGGGTGTCCGCAGAAGAACTGGAACTGATCCATCAAAAGATGCAGCAATACGGGACAGAGAATTTGAGCGCTTATCTGCGGAAAATGGCGCTGGATGGTTATGTGGTCAAGCTGGAACTGCCAGAGCTGAAGGAGTTGGTCTCCCTGATGCGCCGAAGCAGCAACAATTTGAACCAGCTGACCCGCAAAGTGCATGAGACCGGGCGGGTTTATAATGCTGACTTGGAGGATATATCCCAGCGGCAGGAACAACTGTGGGAGGGTGTGAAGGAAATCCTTACCCAACTCTCCAAACTTTCATAACAGGGATAGATACTCCATTTGCGGAGGGAGGAACGGCGTTTCTTCGCCGCACCTTCCTCCGCTTTTTCTTTTTGTCTGTATCCTTGTCTTTTGCCTGTCCGTACCGGATAATATGAGTAGAATAAGAAGCGTAGCAAAGGAGTGAAAACAGATGCTGACCTTTGAAAAAGTGCTGGAGATTTTTGCGGATTACCTAACCGCAGACGAGACCATAGAAGTTTATATCAGCCGCCATGGATGTGTAAGAGTTGAATTTGACCAAGATTTTCACTATTGCTCTGGCGAGGTGTGCCATACTCCCAAGGAACTGTTCGACCTCTTAGCCGATGATTACCGGACTTATCTGGAGATTGAACTGACCAAAGGAAAACGGGAAGTGACGGAAGATGATGAGAGAGAAGCGGATGCCCTATGCAAACAGTATCTGGAGCGTTGGAAGGAGGAACAGAAATGAAGATTTTGAAATGTCTGCTGATGATCGTAACTGCACCGGTCATTTTGGTGTTGACGCTTTTTGTCTGGCTCTGCACGGGGCTGATCTACATATCCGGTCTGGTGCTTGGTCTACTAAGCACGGTAATTGCTCTGCTTGGCGTGGCTGTGCTGATTACCTATTCCCCGCAGAATGGTGTGATTTTGCTGGTTATGGCATTTTTGATTAGCCCGATGGGGCTGCCGCTGGCTGCGATCTGGCTACTGGGAAAGGTGCAGAGTTTGAAATTTGCGATACAGGATTGGGTGTATGGGTAAATGATGTGAATATAATTTGGAATGAAAAAGAAGCAGGACAATGGGAGATGAGACCCAATGCCCTGCTTCTCTGTTTATTCGGAACGAACTGTAATATATTTTTGATTGCGACTTTTAGGTTTATCGGGAATAGTCATTTCTAATTGCCCGGATTCTAAAAGCGGATTGATATGTTTCAAAGTGAAGTTTCTTAAATCTTTGAAGCCGCAAAATACTGCAAGCTCTTTCTTGGATTTTGGTGTTGTGCAAAAAGTCAAAATCTGTTTGGATACCGTTGATAGTTCAATAACTTGGTGGGTAACTTGGTGGATAACTTGGTGGGCGTCACCCTCTAAGTTGTAGTTTACATTTTTCAAGATGACTCTGAAATCTGTCGCTGTTGAGGAAAATTCAGGCTTATATGCCGCTGTGTATCCAGGCAGCTTTTCAGTTTCACTGACGATTTTGCGTAGGCCACTTCCACGGCGTTCCATGTACTTCATGCGGTGGAACAGGTCAGCAATCACAGGGTTTCGTCGCATGGAACGGATACTGTAAATATCGTATTCCTGAATTGAGCCGCCGCCAAACATACCGCCCGGAGATGTGATTTCCACCCGATCATCAAACATATCAATATGGATTTCGCTGCCAAGCACAATATAATCACGATGGATAAGCGCATTAACAAGAGCCTCTGTCACAGCTCGTTCAGCATAATCCGGCTTGTCTACACGATACTGTGCCTTTTTGACAAAACGGACTTTGGAATTATTGCGAATAAATTCACTGCCGCTGTTCAGTAAATAAATCAAATTTCCCTCGTATTCTTTATCGTCCAGCGCATCATCAAAGATAGAGCCTTTTTCCAAGCCATTCCACCGGGTACAGAACATACGGGAGTTATAAACCGTGTGCTGATCGGTCATGAGTTTTCCGGCATTGGTCAGGAGTCCATTT
Organism: Clostridium sp. AF50-3; assembly: GCF_003477445.1. Lineage (NCBI taxonomy): Bacteria > Bacillati > Bacillota > Clostridia > Eubacteriales > Clostridiaceae > Clostridium > Clostridium sp. AF50-3. Next base: position 19,650 of record NZ_QUDH01000022.1, on the reverse strand, counting down.
TTATCAGTCAAACCGAAGGAAACATAATCGGATGGCTCAAAGCGGAGACCGGTCCGTTCCAGATAGGTTGCTTCCAGAAGTGTAAAGCTGTAATCCTTTTTTACCGCGTCTGTTGTTAGGGTATCAAAGGACTGATTGGTTCCCTTTAAGATCAGTTCATTCACAATGTAATCAGGGGCAATTACGCTTTCATTTCCAACACGGATATATGCTTCCATCACGCCGTCTGCCTTGTAATAATATGGGGTGCTGCGGCCGGGAGAAACCTCCAGAGCTAATAGATTTTTACCATCTTCCTGTAATGGTTTTAAGATGAACTGAGGTAATGGTGTGATTCGTTCTTTGATTAAGCGGCTGATCGCTTCAGCATCCTTTTGAACATCTGACAAGCCGATAGGCTCCCGGTCATCAGAGACTCCGAAAAACAGAGTGCCGCCGATCCCATTGGAAAGGGCACTGACACTTTTTAACCAGCTTTTTGGCTTTTTTGTTTCGAGAGCAACTTTGAAATCACATTCCGTTGCTTCGGCAATGAGCTGTTCTATCATAAAATCCCTCCTTTGAGGTTGTAGAATGTTCTTTTTTATTATACCCAGCGGAGAAAGTTATTGCAACGATAGAAGCAAAGAGTTCAGCGAAAAAATATTTATGAGAGGAGGGCCTTCTATTATGGCAACTACAAGAATCATGCCGCTTCATGTTGGCAAGGGTCGCACAGAAAGTCGGGCAATCAGTGACATCATCGACTATGTAGCAAATCCACAGAAAACAGATAACGGCAAGCTCATTACCGGCTATGCGTGTGACAGCCGGACTGCGGATGCGGAGTTCCTTCTGGCAAAGCGGCAGTACATTGCCGCTACCGGACGGGTGCGCGGCGCAGATGATGTGATCGCCTATCATGTGCGCCAGTCCTTCCGCCCTGGTGAGATTACCCCGGAAGAAGCAAACCGGCTGGGCGTAGAATTTGCAAAGCGTTTTACTAAAGGCAATCATGCCTTTGTGGTCTGCACTCACATAGACAAGTCGCACATTCATAATCACATTATCTGGTCATCGGTCAGCTTAGAATATGACCGGAAATTCCGAAACTTTTGGGGCAGCACCAAGCGGTTCGCCGGTTAAGTGATACAATCTGCATTGAAAACGGACTGTCCATTGTAGAGAATCCGAAACCTCACGGAAAAAGCTATAACAAGTGGCTGGGAGATCAGGCAAAGCCTCTCACCGAGAGCTGCTGCGTGTGGCGATTGACAACGCATTATCACAAAGTCCTGCTGACTTTGAAGAACTGCTGAAGCTGTTGCAAGAGTATGGTTGTGAAGTCTCAAAGCGCGGAAAATCGTATCGACTGAAGCTCTCTGGTTGGGAGAAAGCCGCCCGCATGGACAGTCTGGGCGAAGGATATGGATTGGAAGATTTGCGGGCAGTTCTCTCCGGGAAGAAAGCACATACCCCGCGAAAGAAAACAGTCACACAGGCAGAACCGCCGAAGGTCAATCTGCTGGTGGACATTCAGGCAAAATTGCAGGCCGGAAAAGGTGCTGGCTATGCTCGATGGGCTAAAGTTTTTAATCTGAAACAAATGGCGCAGACCATGAATTACCTGTCAGAGAACAATCTGCTGGAGTATGCGGTTTTGGAAGAAAAGGCTGCGGCTGCCACGGAACATCACAATGATCTTTCGGCGCAGATCAAAGCGGCTGAAAAGCGCATGGCAGAGATCGCTGTTCTGCGTACTCACATCGTAAATTATGCCAAGACCCGTGAGGTCTATGTGGCATACCGCAAGGCGGGTTATTCTAAGAAATTCCGGGAAGAACATGAGGAAGAAATTCTGCTCCACCAGGCTGCTAAGAATGCCTTTGATGAGATGGGAGTCAAGAAGCTGCCCAAGGTCAAAGAGTTGCAGACAGAGTACGCAAAATTGCTGGAAGAAAAGAAAAAGACCTATGCCGAGTATCGGCGTTCCCGTGAGGAAATGCGGGAGCTTTTAACGGCAAAGGCCAATGTGGATCGGGTGCTGAAAATGGAGGTAGAACAGGATGTTGAAAAAGAAAAAGACCACGGCCAGCGGTAAGCTGGTCCTGGTCAAAAGCGTTCGCAGAACGCGTAGCCACAGAATGAAATTCTGTGTTCAAAGGGGCTTGGGGGCGCTGCCCTCAACAAGCAAGCGGAGAGGAAAATCACGGAGGGATTTTCTTCTCTGCGGGCCTGTGTGTATTAACACAGGCATTGCTTGCCACGTTTTCTCCCGTCCTTCGCAGCAATGTAACTTTTCTCTGAACACTTCGCCAGATACCTTGTGTTTCTTCGGATATTCGTATATAATGTATCATGTTGAGTATTATCCGTGCGGAGGTGCGATATGAACGGGATCAAGGGCTATATTTCCATAAAGGAGGCATCATACCGTTGGGGCGTGTCGGAGCGGCGGGTCAACCAATACTGCGCCGAGGGGCGGATCCCCGGCGCGTCCCGGTTCGGGCGCTCATGGGCAATCCCGGAAAATGCGGAGAAACCGTCCGACCCTCGTAGGAAGGCCACGGAAGGAGGCGGTGGATATGATCTCCGATGAAACCGCATACCGACGGTATCTTGACGGAGAGCAAAAAGCTGCCGACCTGCTGGTGGAACGCTACGGCGATGCGCTGACACTTTACATCAACGGATATATCAAGGACATCCACGAGGCGGAGGATCTGATGATCGAGCCTTTTCACAGCTTTTCGCAAAGGAGCGGCCGATTGAGGGTGTGGGCAGTTTTAAGGCATATCTTTACAAAACCGCTCGTCACCTTGCGCTTCGACATAAGCAGAAACACCGTCTTGCATTTCTGTGCTTGGATGAGTTGGACTTTGAGCCGCAAAGCAACACCCTGATCGATACCGATCTACTTCGCAGCGAACGAGACCGCCAGCTTTATGATGCGCTTGAAAAGCTGAAAGCAGAATACCGGGAAGCACTCTATCTTGTCTATTTTGAAGATATGAGCTACCGCGATGCGGCAACGGTCATGAACAAAAGTGAAAGCCAGATCACGAAACTGGTCTACCGCGGAAAACAAAGCCTGAAAGTAATTTTGGAGCAGGAGGGATTTACTTATGCGGACAAGTGAGGAGCGTGCCCGCCTGATCCACAGGCGGACAGCGGAAATCAAACAGGAGCGTCGAATAAAAAGACAGCGCCGACTGGATGCGGCCTGCATGGCGGTCTGCCTGCTTCTGGTCATCGGCATCGGCACAATGATGCCGGGACTGATGAGGAACGCCGCGGACGGAAGCATCGTCCATTCTTCGGGAACGGCAAGCCTGATAGGAAGCCATGCCGCGCTGGGCTATATCGTGATGGGGCTGTTGGCATTTTTCCTTGGGGTTTGCGTGACGGTTCTTCTATACCGTCTGCATCGGAGATGTGAAGGACAGAAGCAGGAGGAGGCCGGAGATGGAGAACTTTGAACTCATTGATAACCTGTTTCAGATCGCGGTGCTGCTCTGCGCCTGTGTCGCTGCCGGTATTCTGGCCATTCGGCACAGGAACCGCAGCCTCCTGATTTTATCTCTTGCCTATGCCTGCTTTGCCATGGGGACGATATACTATGTGCTGTATCTGGTCATCATTGGCATCTGGCCGCAGGTATTTTATGTGGCGGAGATCTCCTGGCTGGCCGCATGGCTTTTTTACCTGTCTGTGCAGATATTGCCAGGGGAGGGGAAGAAGGATCGATTTTCCCTCCCTGCCGGAGCCGCAGCGGCGGTCATTGCGGCAATCGCCTTTCTCGACCACGATTTCGGCCCATCCTATTTTGTTTCGGCCCTGTTTTCCCTCACAGCAGGCGCGACCATGTATCTCTCGGTATCTCACATGCAAAACGGCAGTTTGTGCCGAAAAAGAGACTTGTTTATGATCATCTGCGTTACGTTGCAGGTGCTATTATATCGGGTTTCCGGCTTCACCCATGACTACACGCGCTTTCAGCTCTACTATGCTGTAGACCTTGCGCTGACGCTGTCCATGGCGGCGCTGCTGCCCCTGACACTGCGGGAGGTGAAGCGAGCTTGACCTATATTGAAATATTTTCCTCTGCCTTGCGCTCCCGCTGATCTTATCCCTATTTTTCATGAAGGGGCGCGTTCGGCGCTATGCGCTGTTCTTGACCGTCGGTATGGCCGTGTGCCTGCTCAGCGCCTATGTCAGCAGCTTCTTCATGGGGCAATACGGCGTGGATGGCACCGTTGCCGCTATCGAGATCACGCCCGTATGTGAAGAAGTCATGAAGCTGCTGCCCCTGCTGTTTTTCTATCTGATTTTTGAGCCGGAGCCGAAAGAGATGCCTGCGGCAGCCATCGCCATCGCCGTGGGGTTTGCTACCTTTGAAAATGTCTGCTATCTGACGGAAAACGGCGCGGCCAATTTTAACTTTCTGCTGATCCGCGGGATCTCCGCCGGAGCGCTGCATATTCTCTGTGGCGTTCTTTCCGGCTTCGGTGTTTCCCATGTGTTTCGCTGCCGCTGGCTGGCAGTGACCGGCACCGTGGGCATTCTTGGAGCCTGCATCGGTTTCCATGCCATCTACAATCTGCTCATCACGGCGGAGGGCGCATGGAAAACGGCAGGATACCTCTTTCCATCGCTGCTCCTCCTCTGCCTATACGCAGCAAAGCAGCTGCTGCCAAGGCAGAACATTTCCTTTGAATAAGTACAGATTTCGCGCGCAGAGCCGTCCAAAATTCGGGGCGGCTCTATTTTTTTTAAATTTTTTTCGATTTTAGGTGGAAGGATTTTGGATTTCATGTCTTTTAGGAAGTAGAGGGTCGTTGATTGACCCTGGAAACAAAAAGCGAAAGGAGGCATTGACAATGACCGGCAAAACGGAGCGCCGGATTCGGGAGATCCGGCGACGGACGAGGCAATACAGGAAGCAGCACGAAAGGCGCGTGCTTTCCACCTTAAGCGTGTGCAGTCTGCTTCTCTTTGCCGGGATCGGTATTCTTTTGCGGAAGGTACAGTCAGGTGGCGTCCCCACCGTGGCGGAAAGCTATGGCTCTGTGCTGCTGCGAGGAGGCGCAAGCGCATACATTGTGGTCGGCATCGCCGCCTTTGCGGTGGGGGTGACAGTGACCATGATCTGCATCCGGCTGAAAAACAAATCAAAAGACCGCACAGTCAGTACGGAAGAAAGGGAGGACTAAATGAAATTGAAAAAACGGATATTGAGCCTGCTGCTCTGCGGCGCAATGCTCTTTTCCCTCTGCTCTCAATCCGTGTTGGCCGAGGAGAATGGGCAGGCGGGCGGCGTTACAATAGGCACAAGCGGCCTGTGCGAACACCACCCGGAGCATAACGCGGACTGCGGCTACACGGAGGGAACGGCGGGAACACCCTGCGTCCACGAACACACCGTAGATTGCTATGAGGAAGTAACCAACTGCGTCCATGAACATGACGAGGACTGTTACCCGGAGGAAAGCGTTTCCGGCAATGAAGCGACCCCGTCCGGCGCACAAAAACGGGAGCCGGAGAACTGCCCCCACATCTGCGACGAGGAAAGCGGGTGTATCACCAAGGAATTAAACTGCCAGCATGAGCATGACGATGAGTGCGGCTACTCTCCTGCAACTGCGGGGACCCCCTGCGGGTATGTCTGCGAACTGTGCGGCAGTGAGGATAGTGAGAAACTGGCTACTCCGTCCAATGCGGAGGCTGTCACGGTGGCAAGCGTACAGGCCATGATCGACGGTTTACCGAACGCAGAAGAAATCACTGAAGATAACGCCGAAGAAGTCAAGGCGCAGCTTGAGGCTATCGACGAGGCGAAGGAGAAGCTCTCCGACGAGGAAATCGATGAGCTGGATATGACCCGGTATGCGGAAGCTGCCGCTGCATTGGGGGCGCTGGCTGCGCCAATGCTATTGGCCAATGATTCGCCTGACGAGCAGTTTTCCCTCAAACCCGGCGACACCTATTACTTTGACCTCTCCGGCGCAAACATCCCCGGAACGGCAAACGGCAGTCTGCCGGATAATACCCTGCACTATGTGCCCTTTACCTACGCAGGGACGGTGGACGCCTACAAACTCACGTCTGCGACGGCAACCACCGAGGAGTATGCACAGCAGAACAAATATCCCCACAGCCTGTTTGTGGCGGACTATGCCGTAACGCATACGATTAGCTGGGGTGGCCTGAATGACGAAGGTCTGATTTTCGGCAAAAATTATGCCAGCGGCGGCGTGGACTATACCCTGCGCGCACCGTCTGTGGGAAGTATCTCTACAGGTTCGGGCGATTCCCAACGCGGCGTGCCCCAAAGCAACGAATGGGACACGATGCTGAACAAGAACAGTGGATATATCCAAAACTGGAATAAAATGTATTCGTGGGGACAGGATACTTCTTCTGCCGCCGAGTCGTTCCGGGCGTACCGTGGGTACACCTCGGCCCGCTTCTGGAACAACTCCAATGCTACGTTCTCCTACCCGCGCGTCGGTTTTCGCCCCGTCCTTGAAGTCCTGAACCCTGGCACACTGGGTTCTGACGGACTGAAGGTCGTTACCCTTGACCTTGGCGGCGGCAAGCTGGGTAATAGCTCCGAGGATATTCAAATCATCGTGAAAACCGGCAGCGAGTTTACCGCGCCTGCGTCCGACGGCCTGACCCGCCCGGACGGAAATACCGGCAGCTACTTCATGTGGCTTGGCAGCGACGGCAAGCTCTACGCGCCCGGTGCCAACGTTCCGGCGGAAGTTACCAAGCTCACGGCGCAGTTTGCTTTATCAGAACAGTTTTCCCTCAAACCCGGCGACACCTATTACTTTGACCTCTCCGGCGCAAACATCCCCGGAACGGCAAACGGCAGTCTGCCGGATAATACCCTGCACTATGTGCCCTTTACCTACGCAGGGACGGTGGACGCCTACAAGCTCACATCGGAGATGGAGACCACCGAGGAATATGCACAGCAGAACAAATACGCCCACAGCCTGTTTGTGGCGGACTATGCCGTAACGCATACGGTAAGCTGGAATGGCCTGAATGACGAAGGTCTGATTTTCGGCAAAAATTATGCCAGCGGCGGCGTGGACTATACCCTGCGTGCGCCGTCCGTGGGAAGTAGTTATACAGGCTCAGGTGATTCAGAACGCGGCACGCCCCAAAGCAACGAATGGGACACGATGCTGAATAAGAACAGCGGATATATCCAAAACTGGAATAAAATGTATTCGTGGGGACAGGATGTTTCTTCTGGCTTCGCGTCGAGCCGTGCGCGCCGCGGGTACGATTCGGCCCGCTACTGGCACTACGACTATGCTACGGACTCCGGCCCGCGCGTCGGTTTCCGCCCCGTCCTTGAAGTCCTGAACCCTGGCACACTGGGTTCTGACGGACTGAAGGTCGTTACCCTTGACCTGAACGGCGGCAAGCTGGGCGGCAGCTCCGAGGATATTCAAATTATTGTGAAAAAAGGCATCGCATTTGCCGCGCCTGCGTCCGACGGTCTGAACCGCCCGGACGGAGATACGGGCAGCTACTTCATGTGGCTTGACGGCAATGGCAATTCCTACGAACCCGGCGGCAGTGTTCCTGCTGATGTGACTGAACTGACGGTGCAGTGGACAGCCCCGACCTACGTCGTAACCTTGAATACGAACGGCGGCACGATCAACAGCGGCAATGTCACCGGATACACCTACGGCGTGGGTGCAACGCTTCCGACAGCCGACGATATGACCTATACGGGATATACGTTCAAGGGATGGTATGACAACGAAAATCTGACCGGCTCTCCTGTTACGGCAATCGGCGGTACAGAAACGGGCAATAAGGAATACTGGGCGAAGTGGGAAGCAAATGCCTACACCGTCACGCTGAACACGAACGGCGGAACGATCAACAGCGGCAATGTCACCGAATACACCTACGGCGTGGGTGCAACACTTCCGACAGCGGGCGATATGACCTATACAGGCCACACGTTCGTGGGCTGGTATGACAACGAAAATCTGACCGGCTCTCCTGTTACGGCAATCGGCGGTACAGAAATGGGCAATAAGGAATACTGGGCGAAGTGGGAAGCAAATACCTATACCGTGACATTTTACCCTAATGGTGGCAGTGTCAATCCGGTTGCTGCTACCACAGATAGTTCCGGCAAGCTGTCCTCTTTACCTACACCAACCCGTGGTGGCAACTATCGTTTTGATGGATGGTACACCGAACAGACCGGCGGCATAAAAGTTACCTTAAATCAGGTTTATACGGCAGATACCACCCTATATGCCTACTGGATCTATACTAGCGGCAGTTCATCTTCCGAAGACAGGGACGATCCCTCTGACAACGCCTTTATTACTGATCGTCCGAACAAGGATAACCCGACCACACCAACCACAGCAAAATCAAATTCTGTAAAAGTGGATAGTGAGGGAAACGCAGTGATTACAAGAAGCATAGTTGCTGATGTTATCTCCGTTGCCCAGACTGACTCAATAAAGCATGGGAATACGAAAAACGGTATCGCAGTGGTTGTTCCTGTGGAAATCAGCAAAGCGTTAGCTGGTGTGCAGATTACGCTGAAAGCAGATGCACTGGATAAACTAGTGTCCTCTGGCGTCAAACGATTTACCATCGATACTGACAGTATGGCTGACTTTGGATTTATGCTGGATACCCTAAAGGAACTGAACCGTCAGACTACCGGAGATCTTATTCTAAAAATGAAGAAGACCGCAGTTACCTCTCAGGAAGTAGAAACAGCCATTGGAAATCGCCCGGTCTATGATATTACCTTATGGGAAGTAAAGAACGGTAAGGAAACTGCTGTCAACTTGAGCGGGAAGACCGTCAGCATTGCAATTCCGTACACGCCGGCGAAAAACGAGCAGCCTGGCAACCTGTATGCGGTTTATGTGGACGAAAACGGTAATGTACAGTGGATCAGCAAATCCAGCTATAATATGGATCAGAAAGCAGTGATTTTTGTAGCAGAGCATTTCAGCATCTACGGCATAGGCTACAAGAATCAGATTCCTGCCTTTACCGACGTGAACAACCACTGGGCAAAGGACAATATGCTCTTTGTTGTTAGCCGTGGGCTGCTGAGTGGTACCAGTGCCACCACCTTCAGTCCCAATACCGGCATGACCAGAGGAATGTTTGTCACCGCTCTGGGGCGATTAGCAGGTGTTGACCCGACTGATTACCAAGCCAGCATGTTTACCGATGTGAAAGAAGATGCTTACTACGCCCCCTATGTCAACTGGGCGGCAAAGACTGGCGTTGTCAGTGGAACGACAGATACTACTTTCGCCCCGGATACCAACATCAACCGCGAGCAGATGGCGGTCATTATGAAGAACTACGCTACCAAACTGGGCTACACCATCCCGAAAACTCTGGAAGTTGTGAATTTTGCGGATAGCGCAGGTATTTCTTCCTGGGCAAAAGAAGCGGTCAAGTCCATGCAGCAGGCGGGCATCCTTGCGGGCAAGACAAACAACTGTTTCGACCCTGCTGGAACCGCAACCAGAGCCGAAGTCGCTACCGTCCTGCGGCGGTTCGTGGAGATCGTCATCGATCCGCAGACTGCCAACGGCTGGGTGCAGAACGACAGCGGTGAATGGAGTTACTACAAAAACGGGGATTTGGTCAAAGGTTGGCTCTCTAATGATCAGAAGTGGTACTGGTTGGACAAAAATACCGGCAAAATGTTCTCTGGTGGTTGGAAGCAGATTGACGGTAAGCAGTATTACTTCTACGCAGATGGCTCTATGGCGGTGAATACCACCGTAGACGGCAAGACCATCGGTGCGGATGGAGCCAGAAAGTAAGTTTTTACCAGCAAATTAAGAATTAAAACAGGGGCATTCCAAACGACATGTGTACTGGAATGCCCCTTCTACAATAAAAGACTGTTTGCCCGTAATAGCAGCGGACAAAGAATAAACGCGGTCGGGTAAGCAGATACCCAGCCGCGTTTATTCTTTCTCTGGTTTTCCCCTTGTGTCGAGCATTTTGTCAATCAGGGCAAGTAAAAGCTCCTGTTCCCGATGACTGCATTGTAGGACTAAACGCTGTATGCGCTCTACGATTTCGCTCTCCTGTTCTATCTGCGGTGCGAGAACTTCATCAAATGAAGCACCAATAGCATTAACGAGACGGATCAGGACGTCCAAGCTCGGCTTTCGTTTGTCATTCTCGATAGCTGCTAGAAAACAAGAACTGATTTCGGCACGATCCGCAATTTGCTCACGGGTATAATCCCGTTTTTCTCTAGCGCAGCGAAGGGAACAACCAAATGAGAACATAATTTGTTGCTTTTTTTTAGACACTCTCCGTCACCTCACATAACAATATTCTACGATTTACCAATGCTATGCGAAATGATTGCAGAGTAGCTTTTTCATAACCACTATCCGTTCCGTTCTGGCTTAAGGGGGGAGTTGATGATATACAAAGAAAATAGCCTGTCTGTTATCAGCGGGCGTTCTTAACGAAAAAATCTGGCTGCAAAATCTCGCTAGCAATCAAAAAATCAACTTTCCATTCATACCATTTTTGCGGAACGATACGGAACTATTAGTAGTCTATAAATTTCCACAAAACAGAACGGACAAGAACATGGAATATTCCCGTGTTCCTGTCCGTTTTGTTTTATTCATTTTTCCAAGAAGCCGATCTCCACCTCCATTCGATTCACTCGTCAATCACCTGTGAATCGAAATGGAGGTACATAATGAAGAAAATTAACCTTCGGGAGCTTTATCCTGATGTTTATACAACAGACTTTTTTGTAGATGTGACAGAGGAAGTAATGGAGACTATTCGGGCAGCTGAACGTGCGGAGGCTGCGTATGAGCGAAAGATGTATCGTTATAAAGCACAGTATTCTCTGGATTGCGAGAATGGCATTGAAAATGCGGTGCTGTTGAAGCCGCAAACACCGGAGATGGCGCTGGAGGAGAAACAGTTTCAGGAGCAGGTCTATGCCGCTGTGATGAAGCTGCCGGAGAAACAGGCAAAGCGAATTTATGCCCGATACTATCTGGGAATGACGGTAAATGAAATTGCCGAAGTAGAAGGTGTAGACCCAAGCCGCGTCCGTGACAGTATCCGACGTGGCTTAAAGCAGCTCGGAAAATATTTTTGATAAAGTTTCATTTGATGCGCCTGTTTTTTGCTTTTTTGTCAGTGTTAATAAGAAGGACAAGTTTTCCTCCTTCATCAGTACATTGACAATCGAATAGACAGCACAACAGGTACATAACCCATGTATGAGCGAATATGAAACGCCGCGAAGATGGAGCAGTCAGGGAGGTGATGAGAGAACTGCTTCGGAGCGATCTACGATTTCATAAAACGGATTGTGGCAGATCCGGCGCGATGACTGCATGGGGGCTTAAAGATACTTCCTCACGGCCCGCCAAAGACTTGGGGGGAACCCTGCGGCACACGATACGAACGATGCTGCGGAGTTATGACAGCCGCGCCAGCGGAGACCTGTTGTGTTCCCATCGTCAGGGGGCGTGGCAAATATGACGAGTAATCCGAACAGAATAACAGTAGCCGCACCAGGTTTTTATCCGAAGATTTCTTTCAGACTGGTGCGGCTATTTAAGTATTAAGATATTAAGGAGGCGAGAGTGATGTTTGAAAAATTCCATCGAGGTGACATATATTCGGCTGATTTAAGCCTGGTATCGGCTCTGAACAAAGTGGCTCTCGTCCTGTACTCATTCTTCAAAACAATGTGGGAAATTGTTTCAGTCCTACGATTATTATTGCAGCAATTACCAGTGTAAGCAAAAAAAGCAGAAAGTTCCCCACGCATTACCACTTAAATGACAGATGCGGTTTGGTGAAACCATCTGTTGTTATGCTGGAACAGATCAGAACAATCGACAAGTCGAGGTTAAAAAACTATATTGGTCATCTAAACAAGGATGACATGGAAAATATAAACAAGACGCTCTTGTGCAGTCTAGGGATTACATAAAAGTGCCGAAAGGCGTATCATTTTCAGGCTGTGCAAGTAGAGTTATAATTTCATTAGGAATTGCGGAGGTGATTCTGAATGGAGAATATCCAGAATAAAAGCGCATTGATTCCTTCAGATGAAATCCGGTCAGAAGAACTTCTGGCGGAACAAAAATTTGAAGCGTTTATCACTTCGCTGGCACATATCATCGAGAAATATGGTATGAGAGTGCTGGGCGAGGTTGACGGAGCTGCGTGAGAATCGCAGCTTTACATAGGATATTTTCCAAAAGTAAATTTTGGAGGTATGAATTATGAACCGATATGGAAAACGCTGTGTTTTGTATCCGAGGGTCAGCACAGAGATGCAAGTGGACGGATACAGCCTGGAAGGTCAAAAAAATATGCTGACACGATTTGCGGATCGTGAGGAAATGATCATTGTTGATATTTATGAAGATGCCGGTAAATCCGGTAAATCCATTGAGGGACGGCCTGCCTTTCAAAAAATGCTCAGAGATATTGAGGATGGCTTGGACATTGACTATATTTTAGTGTATAAGCTGTCACGGTTTGGCCGTAATGCAGCAGATATACTTAACTCTTTGGAGTTGGTTCAATCTTATGGTGTAAATCTGATTTGCATAGAAGAAGGGATTGATTCCTCTCAGACAAGCGGAAAACTTTTGATTTCTGTACTATCTGCTGTGGCTGAGATTGAGCGTGAGAATATTATCGAGCAGACGATGAACGGACGGCGCGAAAAGGCACGGCAAGGTGGATGGAATGGTGGCTTTGCTCCCTACGGATATACACTGGAAGATAACAAGCTGATGATTGAAGAAACAGAGGCTGTGGCAATACGGAAGATTTTTGAATTATATACTTCATCGGAAATCGGTTTGGGTGGTATTGCGAATCAGTTGAACTTACAAGGTATACGGAAAATTCCGAGGCAGAATGGCACATTAGAGGATTGGACAGGACATTTTATTAAACTGATACTGGATAACCCGGTTTATTGCGGTAAAATTGCCTATGGACGGAGAACGAAGGAAAAAGTCAAAGGCACAAAAAACGATTACCAGATGAAAAGAAATGACGATTACATTCTGACAGAGGGACAGCATAAAGGAATCGTTAGTGAGGAGGTATGGGAAAAGGCTCATGCCAAGCGTCTTAGAACCGGAGTAAAGCAACCGTCAAAAATTGGACGGGATCGAGTTCATTTGTTATCCGGTCTGCTGAAATGCCCGGTTTGTGGAAGTCCCATGTATACGAATAAACACGCATGGACAAATAAAGATGGCACTTACAAAGAAATTTACTATTATGTATGTAGTCGGAATAGGATGGTCAGGGGTAAGCATTGTGAATATAAGGCAATGCTGAAAAAGACTGATATTGAACCGATGGTCATTGAGGCAATTCGTGAGATCGTAAGGAATGAGGAATATGCCCAAGCCATTAAAAAACGGATTGGCGTTCAGATTGACACGAAAGCAGTGGATAAAGAACTGGAGGGCTATCAGGCAAAGCTGAAGGAAGTTGATCTGAATAAAACAAGATTGGAACGGGAAATTGACAGTCTCCCTGCTGATGCAAAATACCGGGAACGAAAGCTCCATGATATGACCTTGCGGTTAGATTCCCTATATGATGTCATTGTTGAGCTGGAGGAAAAAATCGAAGATGCCAGACTTCGGCGAGATGCAATTAAGCAGCAGGCAATTACTCTTGAGAATATTTACAAAATCATGGTGAATTTCGACTGCGTTTATAATATAATAAATGACGAAGAAAAGAGAAATGTGGTCACAGCCTTGATTAAGGAAATTGAAATTTACAGGAATGACGAGTCTGAATATCCGCTAAAGCGGATTGGTCTGAATTTTCCGGTGTTCAAGGATGGCGGGGAAGTTACGGAGCTTTTGTGGGACAAAGGGAATACCGTTGAGACAGTCTGCCTTCTGTCAAGAAAAGCCCAATAAATCAAAGGATTTCGCCATTTTGGGAATAAAATAGATGTGTGTTTCTGTTTCCGCAGAGTGATGATATATCAGGAGGTTTACCCCAGGGGATAGGCTTTGGAGAACGGGAGATATACATTTTGGCGAAAGAATACTTTTTCGCAAAAGCGGTTTTGTTAAAGGAGCGTATGATGAAGGAAATTGAACAGTTCGCAACCCAATTTCGAAGAGCGATTGACTTGGCTTTGGAAGCAGGGGAGTTTGATAACGACAGCATATATCGCAGATTTCCACGTGCTTGCTGCGGAGATACGAGTGATTTGTTAGCTCAGTATTTATTGGATAAAGGTATCAAAACAGATTATGTCTGTGGAACATATTGGGGTAAACCGGATGGAAACGGACAATCTCATGCATGGCTGATGGTAGACAAATATATTATTATAGATATCACAGGTGACCAATTTAGTGGCAAGTCTACTTTTCTTAATTATGACAAATCAGTTTATGTAGGTGAGGGAGATGATTTCCATAGGCTCTTTGAGGTTGAAGATAGAGATGTTCATGAGCATCGTGGATTGAGTGCTTTGGGTGGTTTTTGTGGACCGAGGCTGTGGGATTTATATAGAAAAATTCTAAAATACATTTAGTCAACCACTTTTTATGGGGATAAAACCATTACCCCACTTTGAAAACCTATTGCATACTTTCGCTATGCAGTATAAAATAAATGTTCAGGGGAATATTGAAACCGTATGTCTGCTTTCAAAGAAACCTTGATTTTCTGCGGTTTGTGGGATATTAAGGAACGAAAATGGATATGTGTTTTGTAGCCTTATGAATGAACCATTTGAATATCGCAGCAGTGGGGTGTTTTGAAACTCTGCTGAATAATAGGCTTTTGCTAAAAGGTATCACTTTTGTGAAAATGTATGATACTTCCTGGCAGAAGCCTTTTTATATAAAGATAACTTGACTTCTAAATCTTACTGATGTAATATTTACACAAGTGCAGTAGGATTGCGGACGAAATTTTTTTGTTGCGAAATCTTACGCATGTAATAAAAGGAAGGAGGAATGCATAGTACGATATACCCAGCAAAGAGAAATTTTTTTACTTCAAAATCTTACGAGTGTAATATTTTGAAGATATAGCGTACATTGAAAATAGAATATGACCATATCAGCAAAGCAAAATGAATGGAGGTCAATATGAAGAAAGGAAAAAGCAGAAACAAGCGAAAGAAAACAAGAAGCAGGCTCCTATGGATTGCGATTGCTGTTATAGGAATAGCTGCGGTAATTTCTGCAGTATGTGTGGCAGGAATGTTGGCAACAAAGGAAAATGCCTGGAAGACACCGGAAGAACTTCTGGTGGAGTACATGGATCATATTCCAAAACAGGAGTATGAAGAAATGTATGCAATGCTACATATTGAGGCATCGGGAAATGTCAGTCAGGAGGATTTTGTAACTCGAAATTCAGCTATTTATGAAGGTATAGAAGTCCAGAATATAGCTGTCCAGATTATTGCATATGACGAGGAGCAAATGACGGTAACCTACCAGACTTCTTTCGATACAGTTGCAGGAACTATCAGCTTTGAGAATAAAGCACTTTTCCTAAAGGACGAAGAAGGATATCAGTTAGTTTGGGATGATTCCCTGATTTTTCCGAATCTGGCATCTACAGATAAAGTAAGAGTTTCCACTACACAGGCAGAACGAGGAGAAATTCTGGATAGGAACGGACGTGTCCTTGCAGGAAAAGGTACAGCATCTTCGGTTGGAATCGTTCCGGGCAAGTTGGAAAACAGAGAGGAAGCAATCGCACAGATTGCAGAACTAGTGGAAATCACACCGGAAGCGATAGAAAAGAAACTGTCTGCAAAGTGGGTAAAGGATGATTCTTTTGTTCCCATTAAAACAATTCCAAGAGTGGAAGAAATTGAGTTAATGTCTATCAGTCCAGATGAAGAAGTCCTAAAGGAGAAAGAAAGGCATGAAAAGTTGCTGGAGATTCCCGGAGTGATGATATCTGATGTTGAAGTGCGTGAATACCCATTAGGAGAAGCAGCGGCACATTTGGTCGGATATGTTCAAAGTGTTACTGCGGAAGATTTAGAGGAGCATGCAGGAGAAGGCTATACAGCCAATAGTGTAATCGGCAGAAGCGGAATGGAGAGCTTGTTCGAGAGTGAACTGAAAGGCCAGAACGGTTGCAGGATTTACATTGTAAACTCGGAAGGCAAAGAGAAGGAGGAACTTGCTTGTATCCTGGTACAGCATGGGCAGGACATCCAGCTTACGATAGATACTGATTTACAGGTTTCCTTGCATGAGCAGTTTAAGGAAGATAAAAGCTGCTCGGTAGCCATGAATCCTTATACCGGAGAAGTATTGGCTTTGGTCAGCACACCGGCCTATGACAATAACGATTTTATTATGGGATTGTCGAGTGAGCAGTGGACTGTACTTAACGAGGATGAGAATAAGCCAATGTATAATCGCTTCCGGCAAGTGTGGTGTCCGGGGTCTACATTCAAGCCAATTACCGCAGCGGTCGGCTTGGAATCAGGAGCAATCGATCCAATGGAAGATTACGGCAACGTAGGCTTAAGTTGGCAAAAGGATGCATCGTGGGGTTCCTATCATGTAACAACACTCCATGCATATGAACCAGTCATTTTAGAGAATGCCCTAATATATTCCGACAATATTTATTTCGCAAAGGCAGCATTAAAGATTGGCTCAGAAGAGATGGAGAGTTCTTTGACTGGACTTGGTTTTAATGAGGAACTGCCATTTGAGATTAAGATGGCAGAGTCGCAGTATTCTAATTCAGAGGGAATTGAAACAGAAACACAGTTAGCAGACAGCGGTTACGGTCAAGGGCAGGTTTTGGTGAATCCATTACATATGGCATGTATCTATTCTGCTTTCTGTAACGAGGGAAATGTTATAAAGCCGTATTTAGTATATCAGAAAGACGCAGTAGCTGAGTATTGGATTCCGGGAGCCTTTTCTAATGAGACAGCAAGCCGTGTATTGGAAGGAACAAAAAAGGTTGTGAATGATTCTAATGGAACTGGATATGCAGCCCATCGGGATGACATTCTTTTAGCAGGAAAAACAGGTACGGCAGAAATCAAGGCATCGAAGGATGATACTTCGGGTACGGAATTAGGATGGTTTGCAATTTTTACAGCAGAAGATACGGTAGAACATCCTATATTGATTATTAGCATGGTAGAAGATGTGAAAGGTAGAGGAGGAAGTGGATATG
This sequence comes from Clostridium sp. AF50-3, assembly GCF_003477445.1. NCBI lineage: Bacteria > Bacillati > Bacillota > Clostridia > Eubacteriales > Clostridiaceae > Clostridium > Clostridium sp. AF50-3. The sequence goes on along the minus strand of NZ_QUDH01000022.1, from coordinate 2,418 downwards.
TTGTTAAGAAAGACGGCCTGGTCCTGGAAGAGTGGTTTAGCAGTAATTAGTTTTGTACTGATGCTTAGTGTTTCGGGGTGCAGTGATGCACCCCCGGAAGAAAATACAGTTTCGGAAACGGTAATAGATGTTCAGGCTATTCAGGAAGAATCAGAGGAGGATGCAGATGAAATTATAAGCGTCTGCATTGATCTTTATGAGAAAGCAGAAGAAGAAAATAAATTAGCGGATTTGGAAACAATCCGTAGTATTGTAAATCGTCTTGGAGAAAATGGTTATTCGGCAGTTGACAGCAGAAATCAAATTAACATGACGGAACCAGAGAAGGTAGTGGAATTCTGCGAAAAGGTGGATGCACAGGAGGAAGCAGAAATAACGATTCTTGAAATCAGTTATTTGGGCGGATTTGTAAAATACGATTTGCACACAAAAGGCGGAAATGTGGATGTGGTCAGAAGCTATTACAAGTATGAAAATGGAAATATGAAAAGAGAGGTTATAGGAAACTATCAAGCGGAGTATTGGAATTATACAGAAGAAGGTTACCTGATGTTTTCCGGTGTTTGGTTTTCAGAAGAATTATATGTTCTTACATTGAGTGGAGCAGAGGAACATACCGCATTACGGGTACAGCCATTGGATGAAACATATAGGGAGTTGAGTCGGAAATATCTCAACCCAATCAGCTTTGAACGGAATAATATGTTCATTGTGGATTGGAGTGAGGAGGATTTCGGGGATTTGAATTTCTATGATATGTATGACATTCTTTATCCAAAAGTGAATGGTCAATATGCTCCCTATGTTGCTGATGACAACTTATCAGTCAGTGCAGTTTATCAGATTCCAAAAGAAGAATTTGAAAGTGTTATTATGAAATATTTCAACATTGATAGTGAAACGCTACAATCAAAAACCATCTATGATTCGGAGAATTTGACTTATGAATATAAGCCGAGAGGCTTTGAAGAAGTAGAGTACCCCGAATATCCATATTCAGAGGTAGTAGGTTTTACAGAAAACAATGATGGGACAATTACACTTACAGCCAATGTAGTATTCCCTTATGCGGGTGATTCCAAGGTATATGCTCACGAGGTTGTGGTTCGCCCTTTAGAGAATGGACGGGTACAATATGTATCTAATCGAATTATACCATCCGAAGACAACTACAGAGAAACTTGGCATACGCCACGGTTGACGTTAGAAGAATGGGAAGAATTGTACGGAGGAGAATAATGGAGGATGTGAAATGGCTGCTTAGAAAATGTGGACTTCTAATTTTACTGCTGTTGATTTTCGTGATAGTTGGGGTAATCTGTTGGGGGAAAATGCATGAAGAAGAACAAAAGGTGGCAGAAGAAGTATGGGAGCCACCTGTAGAAATCGAAAATAGCGAAGCAGAAACAGAAGAAGCCGAGAATGCGGAAACTTCCACAGAGTCAGCATATTGGTTTATTCCGCAAGCCAGTGATTGTCTTATCTCAGATGAGGAAAAGGAACAATTGCAGAGTATGGTTTTGTCAGCGGCAGATTCGGTAGCAGAAATCTATAAGGATATTGTAATTGCAGATGCACCAAGTTATTCTTCCGGCATTAGCGAATTTACCAACGAGCAGAGGAAAACTGTGGTGGAGCAATTGGGCAGAAGCGGTCTGGTAAGTGTTGAAGAAGATACTGCCATGCAAAACCATGAAGCAGTCGAAACATTTTATGCAGATTACTTGGATGGACGGGACTCAATGGTTACGGTATTCGAAGTACATAGAGATGGACTGATTGGAGCAGTTACTTTTATTTACCGGAAAGGTGAGTTGCAGACTTATTATATAGGTGTTCGTTGGAAGGAAGGTGGAGTGCCTGAAATACAGGGAACTTCGGTAAGTAATGTGGCTGAAATCAAACTTACGGAAAAAGGGTATTTTATCTACGCATATGAATATGTGATTGCACATGCAAGTTTGAGACAGTATTGGAGAATAGAACCGCTTCCGGAAGACTGCCAGGAACTGACGGAGAAATACATATCAGGACTAAGTTATGTGAATTACAATGTGCTTGTCACAAACTGGAACAGTAGCAATGTAAAGGATATTTTGATGCCTTGCATGTATGAAGATATTTACCGAATTTCCACGGGTGAAAATCTGAAAACTGAGGATTGGAAGATTCCGGCAGAGGAATATGAAAGGATAATGACCACCTATTTTCCAGTATCGATAGAACAGTTAAGAGAGTATTGTGGGTATGATGAAGGGAGTAACAGCTATGAATATGAGATGATTTATGCCAGCCCATACCCACCTTTTGGAGAAGTAGTTGACTATACAAAAAATGCGGATGGAACGATTACACTTATCGTGGATGGAGTATGGCCGGATTATAATTCTGATCTCGCTTTTCGGAATACGGTTGTGG
>NZ_QUDH01000021.1:0-56718 GCF_003477445.1 Clostridium sp. AF50-3 | reverse complement strand
TGTTACTGTTCACGCATACGTGCCCAGTAACGGAATTTGCCGTGGCTTCGCATTTAAATACGGCAAATTCCTGCTGCCACCACGTTTTCTTACGGCACTTTCGGTTCCAAAAGTGCCTATCCGTGAACAGTTACGGAAAAATGCCTCTTGCATTTATCCTCTCTTTACAGTCTCTTCCCTGCAAGAACCTCTTTATAATCCTTATAATTCTCCTCCAAAAGCTTCGGCGTATCCAGACCATACGGGCACATCGACTTGCAGTGTCCGCAGTGCAGGCAGTCCTCTATCTTCTTCATCTTCGCCTGTCCCTCCGGGGAGAGGTATCTCGCTGACGGAGAACGGCGCAGAAGCAGGGACATACGCGCACAGTTGTTGATCTCGATTCCTGCCGGACACGGCATACAGTAGCCGCAGCCCCGGCAGAATTCACCTGCCAGCTCTTTCTGGTCTTTTTCGATAACAGCTTTCAGCTCGTCCGTCAGTTCCGGTGGATTGCCGATGTAGCTTAAAAATTCGTCCAGCTCGCTTTCCTTCTGTACACCCCAGATCGGCAGTACATTCTCAAACTGTGCCATATAGGCATAGATCGCAGCCGAATTGGTCAGCAGACCGCCCGACAGACCCTTCATTGCGATAAATCCCATTTCGTGCTCCGCACAGGCCTTCGCCAACGCGATCTCCCGCTCGGTGGAAAGATAATTAAATGGGAACTGCAGGGTATCGTAAAGCCCCGACTCGATCGCCTCCTCCGCAATGCTCATGCGGTGGTTCGTGATGCCGATGAAACGGATTTTCCCCTGCTCTTTTGCCTCGAGCATCGCCTCATAAAGACCGCTTCCGTCTCCCGGCTTCGGACAGACTGCCGGATTGTGGAACTGGTAAATGTCCACGTAGTCTGTTTTTAAATTATGTAAACTCGTCTCCAGATCCTTCCAGAAGCCTTCCGCCGTCGTTGCCGCTGTCTTGGTCGCAATATAGATATGCTCGCGCACGTCGCTCAGCGCATAGCCGATCTTCTCCTCACTGTCCGTATAAAAGCGCGCCGTATCAAAGAAACGGACACCCGCATCATACGCCTTGCGAAGCAGTACCTTCGCATCATCAAAAGAAATACGCTGGATTGGCAGCGCGCCAAATCCATTTTTATTGACGATAATATCCGTCTTTCCAAGGGTAACCGGCGTACCGGCTACCCTTTCTCTTGCGTCCAGCATCTCTTTCAGCGCCTCGTCGCTGTCATCGATCCAGACATCCTCCTCATCGGCGTTGAGACCGAGATATTTTGCCAGTGTCCGCTCATCATCCGACCGGTTCCAACGGGAAATATAGCGATCGATTTCCTCAAATGGAATCTGTCCGGACAGGTACAATTCTTTAAATGTCATACTTCCTTCCGCTCCTTTAAATTCTTAAGTACCGTGATTTCCTGGTTATCTATGTGCCCCCTGCTACCGCCTTTGCCTCCGCCATATGGCGCAGACGCAATGCCGCCAATATTTTTTCATGCTCTAACTGCAGAATCTGCCGTTTATCCTCGTCCTTGATGTATTCCAGACGGAACCGGTACATCTGCTCACGCAGGTTGTTCAAAATCTGCACCAGACGCTTGTTGCGGGTCGAATGGTAGATCACGTCATGGTATGCCTCATCCGTCTCCGCGATCTTCATCGCATCGCCCTGATCAATCGCCGCTTTAAATGCTTTCTGTGCTTCTTCCAATGCCTGCATATCTTCTTCCGTCATGCGCTGGCACGCCAGCTCAATCGCCAGTTCCTCCAGCGAACGGCGCACTTCCAGCACATCTTTCAGGCTTTTTTCCGAAATTCGCGCCACCTCCGCGCCGCGCCGCGGAATCATCAGAACGAGTCCTTCCAGCTCCAGCTTGCGGATCGCCTCACGGATCGGGGTGCGGCTGACGCCCAGCTTCTGTGCCAGCTGAATCTCCATCAGGCGCTCGCCCGGTGCCAGCTCTCCCTTTAAGATTGCCTGCCGGAGTGTGTTGAATACCACATCCCTGAGTGGGAGATATTCATTCATTTTAACCTCAAAATTGTTCCCCATCTGCGTGCCCCTTCCTGTTGTAAAAACTAGTCAGGTATACCTGTTTCGCCAGATCCTGGCTGCTGCCATAGCGGAGTTCCTCATACGCCGCCTGCGCCGCCGTCTGGTTCGTAAACAAGCCAAATACGGTTGGACCGCTTCCGCTCATCAAAGAGCCGTCCGCGCCCATCTCCATCATCTTATCTTTGAGTGTCTGAATCACCGGATTTTCCGGGATCGTCACCGTTTCCAGCACGTTTCCAAGCTGTGAAACGACGCCGGAGAGGTCTTTTTTCTCGATCGCCGCCCGCATCGCATCAATATCCGGATGCGCCTCTGCACCCAGAGACGGCAGGTTTAAGCTCTCGTACACATGCTTCGTTGAAACGCTAACCGCCGGTTTGGCAATCAGCACGCGGCACTGCGGCATCGGCGGAAGCGGTGTCAGGATCTCCCCGATTCCCTCCGAAAGAGCCGTTCCCCGCATGATACAGTACGGCACATCCGCCCCCAGACGGACGCCGCGCTCCATCAGCTCCTGTTTCGAAAGCCCCAGTCCGAACATCTTGTTGACACCAAACAGGACTGCGGCCGCATCGCTGCTGCCGCCTGCCATCCCGGCTGCCACCGGGATAAATTTCTTCATCTTGATCTCCACACCGTCTCGGATTCCAAACTCATCCATCAGAAGTTTCGCCGCGCGGTAACCTAAGTTATTTTCATTGTCCGGCAGATAATAAAGGTTCGTTGAAAGACGGATTCCCTCTTCCTCCGTCCGGTTCAGTTCGATCGCGTCGTACACGCGCACCGTCTGCATGATCATCCGCACTTCGTGGTAGCCGTCTTCTCTCCGGCGGACTACATCCAGACCGAGATTGATCTTTCCATATGCTTTCAGCTCCAGATGCCTGATCATCGGTCATTCCTCCCATCGTTCCCTTAGTGTAATCACACTAGATTGTATTTTTTCATTATTTTGTATACAAGCTATTATATCCTTTTTGCATACAAAATACAATAGAATCCTTGCAAGATGAAGGTACCTGAATGAATCCCATTTTTTCCGCCAATATCCGTGAAGCCGTGTTGGAACGCTTCGTGCAAAGCCGGATCTTATCCAGCTCCAGCGTTTCAAACCCATATTTCACAATCGCCCGGCAGGCTTCCAGCGCATAGCCCTGACGGCGGAACGGTTCATAAATATGATATCCCAGCTCTCCGTCCGTCAGCCCCGCCTTTCCAACCAGCACACCGTCCGCGCGCGTTCCAGCGCCCACAAACCGCACTCGGCAAAGCGGTACTGGTGTTTCCGGTATTCCTCGCGCTTGTTCCAATCAGAAAAAGTTCCGTCGGCATCCTCAGCGGATGCCGGTTCCAACGGATCGTCCTGGGAAAATTCACGGATGATGAGGCGGTCAGTTTCAGCAATGAGCCACGGGAGAGCCAGGTGGCGGCGGACGACGCGTTCCAGGAATGTTTCATCGGCGTCTTCAGGGTCTGTAATAAGGTAAAGGCAAGATGAATAGTCGGCTGGCTGTTTTTCCTCGTTTTCCCTCCATAAGCCAACAATAGCTCTCCCGGCTGCTTTCGCAGCCTGAAGAGCTTCGTTTTCATCGGAGAGAATCACCGGGTATGTCTGTCCCGCAATGGTTACTTCTCGTTCGATTGTCATAGATTATCTTTCTTTTCCTTTTTCCGGCTCCGGGTACTCCTCGCCGAAGGTGTCAACGGTCATCTTTTTGATCTTCTGCTCTTTCAGCGGACGATCGCCCCAGTCGGTGCGGACGCCGGCAATCTTGTCCACGATATCCAGACCTTCAACTATCTTCCCGAGGATGCATACTGACCATCCAGATGCGGGGAAGTCTCATGCATGATGAAGAACTGGGAACCTGCGGAGTTCGGGTCCATCGCACGCGCCATAGAGAGAACGCCCTTGGTGTGCTTGAAATTGTTCGTAAAACCATTCTGGCTGAACTCACCCTTGATGGTATACCCTGGACCGCCCATACCATTTCCATTCGGGCATCCGCCCTGAATCATAAAGCCCTTGATGACACGGTGGAAGATCAGGCCATCATAAAAGCCCTTCTTGATCAGGCTGATAAAGTTGTTGACTGTGTTCGGCGCAATCTCTGGGTAGAGCTCTGCCTTCATGATATCACCATTTTCCATCTCAATGGTAACAACTGGATTTTTCATGTATGTTTCCTCCTGAATTTTAAAAAATACCTCATTAAGTGGTCACATTATACCATAAGAACGTTCGAAAATCGACTGTTTTTCGTTCCATATTTGTCCATTTTCTTTACATTTCGTAAGTTTCTCCTCACAATTCGTTCACATTTATGGCTTAAGATGTATAGCACAATGTCGAAATGGACATTCTATGCGAAAAGATGAATGTTGCGCTCAGGAATCATCATCTGTCCTGCATCATACATCTGTGAGCAAACTAAGTCAAAAGAAAGGTTGGTAATGTACTATGAAAAAAACATATTTTGCTATCCTGGGCGCGGCTGCGATCCTCTCGCTCGCAACCGCCTGCTCTTCCAAAAACGTGAATGAACCGACTGCTAATGAATCGTCCCAGTCCGCCTCCTCCGAGTCCAGCTCGAATGGCATGGACGAAAGCAGCCCGATGGATGATTTAAAAGAAGACGCCAAAGACGCCGTTCTTCCATCCGAAGGAACTGCCGATGCAAAACAGTCCACAATGACTGGTACGATCAGCGACATCAAAGACTTTATGTTTACGATCACCGCCGACGGAACCGATTATGAATTCAGCTTCGAGCAGGATCAGAAACCGGACGGGCTTTCTGATGTAAAAGATGGGGATAAAGTTACCGTAACGTATACGGGAACCGTCAGTGAAGTGGATGCATTCAGCGGAACCGTTTTATCCGTCAAAAAAGCGGAATAAGGATTGTTGACACACTTTATACCCGTATTTTTTATGGCAGTCTTGACAGACGAAGCACGCAAAATATCTGTGTTTCCTGCCCAGGCTGCCATTTTCGCTCCTCCGAACATAAGATATATTTATCGTAATCATGGAATCCATGTTCCGCGTTCATATTTCGTTCACACTTCATTAAAAAACCTTTTACACAATTAACATGGTTTCTTCACGATTTTTCCCTATACTATAACCATAGCAACAAGCAATGCTTACAAATTTTTTTCATAATACCGAGCTGAGTTTATATCAGCTCTCCTCCCTTTTTCAATACCAAAAGACTCTCACTGCTGGAGAGGTCTTTTGTTGTATCTGAATTTCTCAACTCTCTCACCGTTCCGGTCTTCGTACCTTCCTGCCAAGCAGCACCAGCGCTGCAAGATTTGGCACCGCCATCAGCCCATTGAAAATATCAGATACCGCCCAGACGGCTTCCATCCGGCTGACGCAGCCGAGAAAGACCGAGGCAAGATAACCTCCGTGATACAAAATACATATTTTGTCGGCACGCTTCTGTGGAACATCCCGCATCAGCCATCCAAGTGCCTGATCGCCGATGTAAAACCAGGCAAGGATCGTGGCAAAGGCAAACAGCACCATGCACGCCGCCGTCACTATGCCGCCCGCATTTCCAAAACGGGCTGTCAGAGCCGCCGCCACCGCGCCGCTGCCGCCCAGGGAATCGATCTTCTCGGTCAGATTGTGTGGAAATACACAGAGCAGTAAAAAAGCGGTCAGGCTGCACCCTATGATCGTATCGAAAAACACCTCGAAAATCGCCCACATTCCCTGTTTCTGCGCTTCCTGCCTCTGTCTTAGCCTCCCCTTTCCCTCACTCATCCCATGCAGCACCGCCAGACTCCCCAGGCCCGCCTCATTGGAAAACACACCGCGCGATACCCCGCTCCGGATCGCCGCTGCCATTCCGTACCCGGTCATCCCGCCCGAAATTCCTGAAAAATTCAAAATACTGCTTCCATCCGTCTGTCCTGCATTATCTGCCAGTCCAAATGCCCCGCCCACAATGTTCCCCAATATTTCTGGTATCTGATCATAAAAGCTGAACACGGCGATTCCACCTGCCAGCAGATACAGCCCCGCCGATACCGGTACCAGCACCGAAGCCGTCCATCCGATGCGTTTTGCCCCACCAAAGAGCACCACGGCAGTCAAAACTGCCAGTATGATACCGGTTCCAAGCGGCGGCAGGGATGTTGCATAGCGCAGACTATCCGCCAGAGCCCCCGCCTGTACCATACATCCCATTCCAAGCGACGCCAGCACGCAAAACAGGGCATAGCATTTTCCAGCGAAACAGCTCCAACCCCATTTTCCAGATAGACATAAGGTCCGCCCCCATACAAAATTCCCAGATAAACCTCCGTATATGCCAGCGCCATCCCCAGAAATGCCGCCGCCCACATCCAGAACACAGCACCCGGACCACCGATCGCCAACGCGGCTGCCACGCCCGTGATATTTCCCGTTCCGACCGTCGCCGCCAGCGCGGTGCAGGTCGTCAAAAGCTGTCCTTTCCCGCCGCTCCCAACCGTCTCTCCCCACCAGACTCTGATATGACGGATCGGAAATCCCCGCAGACGCACCATGCAGAGGACTCCAACCGCCAGAAACAGTCCCAGAAGCCACGGTCCCCACACCATTTTCTGTACGATTCTGAGCGCTTCCATCCGAGCACCTTTCTATATCTATTTTCACTCTATCAAACCAATCTTATGATTTACTATGATATTTCATTCTCCAAGCCGTGATATTGCCTTCCGAGAACTCTCTTTCCATCCACGTTTTGTTACTGTACACGCATACGTGTCCAGTAACCACGTTTTCTTACACTTTCTGTAAACATCCGCAAACCCCATGACAAACCAGACCGGCAGTGCTACAATAAGCATATCGGACAGGCGGACAAATTTCCAAATCTCTGTCCTTCTGGAAAGGATGAAAACAATATGCCAGGTTTTACCACGCACTATATATTCGGCATGAAAGCATACAACGATATGCCGTTCACACCCTTAAAACACACGATCGCCAAATACCGCTGGCTCTACCAGCTCGGTCTGCAGGGACCGGATATGTTTTTCTATAATATCCCGATCCTGCGCCACCGCGATTACCGCAACGTCGGTTCCTATATGCACGAACACAAGGTAAACGCCTTTTTTGAGTGCTGTCTGCGCCGTATTGGAACCATCCGCTCGCGCCAGCAGCAGGAGGAAGCCATCTCCTATCTGGCCGGATTTATAAACCATTACATTGCCGATTCGATCTGTCATCCTTACGTGTACGGGCGCATCGGCTATCCGGTGGATGCCCCGACCTCCATGCATCACGGGATGCACGCACATCTGGAAAATGAGCTCGACGCGATCCTGCTCTGGAAATATAAAAAAAAAGAAGCCGTCCGAATTTAACCAGACCGCCACGATCTGTCTAAATGGACAGGAAATCCAGTTCATTTCCCATTTTCTGGCTTCCTGCATCAACGAAACCTATTATCCTATCACCTACCGCAACAACTTCCAGGTTACTCCGGCGATGGTGCACCGCTCCATCTGGGCGCTGCGCTTCGGCTGCCGGACACTCTCGGACAAGAACGGCAAGAAAAAATTCGGCATTGCACAGGTCGAATCCATCTTCGTCAACCACCCAGTTGCTTCCGCGAAAATGGTAACGGACTCCGTAACCGACTATCGGAGCAGCTGTAACCTAAACCACGAAGCATGGGGCAACCCGTGGGATCCGACCCGCGTCTCAACCGCCTCATTTGTCGATCTCTTCCATGAAACATTGGACAAATGCAGCCGTGTCTATGCACTTTTAAACAGCGCCGTCACAGACAACGTGCCGTTAGATAAACAGGATCTATCGCCGCTTCTGACAGAACTGGGGAATGAGTCTTATCACAGCGGACTACCTGTTGATTAAAAACACGCACTCCAGTTCCTGGTAAATAAAAGCTGTCACATGAAAAACACTCATCTGTTTCTCATATGACAGCTTTTTTGATCACTTTTCTCTTAATTATACACAGAAAATATCCCGTATCTCCGCAAACACCCTCTTATTCTGCGTTTTCTGTCTCTTCCTCCGCCTCAGTCGTATCGTACTCGCCTGCTGCTTCTTTCTCTTTCACCTTGGAAATCAGCTCTTTGGTATCCGGAAGTTTGAAATCTGCGCCAGCCTCATAGGAACCGCTGATAAACCATGCGTCCTCGTTATCCTGGTCGCTCTCCGGAATGATGCTGTAGGACAGTGCATACTGTTTCCACAGTCCGCCGTAGGAATCTTTACCGGACATCTCAATCGAAAAGTCCTGGGTGTGGACAACGTCGTTGAATCCCTTGATTAAATCTTCCGCATAGGTTCCTATCTGATCATCCGGCAGATCATCTGCCACTACCCAGATCAGCATGATCTGTTTCTTGTTCGGCTCCATATAGAAATGGAAATCGCGGCCGTACTCGTAGGTACTTGTATCCTTGAACATGTCTTCCGCGTCCGTGCTGACCTGTGTCCAGTCGATCTCAACATTTTCCTGGGTCTCAAAATTCGGATCTCCGACTACCGTCTCAGAAGTCGGTTTTACAATCGTACTCTCCGTGCATCCGCTGAGCAGCGCCATACACGCAACCATCATTATCAGAAGTTTTTTCATCGTGTTCTTCTATCCCTTCATTCACTCATTCACAGCCGGAACCAGCCCGAACCGCATGGCTATTATATAATATCGCCTTTTGTTTTTGTAGTCATTTTAGAAAAATTCAAAAAATCTTCATACTTTCCAAAATTTCCCGTAAACAATCCATCTGGACCATTTTACCGCCATTTAGCGCATCCAGGTTGTCAATCCAAATCCTCAACCGTAAGCTCTGTGTCATCCTCCTGCACACCCTGCTGTGTTTTGGCATCCTCTGCCTCTTTCTGTGCAAGTTTTTCTTTCAGCGGCTTCTTTTCCGTGGAACCAGTTCTTGCTTTTCCACTCTCTGCCAGCCGGGGCGCGGCTGCATCTGCCGCCGGAACCTGTCCTGAACCAGATCGCACATCCATGTCAGACTCCGCCTGCTCTGTGCTCTCATCTGCCTCCGCTGTGCCAGACGCCCAGTAGGACGCGCCCATCCGCTTTTCAAGCAGTTTTTCAAACTCTTCCTGCGAACAGCCGATCTCCTGCAGACGCTGTCTTCTCCGTTTTCTCCGCTCCTCCTGGCGTCTCTTTTCTTCCTGATGACGCTGGTAGAACAACCATACAAGCGCCGCACACGCCGCTGCCAGAAGCACACTGACGACCACAATCAGCACCGTTCTCACCGATACTTTCGGAAGTTTCGGCAGGGTCAGGTGGAACGAAGATTTCGCCTGCTTCGGTTTTCCGGACGCGCCTGTATTGGATGCTGCCGGATCCGATGCCGTATTTCCGTCATCCGGAGCCGTCTCCCCGTTTGCTGCCGCTTCTGCCGCCGATGCGCTGATCAGATACACCTGTCCGATCTTGCGGTCGTTGTATTTGTAAGAAAGCAGTGCCACCGCGCCCAGCGGTGCATCCTCCGGCAGATCCGTTACCACCGTCTTCTCCGCATCCGCAAACGAAGCATCCTTCGGGATCGTGATGACTGCCGACGTATCCATCGATAAATCGGACGGCTGATAGCTATTGTCTCCGATCTGCACCGGCTGATCGCCGCTTGTGTATGCCGTCTCATTTTCCGAAATATTTACATTTTCAAACCGTAGAAAGCCGAAATCCAGCAATGCAATCGTATCCTGATAATGGGTCGCCTGCGTACTCTTCATCGTGACCGCAATCTGGCGTCTGTCATCCTTGATCGCATAGGTAACAAGCGTCTGCCCCGCAACGGATGTGTAACCGGTCTTTCCGGCTACCGCATATGGATAATAGTTCGGACTCTCTGTGTCAGTCGTGATAAGAAGCTTGTGCTCCGGCTGGATGGTCACACCGTCCGGATTGTTCTTCGTCGCCGGTAATCGGTAGCTCTTATCCTTACTGATCGTTAAAAGCGTGTCATTTTTATACGCCGCCGATGCGATCAGCGCCATATCATACACCGAAGTGAGCTGTGTGTCGTCATTCAGACCGGACGGATTCGCAAAATGGCTGTTCTCACAGCCAAGCTCCGCCGTCTTCTCGTTCATCATCTTCACAAAACCGTCGCGGCTTCCGCCCACATGCTCCGCCAGCGCATTCGCCGCCTGGTTGGAAGAACGCATCAGCAGCAGGTAGAGACAATCGCGCACCGAAAGCGTGTCGCCCTCCTCGATGGCGTTCTTGTTTCCGCTGCCATCTTCCACGTTGTAAACGGCATCGTGGGAAAATGTGACCGTATCATCCAGACTGCTGTTCTCAATGACTACGAGCGCCGTCAATATTTTCGTGATACTTGCCGGCGCCTTCTGCACATGGATGTTCTGCCCAAATAAAACCGCCCCGGAGTCCGCATCCATGACAATGCCTGCCTCCGACTCGATCCCCGTATCCGAGGGCCAGTCCGGCTTTGCAAATGCCGTCATCGGCATTCCGGCAGCCATCAGTGCCGTAATCATCAAACTTATCAGTAAACGTCTTAATCTCTTCATACGATTCCTTCCTGTCAGCTTTCCTTTTCCGGAAATCCTTTTGTATCATGAACGATATAAATTGGACGATCCTTCAATTCTGTAAACAGGATCGCGATATACTCCCCGATAATTCCCACAATCACGAACAGCATCGCGAACATAAAGCATAAAAGCACTACGATCGTCGCGTAACCATTGGGCGTTCCTTTGACCGCCCACTCATAAATCGTTTCCAGCATCACGAGCAGCCCCAGAAAGCCCACAATAATTCCCGAGTAAATGCCGAGCTTTAGCGGCAGATCCGAAAAGCAGAGAATCGTATTGATCGAAAATTTAAATAATTTCCGGATGCTGTACTTGCTCTCGCCCGCCACCCTGGCTCTCGCCTCATACTCGATGGTCGTCCGGTTAAATCCGATATTCTGCACATAGCCGCGCAGGAAACGCACTTTTTCCCGGTAATTGGTCTTTAACACCTGCGCCGCATTGGCAGTCAGCGCAAAGAAATCGGATGCGTTATTTTCCAGCTTCACATCTGAAATCTTGTTCAAAAATTTATAAAAAGCAGAAGACGTCAGGTTTTTGATGAATCCAGCCGATTTATTTTTCGTCCGGACCATGTTGATAACCTCATAGCCCTCTTCGAATCTTTCGATTATCTGCGCCACACATTCCGGCGGATGCTGCAGATCGGCATCCATACACACGATGCCCTCCCCGATGCTGTGATCCAGCCCCGCAAGCATCGCCGCCTCATGGCCAAAGTTGCGGGAAAAGTTGATCACACGTACCCGCGGATCCGCTGCCGCCAGTTCTGCCAGAATCTGCCCCGAGGCGTCCGCACTTCCGTCGTTGACAAAAATCAGTTCGTAATTCCACGGCAGCGCCTCAAAAATCGGAGTTGCCTCCCGATAGAACTCATGCAGCGCCTTTTCCTCGTTGTAAACAGAAATCACGATCGAGATCGTCTTTGGTTTCTGTCCGTTCATATTTTCCATCCTGTTCTGCATGGTCGACTGTCTGGTTTCATTTTTCTTCTTATCTTCCATGCTGTCTGTCCGTTTTTTCTTATCTTTCTTACTCATATTTCATCTTTCAATTAAGCATCCGGGTCATCCAAAATTTCGATCGCTATCGAAGAATGTGCCGGAACCCGTTTTTCCACCGGCGGCAGCGTCATATAGTCGCCGTAAATCCACTCCAGCACATGCTCATAGCCCGCCGGCACCATCAGCTTTGTGTCCTCAAACGGCAGATCCACCGCGCGCTCGCACCATGCGCCCTCCAGCGTTACATAGAGATAATCCGGCTGGTAATTGCTGTAATACCAGTGTTTCGTCTTCTTTTTGCGATCCTTCGCCGCTGCAAGTCTCTGCAGCTTAAATAAAACCGGCATCGGGACAAGGTGCCCCACACCTGCCAGCACACCAACCCGCAGCTTATCCATCAGGCTGTATTTGCTGAAATCAATCTGATCACGGTGTGCGATCGCCATTCCATAAATAACCTTCTGAAGAAATTTTGCGCTCCACGCGCCCACCTTACTATCCGGCAGGCGGTCAAGGACGAACAGATCCACCCAGAGATGGTTTAATTTTCCCTCATAAAACTGCATCTGCTCATTGTCCTCATGGACGCGGCTGTTGTCATAGATGACACGCGTTGTAAAATCATAAAACACCTTGCCACCCCGGATCTCCTCCGGGCGCAGCAGGGACATTCCCTCCGGCAGCTCCCGCGGCGCTACCTTCAAAAACATCTCATAATTGGCACGTGTAAATGCCAGATCGACATCATCATCCCACGGGATAAATCCCTCATGACGCACCGCGCCCAAAAGTGTCCCGGAATCCAGCATATAGGAAATCTTGTATTTCCGGCAGATCCGGTCTATCTCCTTCAAAAGGCGCAGATTCGCCCGGTGAACCTTCTCAAGCCCCGGACACGGCGGCAGTTTGACCGCCCTGCGGCTCTCTGATTTTTCCTCATTCATGATGGTTGTCCCCTCATTTTCTCCTGTAACTGTTCTTTCTCTGTCACAGCTGCTCATTTTCACAGGCATTTTCTTACAGGCAGAGTATCTCCCCACCTGTGAATTGCCGCGGTCCCCGTCCCTACTGACGGCATGCCTCACGAAGTGTCTTTGCCATATAATCAATCATTTCATCTGTCATGCCCGGATAAACGCCGACCCAGAAGGTATCGCGCATGATACGGTCGGTATTTTCCAGAGTTCCGGCTACGCGGTAGCCGCAGTTTTCTTTCCGCATCTCATCAAAGCACGGATGCTTGATCAGGTTTCCGGCAAAGAGCATACGCGTCTGCACGCCCTTTTCCTCGACATATTTGACTACCTTGTTCCGATCCACGCCCTCTTGGCAGGTCAGAAGGAAACCAAACCAGCTCGGATCGGAATGCTCACAGGCAACCGGCAGGATATATGCGTCCTCGGTTCCGGCAAGTCCCGCTTTCAGACGGGCGAAATTGTGTTTTCTGCGCTCCACGAAGGATGGAAACTTTTCAAGCTGCGCGCAGCCGATCGACGCCTGTAGATCGGTCGCCTTTAAATTATATCCAAAATGGGAGTATACATATTTATGGTCGTAGCCAAGCGGCAGCTCACCATACTGGCGGTCAAATCGGTGACCGCAGAGGTTATCGCAGCCGGACGGGCAGACACAGTCGCGTCCCCAGTCGCGGAAGGAACGGATAATCTTGTTTAAAAGCGGATTGTCCGTGTACACGGCGCCGCCCTCGCCCATCGTCATGTGGTGCGGCGGATAAAAGCTGGACGTTCCGATATCTCCGATCGTACCGGTAAAATGCCACTCGCCGTTCAGCTCATAGCGGCTTCCGAGGGCATCACAGTTGTCCTCCACCAACCACAGGTTATGACGGTCACAGAATTCTTTTACCTTCTGTAAATCAAACGGATTTCCCAGTGTATGGGCGATCATAACCGCTTTCGTCTTCTCTGAAAGCGCCGCCTCCAGCTTATCGGCGTCGATGTTGTATTGTGGAATCGTCACATCCACAAACACTGGAACTGCGCCATACTGGATCGCCGGGGTTACCGTCG
This sequence comes from Clostridium sp. AF50-3, assembly GCF_003477445.1. Taxonomy (NCBI): domain Bacteria; kingdom Bacillati; phylum Bacillota; class Clostridia; order Eubacteriales; family Clostridiaceae; genus Clostridium; species Clostridium sp. AF50-3. The sequence continues at coordinate 43,045 of NZ_QUDH01000021.1, read as the reverse complement.
TCGGGAAACCTGCCGCAACCGTGATAATCTCATCGCCGCGGCACACCCGGCGCTCTCCCAGCAATGGGGAAGTCAGCGCCATAAATGCGATCAGGTTCGCGGAGGAACCGGAGTTTACAAGGGAACAGTATTTGACCCCCAGGTACTTCGCAAGCCCCGCCTCAAACTGATCGGTGTAACGTCCGGAGGTCAGCCAGAACTCCAGCGCACTGTCTACCAGATTGACCATCTCATGGTTATCGTAAACGCGGGACGCATACGGAATCCGCTGTCCCTCGGTAAATTCTTTTTTTTGATTATGATATTTATCGCAATACTCTGCCACCAGATCGAGAATCTGCTGACGCGCAGCCTCTTTTCCGTCCGACAGGGTTACTTTTTCTTCTGCCATGTTTCTCCTCCTGCTTTTGCTACCGTTCTCTGCCGCAGCCGTATCAGATCTGCCTGCTGCCAGACACACCTTTCGTGCAGCCGCCTGCATCTATCTGTTTTTCTTCAAACCGAGCCGCATACGCCCGGATCTGCTCATCCGTCACCTCGCGCATATCCGCTCCGGCAAGCCACTTCTTCGACCATTCCACCGTCGCAGCCATCGCCTCTTCTACATGGAAGTGCGGCTTCCAGCCAAATACCTTTTTCACTTTGGAACAATCCAGTTTCAGAAAATTCGCCTCATGCGGACCTCCATCATAGCGGTTGATCCAATGCATCCCGCCGCCCCATGTTTCACAGAACAGATCCGCCAGACGTCCTGTATTGACGCAGTCACAGTCATCCGGTCCGACGTTATAGCAGCCCGCCAGCTCCGCATTTTCCCACTGCGCCTTTGCCACCGTCAGATACAAAAACAGCGGCTCTAACACATGCTGGAACGGGCGCGTCGAATGCGGATTCCGCACGATGATCGGCTCTTTCTTTTCCGCTGCGCGCACGCAGTCCGGCACGATCCGGTCCGCCGCAAAATCACCGCCGCCGATCACATTGCCAGCACGACAGGTTGAGACGGCGCAGCGGCCGTCCGTGAAGAACGACTGCTTATAGCTGTGTGTCACCAGCTCCGAACAGGATTTGCTATTGGAATACGGATCGTAGCCGTCCAGCGGGTCATTTTCGCGGTAACCGTACTCCCATTCCTTATTTTCATAAACCTTGTCCGTCGTCACATTGACGAGAGAGCGGACGGATTCACACTGTCTGGCGCATTCCAGCACATGAACCGTACCCATGACATTCGCCGCATACGTGCCGACCGGATCCCGGTACGACTCGCGCACGATCGGCTGCGCTGCCAGATGGAGTACAATCTCTGGCTTCGTCTCATCAAACACCTGTTTTAAATGGGCGAAATCGCGCACATCCCCATCCACATGGTGAATCGTCTCCCCCAGATGCAGGATCTCAAACATCGACGGCTCGGTCGGCGCTTTCAGCGCATAGCCGGTCACCTCCGCCCCCGCCAGATGTAGGATGCGGACCAGCCAGCTTCCCTTAAAGCCTGTGTCACCGGTCACAAGGACCCGTTTTCCTTTATAAAAATCAAGAAGTTCCATGGTTTTCCTCTTTTTAATTAATTTCGTGATTTCATCACTCCATTATCTTTGCTGAGTGCTCTTATTATATTTCTCACCCGTCCACTCACGAACCCGCGCTATCGCGCTCTACCGCCCTGCTTCGCATGGCTGTTCGTTCGTTAATGGCGCAAGAAAAGAATATGTCTGCTTCGCAGCCGCATTCTTTCCTTCTGCGCTCATTATATCATACTTTCTTACAGGATTTGTGTATATTCCTTGAATTTTCCCTTACAGTATATTATTTCCACAGCTTCCAGGGCGCATTGCCTTCCTGCCACATCTGTTCCAGCTGCATCTTGTCACGCTGGGTATCCATACATTTCCAGAAACCGTCGTGGCGGTATACCATCAGCTGTCCGTCCTTGGCAAGCTGCTCCAACGGCGCTTTCTCAAAGACGGTATCATCGCCCTCGATATAGTCAAAGACGCCCGGTTCGAGTACCATGAAGCCGCCGTTGACGATCTTGCCGTCATCATCGTTCTTCTCACGGAACTCGCGGATGTGTCCGTCGCTGTCAACATCCATGACACCGAAACGCTGTCCGATGTTGACGCCGGTCAGGGTCGCGATCTTGCCGTGCTGCTTGTGGAATGCCACCAGCGCGTCCAAATCCACGTTGGAAACGCCGTCGCCGTAGGTCAGCATGAACGTCTCATCCCCAATGTAATCGCGGATACGTTTGATACGACCGCCCGTCATCGTGTGCAGTCCGGTATCGACCAGCGTCACGCGCCACGGCTCGGAATAGTTGTTATGCACCTGCATCTCGTTCTTCGCCAGATCGAAGGTCACATCCGACGTATGCAGGAAATAATCGGCAAAATACTCTTTTACTACATACTGTTTGTAGCCCAGACAGATCACAAAATCATTGAATCCATACTGGGAATAGTGCTTCATGATATGCCAGAGAATCGGCTGTTCTCCGATCTCGATCATTGGCTTTGGTTTTAAATGGCTTTCCTCGCTGATTCGTGTGCCGAATCCACCCGCTAATATTACAACTTTCATTGCACTTCTCCTTCCGTCCATCGTTTTTATCGAAATATGTTCAAATGGTTTTCTTCCAAAATTCTCATCGCATCCCGCACTGCATCCGGGTCGTTATGCAAGTAGGTTTCCAGATCCTCATCGCTCGCCGTCCGGTAATTCCGTCCCAGCTCCCTTGATACCTGTAAATATGCTTTCCGGTACGGCGCTGTCCGGATTTCTGCCCGGGTTGTCCATGCATTTCCAAAGACCGTCAGCACGGTAAATGCCAGCATACAGACCTTTAAAAGTGTGCGGGCTGCCCGTTTCTCCGGCACGCGTGTTTTCGCCTTATCTGCCTCTGTTTCCTGCGCCTTTTCCCGGCACATACTCCAGACGAGTGCAAACGTAAGCAGAATTCCTACAATTCCCATCTGATACTGTATCTCGTACCGCGAGGACATCCCGTACTCGTCCTTCAGGAAAATCCACCGCGCCGCCAGCACCAGCAGATGGTTACAGCCGCCGCTGAGAACCAGCAGAAGCGGAAAAATAGTCTTTTTATAAAGCTGAAACCGCACATTCAGATACAGTGCCAGCAGATACGAAACAAACACTGCCAGCCCCAGCAGATACACAAGATGCAGCCGGACAAACCAGGGGCTTCCTGCCTCCAGCTCCTGAATCTGCGCCACGCCGATCACCGACGATGCCACCGATTTCAGCAGAAACCGCAGGAAAAAGAGCGGCTGGGCGGCAAATTCCTGAGCGATTGAAACATCAGTCACTGCTCCACGGTGTACGTAAACTGCCTGTGAATTGCTCCAAAGATATAATACCATCGCAAGAACCGTTGTCAATGCCCCGATGCACCAGGTTCTCCGGCACTTTCGGCTCCAGGAGCGGCTGCTTGTTTCAGCATCCCCGCGCCGATCCGCCAGCCACAGTGCGCCGTATGCCAGCACCAGAATCACCGCATAGCCGCCGCTGTACGGTCCTGCCACCAGCACGACCAGCAGGATCGGCAGAATTGCCAGAAGCACCCGGTCAGACATATTCCGGCACCGGGTCGCCGCTGCATGGTCGAGGACTGCAAAATGGAATAAAAATCCGGAGATCGACAGAGTGCAGACCCAGCCGGTCCCGTTCGTCATCATTTCCCATTTATTCAGGCTGAAATATACAAACTGAATCAACAGGAAGGAAAGATAGCCGACCGAGCGGTTCCGCTCTGCGTAGAGCGCCAGCACCGCCGCGCCCGCACCCAGGCTCAAAACACCCAGAATCATGTCAAAATACGTATTATAGCCAAATAGTTTCACATTGATGATGCGCCCCAGATACGTGATCGGAACGCGCGTCAGGATATCCGGTACAAAGAATTTCGCCGGATTTGTCACATCCGGCAGATACGAATTGACCAGCCGGATATAATCCGAATACGCCACATTGTCCGAGGCATGAAATATATACCAGATATAAAACAAAATCCCCAAAATAACCGGAAGCCCTAAAAATACACGGCGTTTCATCCGTCTCTCCTCTTTAAAATGCTCAGCTGGTTCAAGTAAAGTTCAAATAACTGACGGTGTTTCTTCGTGATAACCTCCAGAATCACACCGCTGATCCACAGCAGGAACGAAATCACATAAAGCCCGGAACACGCGATCAGGGTCGGGAACTTCGGCACCATGCCGGTTGCCAGATAGCCGCTGAGCACCGGCGCGAAAAATGCCGTTGCAATCGCAAAACAAATGAGTCCCAGCCATCCAAAGAACGCAAATGGCTTGTAATCCCGGAAGAGTCTCGCGATCGTGCGTAGCACCTTAAATCCATCCGAAAATGTATTTAACTTTGACACACTTCCCTCCGGGCGGTCACGGTATCCAACCGGGATCTCCACCAGCTTAAAGTTCTTGTCCAGCGCATGGATGCTCATCTCCGTCTCAATCTCAAATCCGGTCGAAAGAATCGGGAAGCTCTTGACAAATTCATAGTTAAATGCGCGCGCGCCTGTCATGATATCCTTGATATTACTCTTGAAAATCAGGTTGATAAGCCCACGCACCAGACGATTTCCCGTATTGTGGAACGGACGCTTATTTTCGGTAAAATACGTCGAAGAAAGGCGGTCGCCGATGACCATATCCGCTTTTCCCTGTAAAATCTGGTCTGCCAGCTTTCTCGCGTCCTCCGCCGGGTAGGTGTCATCGCCGTCCGTCATGACATAGCACTCCGCGTCAATGTCGCGGAACATGCTGCGGATGACATTTCCCTTGCCCTGCTGGTATTCATAGCGCACAACCGCGCCTGCCTCCCTGGCAATCTCATCCGTGTGATCCGATGAATTATTGTCATATACATAGATCGTTGCCTCCGGCAATGCCTCGCGGTAGTCCTTGACCACCTTGGCAATCGTCTGACCTTCATTATAACACGGAATTAATACCGCTATCTTGTCCATTTTTCTCCTCCCGTTTTCACTCTTCCACCGTTTTGGCGGACCATTCCGGATTGATCACAACAGCCCGTTTTGTCTCAGCTGTACTTACCAATTCCAATTTTATCTCTCTCTGAAGCCCTGTCAGATCAAGCTGTACTTCCATCGGTTCATATTCCTTCTGTCCCGCCTGGATCACAGCAGCCGTCCGGCTGTTTGTCCCATCCGAGGCGATGATTTCCACTTCAAATGGCTGCTTCAGCACCCAGTAGTCCGGATCACACAGAACCGCCCGGATAGTCGGATGATCGTCCCCGCTGGTATTCTCCCAGCGCCATTCTGGTACTTCTTTTTCCGTTTCCTGTGCATCCATGAAAATCTCCTGTGTGCGGTACCAGCAGTTTTCGCGTCCATGCGCCATCTCAAGCCCTGCCAGTGTAAAGGACTGGCTGCCCTGCAGGATTGTTTCCTGATACTCCATATCATGCACGTACCATCCGCCTCATTCATCCATTCCAGATAGCTTTCCAACGTCTCAAGTCCCTGCGGGATCATGTCATAGACGCCCTCGCCTGCCTCCATCGCCTCCTCGATTTCATCGATATAGGCGTCTTTCTGCTCCGAAAGCTCATTGACGATCGAATATCGGTTCCAGACCGGCACATCTTCGCCCGCAAGCCGCGCATAACTTCCCACATCCGACCAGGTCAGGAAAATGCGGTCAATCTTGGAACGTTCTTCCGGTGTAAACAGCTGATGATCGTGAAATACGTAAGGCAGGTTGCTGTGGATACTCTCACGGCTCACCGCCCGCATCGCCCATTCCCCGCCGTTCCAGACACGGGTGTAAGCATCGTAAGCGCGCCCGGCGTAAACAACTATAAACATAATCGCAAATACAACGCCGCCTGTCAGCCTGGGAGAAATGGAAGCCATTCCCTGCAGCACCAGGCACCCGCAAAGCATTCCGGCAAATAAGATTCCGCCCATAAAATAGCGGCTGTGTCCCGTCGTTGCCGCCCAGAGAATAAAGGATGCGGCATACAGCAGAAATAGGGTTCCCGTCCTGCTGCTGACCCGCTTCCAAATCCAGCAGAGCCCGGCTCCCGCCGCTCCCAGATACATCAGCGCCAGATCCAGGTTGTATTTCGCCGGGAGCTCACTCAGGCGGTAATCTGGATGCCGGATCATCGAATATGCCCACAAAAGGAACTCTTTTATGTTGCTGGGTCCCCATCTCGGATCCTTAAAGTCCATTTCCCCAAAATATGGCGAATGAAACAGGCTGTTGTAATAAGGATAAACCGGATTTTTCATCGCTATCCCATTGTAAATCAGGTACACACTGACGGGAATCATCCCCGTCACCAGGCATCCCAGAAACAGCTTCGGCGTCAGATACTTCCGGATTTTCCACAGATACAGAAGCACCAGCGGTACCAGATACACGATATTCGTCATCTTGAGGCAGAACAGGATTCCGCCAAACAGGCAGAATAAAACCGCCTCGCGCTCCCACTTCGCCTCATCCAGACCGCGCAGAAGCAGAAATACCATTTCCAGCAGAAACGGCAGTGCCAGAAGCTCGACCATGTAGCTGCCACTCTCCTGAATCAGCTCCAGACGGCTGACAATCAGAAATGCAAGTACCGGCGCAAGATGCTTCAACCAGCTGCATGTTCTTTCCAGCCGGCCTGCCTCCATGCTCAGGAACACCGTTACCTGCCGATAAATCACAAGCATCGCCAGCGCATTTAACAATGTCCCCATCCGAAGCCCCAGAAGCGCCCGGAATGGATAAAACATCCGGTCGCCCAGCCGGAAACCGAACATCTGGAACCGTCCCGGTATCACATGATAATGAAGGTTGTCCACAAATCCGGGAATCTGCGACAGCAGGTGATAGTTCTGCGTATCATAGCTCTGATCCGGGGCAAATCCCTTGACCGAAAAAAATGCCAGGATGAACAAACTTCCCGCTATAAAAAACGGACTCACTCCCGCATGGTCCCGTTCAAATCTTCCGATTGCCGCCATGACTGCACCGCATAAAACGAGCGCTGCCGCCCGCGACAAAATCGTTCCCTGTGGTACATGTAAAAGCCATGCCAGAAGATCCAGCACTTCCAGCCACCAGATAAAAAGCGTATAGGCAAGCAGCACTGCAAAACTGCGGGTACTGACTCTCCATTTTGCCGTTTTGTCCGCCGGCCTGTTTCCAAATAACATACTTTTCCCTTGTAATCATCCAGTTTTTTTCATGAACCTGCTGAATCATTACTTCCTTTCCATGAAACAAAATATATCTTAAAAGAAATATTCTTCCAGCATCAGGCACAGTGCATGGTACACCGGAAGATGCAGCTCCTGAATCTTAAATGTCTCCTGCTCCGGCACGACAATCGCAGTGTCGCTGTACCCACGGATCCGCCCGCCGTCGCGTCCCAGAAGCCCGATAACCTTAAGCCCCTTTGCCTTTGCCGTCACGGCTGCATACAGGACATTTTTTGAATTGCCCGAGGTTGAGATTCCGAGGAACACATCCCCCTCTTTTCCATATCCAAGCACCTGTTCCGCATAAGTCATGCTGCCGTCCACATCATTCATAAATGCGGTGGTCAGTCCTGCATGACCAGTCAGCGCGATCGCCGGAAGTCCCTGCTGCAGCTTTTCAGAAAGTTCCGCTCCCATCTGCGGGTCTACCGTTTTAAGCGCCGCCTCTATCTCCGCCGAAACCAGGCGTTTCTTCACAAACCCCTTCATCAGCTCGCCCACGATGTGCTCCGAATCCGCACAGCTTCCGCCATTTCCGGCAATCAGAAGTTTTCCGCCGCGCTCATAGCACTCCTTCATCGTCTCATACGCAGTGCGAATATCCGCTTTCACCGGTGCAAGAACCGGATAGCGGCTGATCAGTTCGTCCAGGTACTCGTATTCCTTCATGATTTCTATTTCCTCCTGTCAGGTTTTTCGATGTCTATTGAGCTTCTGCATCATAAAATAAATACTCCCGCTCAAACATTTCCAGATTGCTCTGCGCTTCTTCCTCCGGCACCGCTGTGTCGGATACCCGCGCAAGCATATTTCCATTTTCAAAAAACAGATCGGTCAGGCTGCCGCTGTGGATCAGCTCCCGCAGGAGATCCAGACTCCACTCCCAGCTTCCCGGTCCCAGATAGCCCGCTTCCGCGTAGACGTAATCTGTCTTCGCATACGCCATATAGGTTTCAAACGCCTCCGGCGAGTTGACAAGTTCGACGTTGCCCCACGGCGATGTAATGTCCTTATACGACTCCACATTGCACGGGAACTGCAAACAATACGGATGCGTTCCAAATGCGATCACCCGGTTTTCCGGATTCTGCGACACTTCCTGCCAGATCAGCGTATTTCCCTTTTCCTCCATCCGCGCCTGTTCCTGCGCCCGGTGGTTGACACGCCCTTTATTCAGAAAATGGATCTCCGAAAATCCGGCCGTCCACGCCCAGCTGCTGATCGCCGTGACAATCAGATTTAATACCAGCAGCGGCGCCAGGCACTTCGACGCGACCGGATAAAAGCCGATTTTCTTAAAATACTCCATCGCCCGGCATGCCCCCAGAATCAGCATAGAATACAGAAGCATGAAATAATTTCCGTCGATCTGGTAAAGCATCGACAGGCTGATCAGGCTGACGATCACAAACGGAAAAAAAATTACCAATGCCGCGTTCCAGATATGGGACTGCCCCTCTCCCCTTTTGGACAAATCCCATAAAGCACCAGCATCACAATCAGCACCGCCATCAGCGAAGTCCCCCACGCCAGAATCACATGCCCCATATCTTCACCCTGCGGCTGCATCAGCATCTGCCAGATACGCCGCGCCAGCACATGAAGCGTTGATTCCTCCTGATAATTCTGCGGCAACTCCGAGGTGGCAAATGGGTATTTCATTTTAAAACCAAACCATGCAAAAATCGAAGTAAACACCGAAGTGACCGGCATTCCCGTGATCTTCATCGTCCGCGCCCAGATACCGACCAATGCCCCAAATGGCAGGCATAATGAGCCAGTCCGGCGGACCATGTGGTGAAGCAGGTCAGCCGCCGCCCCTCGCTCATGGAACCAGAACCACAGAAGGTACAGCCCCATCATACCAAATACGGCAGTGGAAAAGACCAGGGAGGTCGGCTTCATCGTGAGGGACAGGAAATAGGAACCGGCTGCCCCGGAGAGGAATATCCAATGATTTTCATACACATGAATATACTGAAAGAAACATCCCAGCATAATAAGCTGCAGCAGCCACGTAATCAAATCCGCCTTGGCTGTGAGCGCCATATTCATGATGCCCGGCACCGAAACCGTCAAAACAGCTGCCATAATTCCCGGCAAGACGCTGTGATACGTTAGTTTCTTTTCTGTCTCCTGCTTTCGATTGCCCGTCAGCAGCACCGCATTCCAGACCATCGCCCCGATTCCCAGAACTGCCAGCCAGAGGTTAAAGAACGTCAGGTAGCTGTGACTCGCCAGATCGCAGAGCGGCAGAGTCAGCACCTCAAAGCCCTTCGAATACACATAGACCATGCCGACCAGCCCCGGATTCTCATACAGCCCGGTTCCGCCTGCCACAATGTACTGGGAACGCACACCATACCAGAGTGTATCAAAGTCGAGTGCGATATTCAGGCGTCCCACCTGAATCAGGAACATCAGGACACACCAGCCAGCCGCCAGCGTCCATGCCCGGCGCACCCGGCGCGGTATTTCCCTCGATCCCCCGCTGCCAGCCGGTTTGTTACTGTTCACGCATACGTGCCCAGTAACGGAATTTGCCGTGGCTTCGCATTTAAATACGGCAAATTCCTGCTGCCACCACGTTTTCTTACGGCACTTTCGGTTCCAAAAGTGCCTACCTGTGAACAGTAACGCCTGTTTCCCTGCCTCAATCACATGAACCGACACCTTGTCCCTGCCATCCAGCATCCAGGAAAGCGTCTGCCATCCCATGATGCACTGGCAGGAAATCGAGGAAAAATCAAAGCCCAGCGCCGCCACACCCAGAGCATAGACGCTCAGGCGCATCCAGGCGATTTTTCCAACGCCAAGGGCAGAAAGGAGGCAATACACAACGATTGCAAAGGAGGCGCCAAAAAGGAAGTCCATATAAAAAGAAAAATAAGACCGCTCCCAGACCGTTCCCCTGAAAAACACCAGTTTTCTCAAAAACCGCCCGATCGCCAACAGGCTAATCAGATACACCGCCGACACCACCATCGGCAGAAATACCACATGAATCCAGGAAAACACCAGCACAACCGCCGTCAGCCAGTACATCCGGCTGCGTCCGCGCTTCAAAAGCGCCAGCCCCCCAAAGATCAAGACTGCCAGAATCGCAATCTCCACATACATCCGTTTCGATTCCGTGAAATGAATGTAATCTGCAAAAAAACCATTTCCCGTAAACAGCGTTTTCACCGGAATCAGAACCGCCGCCACACAGAACAGCACCAGAAAAAGACCAGCCATGCGCACGGCTGCGTCTGGTCGTCCGTTTTGTCTCTGATTCTGCATGTCAATGGTTCCTCTCTTTCTAGTTTATGTACTCCCGGAATCTTTTTGTGAGCCGCATTCTATATACGCCCGCCTAAAATCCCGCGCACCGCATCCAGCAGCGTATCTGCATACGCGTCATAACCGCCCGCCGGACAGCTTCCGTCCTCTTTTATAAGTCCAGCCGCCCTATCTTCCGCGTGTTCTTTTGCCCCATAGCCGGTTCCGACAAGGACTCCGGTCACGCCAAAGTTTTTTCCTGCCTGCGCGTCGATGCGCTTGTCCCCGATCATATAGGAATGCACCTTATCAATGCCCTCCGGCAGATCCCGCTCTGCCATCTCAAACATTCCCGTCTCCGGCTTGCGGCAATGGCATTTTTTCTTATAAATCCCGATCCCATGCTCCGGGTGGTGCGGGCAATAGTAGAACGCATCTACGTGTGCTCCGTCACGCTCCAGCACCTCATTCATATAATCATGAAGGATTTTTACATCCGCCTCGGTATAGTAACCTCTCGCCACGCCCGCCTGGTTGGTAATGACGATCACCTTATATCCGGCCTCGTTCAGGAGACGGACTGCCTCTGCGGTACCGTCAATCAGCTTCAAATCTTCTTTTCGGTGAAGATAATTGACCTCCACGTTCATCGTGCCATCACGGTCGAGGAATACTACTTTACAGCTATTTTTACACATGGAATGTATACTCCTTATCCGGCATCTGCACCTGAATATCGCGGTAGTCCCAGCGGTCCTCATCGCAGATCCAGCTCTGAGCGCCGCGCAGTTCGAAATTCCAATCCATCAGCTGTCCGCCTGCCGCTTCCAGACGGCGCGCCACCTGATGTTTAACGTTGTATGGGCAGTACACAAGAAGGAAGCCGCCGCCGCCAGCACCTAAAAGCTTTCCGCCGAGGGCGCCCGCTTTTTTCGCCTCGTCATAGAGCATATCAATCTGCGGATTTGTGATCTTGCTGCTCATCCGCTTCTTGCTCTCCCAGCCGTAATCCAGGAGGCGGCCAAAATTGTGGAGATTTCCCTTTAAAAGCTCGTCCTTCATCGCATAGGAAAGCGCCTTTACCTCGCACATCGCCTGAAATGCGTCTGGTTTCTTATAGTTGCTTACCTGATCCTTGATAATATTCGCGGATACATGGATATTGCCCGTGTAGCATAACAACAGGTTATACTGCAGCTCATTGATAATATCGCGGCGGATGCGGAGCGGGTTTACCACGACGTTGTTGCGTCCGTGAAATTCGATAAAGTTAAAGCCACCGAAGGTCGCCGCATACTGATCCTGATAACCGCCGGAAATTCCCAGATCGATCCGCTCCACGCCGTAAGCCAGATCCGCCATCGCATAATTATCCATCGTAATTCCTTTCCAGCGCGCCATCGCGGTCAGAAGACTTACCATGACAGTCGAGGAGGTTCCAAGTCCCGAACCAGCCGGAGCATCACACTGTAAATAAACCTCGCATCCCTGCTTGATATCCATCGCCCGCAGCGCTGCCGTGACAAGATCCAGCCGTCCATCGCAGACGTAATTTTCCTTCGCATTGTACTTGACTGTCATATCAAAATCCAGGGAATGAACCGTGATCTGGTCATCATTCCTCGGATGATCGAACAATATGCATATTTATTGATAGTACTTCCGATAATGGCACCGCCCTGTTCTACACAGAATGGTTCTACATCCGTACCGCCGCCGCCAAAGCTCACGCGCAGCGGCGCTCTTCCTCTGATTACCATGTAATGTCTCCTTTTCTTACGTCCTCCTGAAACCGGAAATAATCCTCCGGCACACCAATATCAATAAAATAGCCGTCATTTACGATGCCGCCGAGACGTCTTCCCTCCTGCATCCACCTGGGAATGCACTCATTTTCCAGCGAAACTTTTCCCTCCGGAATCTCATCCAGCAGCGCCCGCTTCATCAGGTACACACCGCCGTTGATCGTGCCCGCCCCAGTATTGCCATTTTTCTCATTAAAAGCGGTCAGCAGCCCGTCGGTCAGGCGCGCCGCCCCATAGCGGGAAATATCCGGCACACCGCGCAGAACCAGCGCCATCTCCAGATTTTTTTCCTGCTGAATCCGGCTTAAATCGCCGAAATCCATCTGATAAAATGTATCGCCATTCAGGACAAAAAACTGCTCGTCCGTCACATAATTCCCGGCATTCTTGATCGCGCCCGCCGTGCCGAGCAGCTCTTCCTCATACGCATACCGCGCCCGGATGCCAAACTGCGATCCGTCTCCAAAATATTCTTCCACCATGCCGCCCTTATAACCGACGGCAAAAATAACATCGTCAATTCCGCTTTTTTTCAGCCCCTGAAGCACATACTCCAGAAACGGCTTACCCGCAACCAGCGCCATCGGTTTCGGACGGTCGCTTACCACACTGCGAAGCCGCGTCCCCAATCCGCCAGCCAGAATGATTGCCTGCATACTGTATTTCCTTTCTGTCTGTTATTTCCAACTCAATTTTTACTGTTTTGTAACTGTTCAGTTCCTTCACAGTTACGAAAGATCCATTTTTTACTCTTGTCAATCTGTCAAATGCTATTAAGTCCAGTTTAACTTATATATCTTACCACATTTCCCTAGTGATTTCCACTAAATAGGACGGTTTTATGCTGTTACCACTTTCCCATCGGATCCGCAGCGTTTCCTTGCGGAAATCGCAACAATTTGTTGATTTTTTGGCATAATGCGACAGATTTTTTTATTTGGCAGGCACTCTGTTCCGTGCTACAATCTTAGTTATAAATTGGGATTTGGAGGAAATGCTTATGGCTCGTGATATGACAAAAGGGAATATAACCGGACACCTGATCGCCTACGCGGTTCCGCTGGTGTTCGGCAACCTCTTCCAGCAGCTCTACCACACGGTCGATTCGGTAGTCGTCGGACAGTTTTACGGAAAAGAGGCGCTGGCGGCAGTCGGTGCGGCGGGTCCGATCATGAATATTCTGACCTTTCTGATTGTCGGGCTGTCGCTCGGCGCATCAATTCTGATGGCAAGCTATTTTGGTGCGAAAGACTATCAGGATTTAAAGGATGAATTTGCGACCTCGGTGCTCTCCGGGCTGCTTTTAACCATTGTCCTCTCCGGTATTTCACTGGCAGGAAGCCGCCTGTTTATCCGCCTTACCCAGACACCGGAAGAGATATCGGCACCGGCGTCCTTGTATTTGCAGATTATCTCACTGGGTCTTATTTTTACCTTTTTTTACAATATTTTCTCCGCCGCCCTGCGCGCAATCGGAGATTCCAGAGCGCCGCTCTATGTCCTGATCCTGACGACCGTTGTCAATGTATTCCTGGATGTATTCCTGGTTGGCATCTGCCGCCTCGGTGTTTCCGGTGCGGCAATCGCTACGATCATCTCGCAAGCGGTCTCTGCGCTCGCCCTCTTCGTCTATATCTGGGCGAAAGTGCCCCTCTTACGCCTCGGCATCCGGGATCTGAAACTGAAAACCTCGATGCTCAAAAAAACGATAGATTTCAGCTCCATTTCCGCCGTCCAGCAGACGATTCTCTACGTCGGCCGCCTGCTCGTCCAGTCCGGCGTCAATGCACTCGGCGTCGATGCAGTTGCCGCTTTTAATGCCGTCTCCATCATCGACAGCTATGTGCTCGCCCCGGGCGACAGCCTTGCAGCATCTATCACGACGTTCTCCGCACAGAACCTCGGCGCGAAAGAGTATGACCGGATTCCGAAAGGGCTTCGGAAAATGCTGGTGATTGCAGAAATTTATATTATTTTGACAGCGGTGGTCGTGCTGTTCTGCCGTCACCCGCTGCTCGGTATTTTCTTAAAACCAAACGAAACGGAAGCGCTGCGTCAGGGCATGTCCTATCTGGCGCCGATGGCTGGTTTTTACTTCATCAGTGGTATCACCAATACCTTTCAGGGATATTACCGGGGAATCGGGCACCTGATGATCACCCTGTTCGCGACTCTGGTGCAGATTCCGATCCGCGTTGTGATCAGTTATGCGCTGTTTGGACGGCTGGGAATTCAGGCTGTAGCGATTGGTACGACGATTGGATGGGCTTGTATGGTGGTATTTGAGCTTTTGATGTATCGGAGGTATGGACGGGTGGAAGCGCTGCGGAAGAACGATCGGTAATATAGAGTGCTCTACCCGGTAGTACAGGAAAGAGCCTGCAGCATGCCGGCGTAGCTGGCTCTTTCCTTCCTTGGATAACTTTAAATTATCCTTACGCAAGAAAACGATCAGAAGCACATTCCCCCTGATCGTTTTCTTTTATATATAATTTTCTATCTTTTACTATTTTTTATTCAAAATCTTCCTTAATCACATCCCAAGCCGCATCAATACTGAAATGCTCGCGGATATAAACCTGCGTTTTCTCTGCCAGGTCTTCCAGGCGTTTTTCGTCTTTGTAGAGTTCTACGACTGTCTCGGCAAATTCGTCCGGCTGATCCTTGACGAGGAGAACTTTTTCTACATCCGGGATTCCCTCGCTGCCGACGGAGGTGGTGACGATGGGGGCACCGTTATAGATAGCTTCTACCACCTTGCCCTTAACCCCTGCGCCGTAGCGGAGCGGTACCACTACAATCCGGCAGTTCCGGTACAGGTCTGCCAGTTCTTCTTCACTTACAAAGCCTTTGACGATGATGCCATTTCCAGGCTGTTCCAGCGCTTTGATCTCGTCGGTCACTTTGGAACCGACGATGTAGAAGTTGACCTTGATCTGTTCCCGGATCTTCGGGAATACTTCTTTCGCGAACCAGAGCACCGCGTCTGCGTTCGGCGGATGCGCAAAGCCGCCGACAAACAGAAGTCCTTCCCGTTTGGCGAAGTCTTTGTTCAGATTCTGTAAAAACTCCTCATAGACATATGCCGTGATCGCCTTGACCGGAATCGTCTCATCAACGGCGTGGATCGCCTCTTCCTCAACGTAGGACGGATAGTAGGACACCGCCACTTTGTGGAAGAGTGAAAACTCGATCGATTTCCAATATTCGGATTCCTGACGCTTCTTCACATCGCCGGTCAGCTCATACTCGCGGAACTCACGCATAAAATGAAGGTCGTGACCGTAATAAATCATCTTGATATCCGTGTGTTCTTTGATAAAATCCACATATTTTGTCGCGATATGCGGACGGTTCAGATATGCCACGTGGATATCTTTTCCATTTTTCACCAGCCAGTCCCAGATACCGGTCAGGTATTCCTGTCCGTAGAGGACCTCGATTCCCATCTGCTGCAGCGTAGACGTATACGGTTCCTCATGGAGGTAATTATCTCCGATAAATTTAACAACATACCCCTTTTTCAGGAACATTTTCAGGTACTGGAACGTTGTCTTGGAACCGGCGTCTTTGTCAAAGGTCGGCACATAGTGATCGATCACGACAATGATCTTTTTGCCCATGCTGCGCTCGCGTGCGCGGAATGGATTCGGATTGCCGTTGTTGACGCACTGATTCTTGAACTCTTCTTTCCATTTTTCTTTGAGTTTCTCGCTGTTTTCCACCTGATACCGTTTCAGACCGGTTCCGTTGACATCCGTTCCGTTCGAAATGCCTTCGAAATGGATGACCTTGGATTTTGGCTGGTAAACGACGCGGTAGCCCGCTTTCCGCACCTCAAATGCCAGATCCGAATCTTCGCAGTACGCCGGGGCAAACCGCTCGTCGAAACCGCCGATCTGCTTCCAGAGTGCGGTGGATAAAAGGATCGCTGCGCCGGAAATATAGTCTACATCCTTGACGTAGTTATATTCTGCCTTGTCCGGATCGTCGAGGCGGCCGTAATTCCAGCCGGAACCATCGCTCCAGATGATGCCGCCTGCCTCCTGTAAACGTCCATCCGGATATACCAGCTTAGATCCTACCATACCGATGGTGGAGTCAGATTCAATGAGATTTACCAGGGAGCTGAGCCAGCCTTCTGTTACCTGGGTATCGTTGTTTAAAAACATCACATATTTGCCGCGCGCCGCCTTCGCCGCCTGGTTGCAGTTGCGCAAGAATCCCTGATTGGTCTGATTGCGGCAGATCACCAGGTTATCGGCAAACTCCGCCAGATGCTCGGTGGCATCGGTTGAAACGTCATCTGCGATGATAACCTCATAACTCACATCCTTCGTATGCTCCAGAATCGACTGCAGGCACAGATAGGTATAGTGAATCTGGTTGTATACCGGAATTACGATGGAAACCGTCGGATTTTCTTCCTTCGGAAGGTGGATTTTTCCGTAGGTCAGATACTCCTCACCGATCTCAAAATCACCTTTGATAAGGTTCTTTCCTTCCTCTGTGGTGTACATCTTCATCATTTTACCCGGATGGAGAATCGTCCGTTTCCAGTAGCCGAGCTTCTTGCGGCGTACCGTGCCCTTTGGATAGCACCGGTTAAATGCCTGTCCGAGCTTGCGGCGCACCTTGAAAATGACCGCCTCATGACCATTTAAGTAGGTCAGCGTCTTGCCAAGCTCTGCATTTTCATGGCGCAGATCAGAAATGATAACGTCCAGATTCGCCACGTGGTTATTCGTCAGGCGCTGTACCTCCTGCACTTTGCGGAGTGCCGTATCTTTTTCCGAATTTTCTGCCCGGAGCGCATCCAGACGTTCGTTTGCCCTTGCAAGTTCTCCGTCCACATGGGAAAGATCGGCTAATGTCTTCGTCTTTACCATGTAATCTTCCTGGTAAGTGCGCTGGTTTTCCCCGTGCACGTACTCCTGGAAGCCGCGTTCCATCGCCTCGTAAAGCGAAAGCAGCTTCTCATCCGCCTTCACATACTCCGGGAACTGTCCGATAAATTCCCGCTCGGCCTGACCGCCCAACAGACTCTTATAACGGCGGTAGAAATAAACCAGTGTCCTGTATTTCACAAAACCAGCCGGAACCGGGAATAAGAAGACCCACTCATAGTCGATCGCATAAGTTCCGTCCGCCGTCACCAGCATATTTTCAAAAAGGGCGTCAATGTTGGAGGCGCTGCAGCTCTCGTCCGCAAGAACTGCCCCTAAAGAAGCCCATCCGCCGCCATTTTCTGTCTCTTTATCCCGATAGGAATCCAGCTCGCCCAGCGCATTAAATACCTTGATAAATTCCGGTGTCACCGCAAATGGTTTGCGTTCCTCCGGGCGGATGCTGTAGATCTCATCCATCGCAGCCCGGATCGCGGAAACCTCCGCATCCGCGCCCTGGGCAGTCAGAATTTCTCCCAGAAGTTCCGCCCGCGTTTTTCCCTCTAAATACGGAAATACCGCTGTCATTCCCTCGTCCTGAAGCTCCGGTTTTGCCAGTTTCAGGGACGGATTCTGACGGTCAAGCACCTGATATTTTTCTTCGAAGGACTGGATGTGCGCCTTTCCCTCCGGATAGAGCGCCGTCTTCCAGACCTCGCGGGTTCCATTCTTTTCACGGATCTCTGTCCGGATCTGGAAGCGGTCTTCGCGGGTGCGGTTGTATTTCACATAGATAACGTCCTGTGAAGCATTCTCAGCTTCCGGCGCAGCCTGTCTCTGCCAAAAAACCAGAAATGCATTCGCAAATTCCGGGAACCGTCCGTCTTCGCAGGCTGCATCGAGCGCCGCCCCCATATCCATCAGCATATACTGCGGACAGTCATAGACCGGTAACACACCGGTCAGATCGCCTTTTTTCGGCAGATAGGCATCTGAAAAAATCTCTCCCGCCGTCCGGTAATCCGGCATCGGATAGTAAAATTCCCCGCCCGGAAGCAGCTGCTTCATTTCGTTCCAGGAAAGTGCGCCCGTCTCCCGCTCTGCGCCTGCCATGTATTTCACGCCAAACCAGTTGGAAGCCGCCGCAATCAAGGTTCCATGAGCAGAAAGAAGCTGTTTTGCGGCTGTCATCTGTGCCGCGCGTCCCGCTTTATCTGCCGCCGTCAACCCCCCGATCAGCATTACATATCCATATGTCCCGCCACGCTTTTCCGCTTTCATCGCATACGTCTCCACATCCGCACAGACATAGCGGATCTTCGCCGCCAGCTCGGGCTCTGTCTGGAAGCGGCGGCGTACTACCTCCAGATTTTCTTCGGAAGCATCCAGCACCGTTACCGACGATAAACGCCTGGCAAGCAGCCCTGTCAGCGCGCCCGCGTCCGCCCCGATCTGCAGCGCCTGCTGTTCCGGGTCAAATTGGCACCAGTCCAACAGGTTTTCCCGCAAATCTGCCAGTGCGTACAGATAGGAAAGCTTCTTATTTTCCCGCAGCGCCTGGCGCCGGTCACTGCCGTATTTATCAAACAGAGCAATCAGCTCCTGATTGATTTTTTTCATCTTATTTCTCCTTTTATCATGCCTGCAGATCTTCCTGTGCCGCCTCATCCGCACTAAGCGACTCCGCCTGCTTCGCTGCCTCTCCGGCCGGCGATAACCTGACCGCTACATCCGGCTCCATGTCGTAGACACCGACCGTGTTCTTATTAGAAATAACGGTAATATTTGCCACATCGTAGAGACGGTGGTACACCACGTGCTCGCCGCCTTCAAATCCGGTACAGCTCATGGACAGCAGGTATTCGCCGCCCTGCAGAGTCATCTTCTGCGTAAACGCGACATCGTAAATATCGCCCTCCTTGACCGGATGGACATCCGTTCCCTCAAACAGGGTGTTCGTGCCGGTCAGGTCGGTTCCTTTCTTATCCTTGATCGTATAAGTAAAGATCGGTGCCTGAATCGGTGCATTGAAACGGATGCGCTCGCGGATGGTAAACTCTTCGCCTTTTAAGAGCAGGTTAGTGATATTGCCGCGCGCGTCCACCAGTCCCAGATCGAAGATCTGCGCCCTTCCGTCGCCGTACTCCTCGCGGTTTGCGTTGATCGTCAGCTTGTCGCGCATTAAGCCCGGCTTTTTCGCCGTTTCTCCGTTCAAAGCAGCCGGATTTCCGGTGCCGTCCGATGCTGAAGCGACTCCATTTTCTGCGGTGCCATCCACTGCCCCGGAGCCGTTTATATTTCCGGCATCGTTATTTCCAGCCTCATTTCCAGATGCACCATTCTCCGCACTTCCGGCTCCTGCTTTCTCCGCTTTTACTACCTTGTCCCCGGAAAAATCGTTCATCACTTCCAGCTCGGCGCGCAGCGCGTCCATCTGTCCTGCCAGAATCTTTTTGTAGAGATCGACCATCTTGCCCGCCGAACCCTGTGCGATAAATTCTCCCTTATTGAGCAGCACTACCTTATCGCAGTATTTGATGATACTTCCCATATCATGGGTTACCATGATGATCGTCGTGCCGTTTTTGCGGATCTCCTCCATGCGGCGGTAGCACTTGGACTGGAAAAAGACATCCCCGACCGAGAGCGCCTCATCAACGATCAGGATCTCCGGCTCGACGTTGATCGCAAGCGCAAATGCCAGACGCACGAACATACCGCTCGAGTACGTCTTGACCGGCTGATAGACGAAATCGCCAATCTCGGCAAAATCGAGAATCTCCGGCAGCTTTGCATCCATCTCTTTTTTGGTATATCCCATCATAGTACCGTTCATATAGATATTTTCGATACCGGTGTAGTCCTGGTTAAATCCGGCTCCCAGCTCCAGCAGCGCCGAAATTTTGCCGCGCACCGTCACCTCGCCGGTCGTCGGCGTGAGAACGCCGGTAATGATCTTAAGGATCGTCGATTTACCCGAACCATTCGTACCGATGATGCCGACCGTCTGACCTTTTTCAACCGTAAAGGAAAGATCGCTCAACGCGTAGAAATCCTTGTGGTATTCTTTATGGCTGACGCTCAGCGATTCTTTCAGCCGGTCGATCGGTTTATCATACAGCCTGTATATCTTGGTCACATTTTTCACTTCGACCGCGTACTTCTCTGCGTTCTCCGCCTCTTGTGCCCCTGTGTTTGTTGTATTTTCAGCAGACATATATCTTTTTCGTTCCTCCTGTTCCACTATTCTCGTAGTATAGCATGTTTTCTATGTTTCTTGCAATTCCTGTACGCAGAAAAACACACCTCTTTCTATGTACTCACGAAAAACATTCGTATTTTTTTGTGAAATGTTTTGTATTTTCTTGACAATATCCAGATGCTATGCAAAAATCATGGCAAAGGAGGATGATTCTATGGATTTTTTAACAATGACAATTCGAAAACAAAAAAATATTGCACTCATCGCACACGACAATAAAAAACGTGAACTCATCGACTGGTGTGAGGCGAACAAAGAGATCCTCAAAAAACATTTCTTATGCGGAACCGGCACAACCGCCCGCATGATTACGGAATATACCGGGCTTCCGGTCAAGGGCTATAACAGCGGTCCTCTGGGCGGCGACCAGCAGATCGGTGCAAAAGTCGTCGAGGGACAGGTTGATTTTATCATCTTCTTCTCCGATCCCCTGACCGCCCAGCCGCACGATCCGGATGTCAAGGCGCTTCTTCGAATCGCCCAGGTTTACGATATCCCGATCGCCAACAATAAAGCGACTGCCGATTTTATGATTACCTCGCCGCTGATGGATGAGGAGTATGAGCATGACATCATCAACTTCCATCAGAATATTAAAGAGCGGGCCAAGAAGCTGTAAAAAAACACATTCTCCCTTGTATTTATTTCCATTCTTCGGTACAATGGTCGTTACCGTTTATGAGAATACATACAAGGGAGATTTTTTATGTTACAGAAATTTTTTAAATACATTTTCCAAAGCATGGCGGGCATGCTGGGAATTTCCGTCTACATCCTCGCAGACACCTATTTTATCTCGGTCTACTCCGGTGCAGATGGTCTGGCGGTCTTAAATCTGATTTTACCGGTTTACGGACTGATCTATGCGATTGGAGCAATGATCGGGATCGGATCGGCGACCCGTTATGCGATCGACCGTGCGCAGGGCAAAAACGCCAGCTTCTATTTTCTCTCCGCCGTAACCTGGGATATTCTCATCAGCATTCCGCTGGTGCTGGCAGGCATTTTCATCCCGGATAAAATCTTGCAGCTTCTCGGCGCAGACGCGGGGCTGACCGCGCTCGGAAAGCAGTATCTCCGCATTATTCTGGCTGCCTCGCCTTTTTTTATGTCCAACTACGCATTCACGGCGTTTGCGCGCAATGACAGCGCTCCGGCGATCGCGATGCTCGGCTCCATCGCCGGAAGTATGTTCAACATCGTGTTTGACTACATCTTCATGTTTCCGGCAGGTCTGGGACTGACCGGCGCGGCGTTAGCGACGGCATTCTGCCCGCTTGTGACGATGAGCATCTGCGGCACGCACTACCTGGGAAAACACAATCAGGTCGGATTCCGTTTTCGCGCTCCATCCCTGCGCCACCTGATCGCCTGCTGCCAGCTCGGCGTATCCGCCTTTGTCGGCGAAATATCCTCCGCCGTGATCGCGATCGTCTTTAATTTCCTGCTTCTGGACTCGCCGGAAATATCGGTGTCGCCGCTTACGGCGTCACTGCCAATCTCTCCGTCGTTGCCATGTGCCTGTTCAACGGACTCGCGCAGGGCACGCAGCCGCTCATCAGCGAAAGCTACGGAAAAGGCGATCACACGCAGAGCCGCCAGTTCCTGACCTGGGGCGTCATCGCCTGCCTGATCGTGGAAGCGATCATTCTGGTGCTGACCTGGAGCATGACCGATCCACTGATCCAGATCTTCAACCAGGAGCAGAACGCCGAACTTCTGCATTACGCCCACAGCGGGCTCCGGCTGTATTTCCTGGGCTTTCTCTTTGCTGGCATCAACATCCTGCTGGTTGCCTATTTTTCCGCCGTCGCGCAGCCAAAACCAGCCATCGCCGGTTCTCTGCTGCGCGGGGCCGTCGCTATCATCCCCTGCGCTGTCACACTGGCGCGCCTGTTTGGGCTGAACGGTGTCTGGCTGTCTTTCCTGGCGTCGGAAATGATCACTTTCTTCGCTATTTTGCTGCTGGCAAGGTTGGAACATACTTCCAAAGAATCACATAATTTTAAAAAAAATTAATTTTTTTCAAAAAATATTTGATATTTTATACCATGCGTAGTATATTGACGAAAAATCGAACACACCAAAACCGTTGAAGCGGAGATCAAAGCAGCATATGCGCGCACAGAGAGTCCGGGAGGCTGAGAACCGGGTCGAGATGCAGGCTGCCAAATGGACCGCTGAGGGCGCAGCCAAAAGCTGGATATATTTTCAGCCTAGTACTCTGCGACGTAGGGCATACGTTAGTTGCCGGAGATATGCAGGTATCTCGCAAAGCGCATGGAATCACTCCATGAATCAAGGTGTCACCGGCGTCCGGAGTGAGATCCCGACCGATATCGCGCGATGGTAAATCTGATAAAAGAAGAAAGCGATATCCCGTGTGCCGTATGTGGCAGAATACGTGAAATCCATGAAAAATGCGATTCGGTAAAAAAAGAAAACCGTCTGTAAAAGAATCTTTCATTCTTTCTCAGACGGTTTTCTTTTTCTGGCTTCAGAAGCCTTGTTCTGTCGTAAATGCTTTAGGTTGGTGGTAACTCATCCAATTCTGCCGGATGGTTATAAGCTTGCGAGCAGATTATCCATTACATTTCGCACAGAAACTCTTTTTCTACTTCTGCCTCAGACTCGGTATAACCTAACTGTGCAGCTAAACGATGTACCAGTACCGGCATTGCTTCCTGCTCTAAGGACTCGGAAACTACATGCTTTTCTGCTGGTGTGTTGTAATATGCCTGATATAAATTCTCCTGATATAAACCGTTATTGAATGTTCTTGTTGCTTTCATCATGATAATTACCTCCATCAAATAAAATTATATTTTTTCATATGATAGGCGGAAATCCATTGCAATATTCTTATGATACTATTACGATATCCGTCTGTGAAAATCTCTTGTTTCTTTCGATGGCAATAATATAACACTGTCAAACAAAAAGTACCATCCCGGAAGTGTATAAACTTATAAGTCATTTGCAATTATATAAACATAAGTTAATATATGTAATAAGTACCAATTTTGACACCCTGACTATGTACAAAAGTTACAAAAACAGCCATACTTGAAATATAAACAAAAAACGTCCGGCGGCGATTTGCGGATTTGTGCACCCCGCCTAAAAAAGAATGTACCTTGGCTCATTCGGGCGTCTCGCGCGGTCGCCTGCGAACGGTTCTGGCAGGGCTACTCGGATGGGTGCTGCCTACACAATGCGTGAACGGTGGCTTAACGGGATTCGCGGATTACCTCCTCAATATTTTTGTACGGAACCCGCGTAAAAAGCCCCCGCAGCTCTTCCGCCAAATCCAGTGCCATCGCGATTTTTGTGAGTGACAAAAGGGAAATCTGCCCCGTCGCCTCAAATCGCTTAATTGAGCCATAACTCACCCCACTCATGTCCGCCAGTCTCTGCTGTGAAATAGCGCGGCGTTTCCGGATGTTACGCAGCCGTGATGCCAGTTTCTGATCCAGTTCATCTGCAGTTTCCCAGATAAGTGCTTCCATATTGCTCTCCTGCCTCTCTAAAGATAATGACCTAACATGTCCTGCACACATGTACGAATCTGTTTTATCATTTCCATGCATCTCGTTTTTTTCATTCCGGCTGCAAGCCCAACTGCAAGCAGCTCCTTCTCACCCGGATTTCGTCCATTGCCATCTACGCTGGTCGTATGTTCCCCATAATATGTGTTGCTGTACGTCAGATCATACGCTGGTCCCAGGCGCCATTGCTCTTCCTCCTCCCGATATATATAAGTAAAATTCTTTGAATGATCATCCCGGTTGTGGGCAAACACATTAAAACACATACGGCGGAACATGTTTTCTATATCTTCTGCCTTCCCGTTCGTCAATATTTTCGTTAATTTCATCAATTGATGGTAATCCAGACTTGGCTGTTCAAAATCCAGTTCTAATAACGCCGCTGCCGTCAGCATATGAACCCGCTTTACCATCCCATTTTCTATTTCCCGATCAAATCGTCTGGTTCCAAAATATCCTTTGCATCGCCTTGAGGGAAACAATCTCGATTCACTAATGACAATTCCGCACTGTTTTGCACAGCACGCATAGTCATACTCCATCTTCCCTGCATCTTTTCCATCTATATGTGCCGGAAATTTAATCAGCCAGTCCTCTCCCTGAATCTGCGTCATGATTTTTGGGCGCGCACCTCCGCTTGTACCGCCCAGCCGGTACAGTTCATCCAATTTGTCCGAGTATTCGGTATTTAATATTTTCTGGCAGGCCTCCGCAAGTTCGTCCAGATTATCATTTTTCTCCTCAACCGAAAGTTCCCGCTGCGGACGATAGGTCAACGCCCCCATCCCAGATCTTCCCACAACCGCCAGCCGGTCTAACACTGTCCAATCGTCTGGCTGCTGCTTATGCGCCAGCAAAAGACGCCGCAAAAGCAGGCGCCCCCACGCATCTGGCAGGCTATCCGCAAACACCCCAAACAAACCTTCAAAATAATCCTTATTTGGAATAAACACCTGCTTTTTCAAAGGCAGTGAAAACGGACTGATCGAAAATCCCTCTTCCAGCCATGCATCATCATACTCAAATGCCACCTTGTGATTCGCTGTTAATGCAAGAGTTCCTACCAGTCTGTCTTCATACATAACCTGAAGTTTCTTTCCTGTCTCCATCCGCCCTATCCTTTCTCCTTTATTATCCCATAAACACAAACTTTAGGGAAATTCTATTTTAATTTTTTCCATTTAAATCATGGATAATATATTATCCATTAATGCTATTTTTTATTTGTTTTGTATAATATATTATCCATTTATTTTAATCTATCCACCCCTGATTTTCAAGCCTTCTACCTTCGCTTTTCAAAATTTCCCTCTTTACATCCTCTTCCATTTTTTTATAATAACCCTCGCGCAACAAAATATGGAATCAAGAGGCATAAAAAAAGAATCACCCGAACTAGCACTTTACGAGTGATTCTTTTTATTTAGTTTTAAAAAAACTTTGCATCCCCCTTCCGCCCGGACATCCGGCACCTTACCCGTCCTTCTCCGGCACCTCATCCCGCCAGACAACCGTCTCCACATCCTCAAACAGCTCCTGGTTGCGCTCGACCGTCAGATAGACAAAATCATCCGGCTGGTATTCATCCAGAAACGCCTCCGTGTATGTGTCAAAGGTCGCAAACACCGTTTTCCGGTATAGCTTCGGCATAAAATATTTAAGGTTCTGGCTAAAGGAATCGCCTACCACCAGAAGTGTTTTATCATTCGGCGAATCCGACTCAAATACTGCAAAGCTGTTGTCCTCGTTCATATCCACCGTCGTAGCCGTCACCTCCGGCAGATAATTCTGAATCACATATTCGGTATCGTCGCTGTACTCTGCTGCCATGTTAAGCATCCGCGCCAGGTCTCCGGACGCCGGTCCTGCCGCCTCAATCGAGACTGCACTGAGCGGTGTAGAGGTTCCAAGCAAAGTCTGTGCAATCTGCTGGCTTCCGATAAAAGAGCCGATCTGGTTCCAGTGCGTATCATATTTGTAATAAAGCTGATACGTGTCCGCCTCTTTCAGAAGCTCCGGCTTCATGTCATACACCGGAAGTCCCTGCGCCGCAAGCTCCGGGAGCGCCGCATCCAGACGCGACTCACTTCCGTATACCCGGACCGAATCCGGCATATATTCCGCATAGACACTTTCCTTGTTGGGTGCCTCAAACATCACAAACCGGATGCCGCGCTCTTTCATTTTCTCGTTTACCGAGGTAATCGCGTCCGCCAGCGCTGTTTTCTCATCCGCCGTATAGAGATTTGTCCGCTGATAATCCGCCAGCGCATCCTCGCCGTCCTCCGAAACGGTGTAAAACAGCCAGTTTTCTTTTCCGACCGTCACATCCGAAATCGAGCTTTCATTTAAAAGCTCCAGATCCAGCTTTGTCTTCGCCTTGACAAACAGATTTTTAAACGGAACATGGTCGTTGTAATACGCTTCAAATTCCGTCGGAATATTGTCAAAATTGGCAGCCGACAGTTCCGGAAAGGATGCCAATTCCCTGTTTTCATAATTCTGCTGGTCCAGATGGCTCCTAACCGCCGGATAGACAAGCGTCGGCAACACCAGGCTCGCCGCAAAGGAACCAATCAGAAGTATTTTTGTCCCTGTCTCTCGATTCATATCTCTCGTTTTCTTCTCCCTGCATGAATCCATCTTTCTGTACTTTCACGCCCTGCCGCCCATGCTTTCATTTTTATGTTCTCATTGCACAGGCAAGCATGCTTTCTACAGCGCTTTTAAAAACGGAAATAAATAAATGGATTGTATGTATTGTTGACAAGCAGCAAAATGGAAAACCACAGGATCGCCATGTAGCCGATCCAGCTTGCGACCGTCACCGAGCCATCCTGCGCCAGCACGCGCCCTTTCCATTTCATCCAAAACCACTGCACCGGACCACATGCCAGCAGCGCCGCCGCCAGAAACATCCAGAGTTTCCGGTTCATGTAGCGTTCCATCAAAACGACTGCGCTGTGCGGCACAAACATATACCGGATAAAGGAAAATGCCTGCCCGATCGTGTCCGCGCGGAAGAAAATCCAGCCGATCAGCACGACAAACACCGCATAGATATGCGCCAACGGCCGGAATTTCTCCTGCTTCAGCCATTTTCCCAGAAAACAGCGCTCCAGCACGTTGAAAAAGCCATGGTAAATGCCCCAGAAAATGAACGTCCAGCCCGCTCCGTGCCAGATGCCGGTCAGCAGAAAGACCGTCCAAAGGTTGACATACGTCCGCGCCGTGCCCCTCCTGTTTCCGCCGAGCGGAATGTACACGTACTCTTTAAACCAGCTGGAGAGGGAAATATGCCATTTCCGCCAGAAATCCTGGATCGAAGTCGCTGTGTACGGCAGCCGGAAGTTTTCAATAAATGTAAAGCCAAACATTTTTCCAAGCCCAATCGCCATGTCCGAATAGCCGGAAAAATCGAAATAAATCTGCAGCATATAGAGAAGCGCCGTCAGCCAGAGCATCGCCTGGCTCACATCCGCCGCCTGATACGCGTAGACCGCGTCCACCACCTCGGCAAAGGTATTTGCAGGATGACCTTCTTTCCCAGACCGAAAATAAAGCGTTTCACGCCGTAAGAAAAGCCCTCCAGCGTGACGGTCCGGTTTTCGATCTGCTCCTCGATGTCATGGTATTTCACGATGGGTCCCGCTATGAGCTGCGGGAAGAAGGAAATATAAAGCATCATGTTGAGCGGATTTTTCTGCGCCTGATTTTCGCCCCGGTACACATCCACCACGTAGGAAAGCGCCTGGAAGGTATAGAAGGAAATTCCGATCGGCAGCGTCACCTGAATCGCCGGAAGCGCTATATCAAACCCGCGAAGCAGCGGATTCAGCACCTCGGCGAGGAAATTGTAATATTTAAAATAGCCGAGGAGCAGAAGATTGAGCGTCACGCAGAGCGCCAAAAGCCATCTCTTTTTCCCGAATTTCTCCACCAGACGCCCGAAACCGTAGTTGAGCAGAACCGAAAAAATCATGAGCACCACATACCGCGGTTCGCCCCAGGCATAGAAAAAGAGGCTGAATACGGTCAGGATGCCGTTTTTGAACGGTTTGGGGCTCACGTAGTAGAGGAGCAGGATGCAGGGGAGAAGAACCCATAGGAAGATGATTGAACTGAAAACCATTTTATGTAAACTCCTATTGATAAGTTGTCGCAGAAGGGAGCTGCCGGAGGCGGCACTGGCAGCTTCTCAGATTATCGTTGTTCGCATCTCGATAATCCAATAGCTGTCAACACCATCTACAGCAGCTCCCTTCCCATCTACAGTACGTCTGAGAAATGGGGACGAAGTTTTTTGAATACCTTCAGTCCTATTATCATCAAAATAAATGTTACCACCCAGAAATAAATCGTCATCGTCGGCCGCTCGAAGAACCAGCTTCCCGTAAGCATGCTGTCGCGGTAGCCTGCGGCGATGTAGTAGAATGGATTAAGCTTGAATACCCACTCCAGCCAGGATGCGCGGCTGGTGAAGATTGCCTCGTCGTACATGATCGGGGTCAGCCACATGCCGAACTGGAGGCAGATGCCGACGATCTGCGCCATATCTTTAAAGAACACCTGCACGGCGCTGGTAAAATAGGTAAGCGCCAGTCCAAGCATCGACGCCGCAAAGGAATAGTATAACACCTGAATCCAGGTTGCAGACGGCATACGCCCGTCAATCAGGTACAGCCCCGCCATAATGATCAGGAAGCAGGCATGTACCAGGAAACAGGAGATAAGCTTGATAACCGGAAGCATCTCCACCTGGAATACTACCTTTTTAACCAGATAATGGTACTCCTGCAGGCAGTTTGTGCCCGTATTTAAAATCTCGCTGAAATAAAACCACGGGATGATACCCGGCGTCAGCCAGATGACATAGGTCGCCCCCGGAACCGGCGGCGCATTTTTCATGCCATGTTCACCGAAGATGAACGCATAGATCGCGATCGTAACCATCGGCTGGATAAACATCCAGACAATTCCAAAGTACGAGCCGACAAAGCGCTTGCGGAAATCCGCCTTGGCAAGCTCGGTGACCAATTTTCTTTTTCCTATCAGTTCCCGAAACAGGGAAATCAGTTCCCGCATTCTATCCTAACTCCATTCTTAAAATTTGAATGCATCCCGGAAGCCGCCCCATTTCTGGTCTTTCTCCGAAATAATCAACTCCATGCCTTCCTCGATCGGCCACTCAACGCCAATCTCCGGATCGTTCCATGCCATACCGCCCTCATCGCCAGGATGATAAAAATCGGTACATTTGTATGCAAATTCTGCCTCATCGGACAGTACCAGGAAGCCGTGTGCAAATCCTTCCGGAATGTAGAACTGCTTCTTGTTCTCCGCGGAAAGAACCACGCCAAACCATTTTCCGTAGGTCTCAGAACCAGTACGAAGGTCTACCGCCACATCAAATACGGTACCGCGCACTGCACGCACCAGCTTGCCCTGCGGATACTGTTTCTGGTAATGAAGTCCGCGCAGAACGCCCTTGACAGACATAGACTGGTTGTCCTGTACAAATACCATGTCGAGTCCCGCCTCATGGAAATCGTTCTGATTGTATGTCTCCATAAAATAACCGCGCTCGTCCTTGAAAACAGTCGGTTCAATTACATAAAGTCCCTTGATGTCACATGGTGTTACTTTAATCTTTCCCATTTTTCTATCTCCTTCTTATGCAGGTATTTCAATTCATTTTTCAATACGTAACTGGCATCATCCTTTTCGGCTGTGCCATCTTTAACTATATCATTCGTTTTTCTGGCTGACAACCTTTTTTACAGATGTTTGTGCCTCTTTCCCTCGCTCATTTTCATCCAGCGCAATCTTCTGCGCCAGATCCTTGATCTTCGTCTCCAGCTGCGACTGTTTGATCGACATATGGAACATTTTCACAATCAGGAGGAAAATAACCGCCAGATAGATAAAATTGGCAGTCGTGTACGTTCCCGCCAGCTCCGCCAAAAGATCCGGCAGCCCCGGAAAGATACTGAACACAATGAGAATGGACGAGAATCCCAGCCAGAAAATCGAATCCTCGATCTGGAGTTTTGACTGCCGGATCTTCCGCATAATCATAAAGGTTGTCAGGATCGACACGACGATCAGGACAACTCTGAGTGTTGGCGTCATGGCGCTACCTCCTCTTTCTGAAATTCTGGATTAACAGAATCGAAATCAGCATTTTAAGCATATACCGCATCGCATTGACCGGTGTCAGGTAACTGACTCCCAGAATCCGTTCATCCATGATGACCGGCACCTCCGCCACCCGCGCGCCCTGGCGGATCAGGTAGGAAACGGTGTCCGGCTCCGGACCGTAGTTAAGCCCCGATGCAAATTCGCGGATCATGCGCTTGCTGAACATCCGCATTCCCGAGGTCGGATCCTTGATATTGACACCCGTTGTGAAGCGGATCGCCATCTCGATCAGATTACTTCCAAGCATCCGCATCGTAAATGGCTTTTTCTCCCCGACAAACCGGGAACCGATGACGATATCGTAACCTTCTTCCATTTTCTTGATCATGGATTCCAGATACTCCGGACGGTGCTGTCCGTCTCCATCGAGCTGGACCGCATATTGATATCCGTACTTGTCGGCATATTTAAGTCCCGCCTGAAATGCCCCCGCCAGTCCCAGATTGACCGGAAGGTTCAACAGATTATATCCATTTCTCTGGCAGATCGCCGCCGTCTCATCGCGCGATCCGTCATTGACGACCACATAATCATACTGCGGAAAATTGGCAGTCAGATGGTTCACAACCCGCTCTATATTTTCGGCTTCGTTGTACGCCGGTATGACTATCAAAAGTTCGGCTTTTTCCGCCCCAGAAGCTTCTTCTGTGGACAATAACGCCTTATCTTCCATCGCCCACTTCTCCTTCCCAGTATGCCGGATTCATCGTCAGGCTTCGAATCAGCCCCTCCGGCAGCTTTTTATAATGCTTTCCCAGCCAGTACCCGGCATATTTACTTCCGCTCGCCATCACAAGCTGCGGCAGAAGAAGCACATGACCATTTTCCACCAGCCATTTCGCTGTTTTCTTCACCAGACGGATTCCCTCGCCCTCCGAATGAAGGCGCCCAAACACCTCGGGGTGATCCGCCTGCGATACGCCAAGGTCGAAATTCCGGTGCAGCTGCTGCATCGCCGTATAATTGTGGGAATGGATGACCTGCGCGTCCGCCGCGTAGGCAATCTGATACCCGGCTTCCACCGCGTGTCCGGCAAAAATCATATCCTCGTTGAAAATGGTTTTCTTCGTAAATCCGCCAAGCTTCAGGTAAATATCCCGCCGGTATGCCGCGCAGACATTGGAACAGAAATACGTCTTGATTCCCAGCTCGTCCTCGTCCTCTTTCCCTTTCAGACGGCTCACCGCCGGATAATTAAAGTCCCTCGTATACCGTTCAATCACACCGCAGTCCGCCGCCGGAAGCTGTCTCGCATATGCTGCCGCCACACGTTCCGAAGCATCCAGCGCCTCCAGAAGCTCTTTCACCAGATTCCGGTCATACGGCACGCAGTCGTGCGTCATGCAGATGCAGACATCCGCATCTGATTTCAAAATTCCCTCATGGCGCGTCCTTCCATGGTCAAATTCCGACTGGCGGATATGGCACACGGTCAGCTTTGTATCTTCCCCCTCAAATAAGGACTCAAACCGCTCAGCATCCCAGTACTTTTCTTCCGTATTCATGATGATCACACGGCCCACCGGCACACTCTGTTCCAACAGCCGCCGCAGAAGTTTTTCCAGCTTATCCCCCGGTTTGAACGTAGGTATAATCACATCGGCTTTTCTCATTTTTCGTACTCCTTATAGGCTTTTCTGTAAAAATGCATCAGAATCTTTACCATCCAGTCCGGCCACATTTTCCGGAACATCGCCATCTCATCCGCCGGGCGCCGGTTGTCCTCGATGCAGGCTTTCGTCGTCGCCGCCGCATGAACGCGGTAGGCAATCAACGGTTTTTCCGAACAGATAAAACGTCCCTTTTTGCCCGCCAGCTCGTAAAGGTTGTCCCAGTCCAGCGCAAAATCATACTCCGAATGGAACATATCGTCCCCAATCTGTTCTTTATTGTACGTGCAGGACGGACAGCAGATTGAATTGCCAAACCAGACACTGCTCCGCTTGATCCATGTGCGGTTTGCCAGGAAACGAAGCCGCAGCGGCAGGCGCAGTATCTTTTTTACCAGCCAGACCATGTTAAATGGCTCCGGAATGGCTTTCATTTTTCCCTCTTTCTCCGTCATGCGGATCGTGAGATAATCGCTCGCAAACAGCAGCAGATCCGGATATTTCTTCCATGCCTTTAAAAGCTTTTCGGCATAATCGCTGCGGTATCGGTCGTCCTGATGGGCGATCGTGACGAAACGCCCCTGCGCCTTTCCATAGGCAAACATCCAGTCCTCACGGATATTGCTCGCCCCGTCCCGCACATA
This sequence comes from Clostridium sp. AF50-3, assembly GCF_003477445.1. NCBI lineage: Bacteria > Bacillati > Bacillota > Clostridia > Eubacteriales > Clostridiaceae > Clostridium > Clostridium sp. AF50-3. The sequence continues at coordinate 10,573 of NZ_QUDH01000021.1, read as the reverse complement.
GAGCGGCACCTGATACCGCGCTGCCAGCTCCCGGATATAGCTGCTCGGCGTCGAGGTACAGCAGATCACCTCCGATTTGACCGTCTGTCTCGTCACCGAACGCAGACATTCTTCCAGATACGGCGAATCCTTGTATGCACAGACCGCAAATGTATGAATGATTTCCTGCTGCATCTCGTTCCCTTTCTCTCTCGCTCTTTCATGCCGCACTTCTGCCTTCTCGTTTTTCAAGAGCGGTACCTGCTTGAATTTATTTTTACCAGACTTATGATCGATTTTAACGTTTCAAACATCTTTGCCTGTTACTGTTCACGCATACGTGCCCAGTAACGGAATTTGCCGTGGCTTCGCATTTAAATACGGCAAATTCCTGCTACCACCACGTTTTCTTACGGCACTTTCGGTTCCAAAAGTGCCTACCCGTATACAGTAACCTTTGCCTTCTTCTAGCTTGCTTATGCTTACCGGCAGAACTTCATCCAGATATCCAGATAAACCGTTGCCGCCAGAATCAGCGCCGCCGCCCCTAACACCAGCGCATGATAGTTTTTATTCTCCATCCGCACCATTACCCGATCCGGGTTTAAAACCAACCAGACAAGCGGCAGAAATGGCAGGTAATAGCGCCCCTGTACGCCGTCGATATAGGTATTACCCGGTCTGGTGAATGCGATGTACATCGAAGTCCAGACCAGCACTGCCGTTCCCGCGCAGAGTATAAATATCCACAGCTTCTGTTTTTTTGACAGACGTTTTCCACAAAATGGCTGCCCGGCTGTGAGGATAACGGCCGCCGAACCGGCGTACAGCGCCCACGGAAATGACATCGTTCCCGTGTGTCCCAGAAGTCCCAGGGAATTTTCGCCCAGCACATAGGACGGAAGCGTCCGGAACAGGTTGCAGATCAGCACCCACGCGTAGGCAAGCGGCTGTCCCAGAATGTACGCCATCTGCCCTTTCTCGCTGGTGCTGTCACCTCTCGTATCCCCGATATCGCGCGGCGCGATCAGAACCGGCAGGATGAAGGATAACATCATCAGACCGCAGATCACGATAAATCCACCCTTCATCAGGTATATTTCCCGTTTAGAACGGAACTTTTCTGCCGGAATCATCAGTCCCAGAAGAATTAGCGGCGCATATACCGCCTTGACGCGGCAGCCCCAGACAAAGGTAAGCACGATAAGCGCATACGCTTTCCAGTCCATTTTCCGCCCGCCAAGCGCCGCTTCCAGAATGCCCGCGAAAGACAGCCACAAAAATGCCGTGACGGTCGGGTCATAGGAATATGCCCCCGCCAGCATCATCGGCTCGGGCATCAGCGCCAGAAATGCCAGGATCGCCTTGCCGACCGGTGTCTTTTTGATGGCAAAATACAAAACTGCCGCATAGACATAGAGATTTCCCAGCCTCCCCAGCTATACAGGATTCCAAATGGGATATGAAGCAGCCCTCCCGCTTTCAGCGCCAGCGCCGAACCCACATATCCGGTCATCGTCGTTTTGTTGAGATCCGTACTCCAGAGATGTTCACCGTGCCGGTAACCCGCATTCTGATTCAGATACGAAGTGAGCGCCGCCTGCTCGTCCCGACTCTCCGGCTGATTGTACGGCCAGGTATCTACGCCCGTCGTAAACTCCTGTAAAAGCGCCGGTTCCGCCTGCACCGGCGTCCGGTAATTTGCCATCCAGAATGCCTGCGCGAAATGCACTTCCTCATCCCAGCTCACCTTATTTGCCGGGAGCGACAGTGAAAATATTGTTCCAAACGTCAGGGAGATCAGCAGAAATCCAACCTCGATGCGCTTTGCCACGAAATCCCGGAAACAGAGAAGTGCGATCAAAACCGCCGCCGCACACCAGAAAAGTCCCAGCCGGTACCAGTTGATACCTGCCCGCGCCACCGTCGCAAACCCGGTCAGTGCAAGCGGCATCCCGCCAAAATTCATGTAGGAAATCCCTTCTTCGTCTAGATCCTCCCGCGTAATCAGAAGATCCACGTAGTCCAGCTTCCCATTCACCGGAACCGAAGAAAATTTCAGCACCCGGCAGTTGCGGTCCATGACCATCTTTGCGTCGTGCTCCCGCTGCTCGCCGTAGATGTTGCGGTAACCGAGGCGGACGGTGGCATTTAACAGACCATCGTAATCATAGTGGTAGAGAAACTGGCTGACATAGCTACCGTCCAGTGGAATGTGAAGATAACCGCTTGCATCCGAAAGCTGCAGCACCTCTGTTTTTTCTGTCTCTAACCGCTCAAATCCGCTCACCTGCACCTCGTCCAGAGCGATCGTCCGCGTCGCCTGCCGCGTCCATCCATTTGCCCGGAGCGCCGGGAAATTGCAGACAAACTCGCCCAGAACACCGATCACAAAGACTGCCACAAGCGCCAGAAGCAGCCGCAGCACATCTTTTTTCTCTATTCGATTGATAAAATGCCTGTTAAACTGCATCTGTACTTCTCCCTTATTTTTCCCGTTTACATTCGGTAAATTTCTGCTGCCACCACGTTTTCTTACGGCACTTTCGGTTCCAAAAGCGCCTACCCGTGAACCGTGTTTTGTCTTTCAAATCAAGCGCTCTAGCGCACTATCTTCTCCACGCCCCTGTGTTCCAGGATGCGCTCATAATCCTCAATATAATCAACCTCCGCCCAGAAATGCCCGCTGACGTCCTCGACATAGACCGGCTGCTGCCCGGTCATGCTGTAAACAACATTTTCCCACCAGACGCCGTGCTCCTGGCGGTCGATCATCTCCTCCATCCGGCAGATAAATTCCGGCATAAATGCCGCTGAAAACCGTCCGATTCCGATGTACTCGCCCGTCACATCATCCCCGGTCAGCTCTTTTCCATATTTTTTCAAAATTCCATCTTCATAGAAGAACTTATAATCCGCTGTCTCCCGGCGGCTCTCGTCCGCAAACATCACCGGGCTCCTGCCCTGCGCGAGGATCCGGTCAAGCAATTTTTCCTCCAGGTATACGTCACCGTTCATGATCAGCAGATCGTCCCCTGTCAGGAACTCCTTCGCAAACCATGCAGACGCGATGCTGTTTGTCACATCGTAAAACGGGTTGTAGAAAAAGGAAACTCCCTTGTCTGCCAAGACCTCGCGGATCACCTGCGCCTCATAGCCCAGCACGATGCCGATATCCTGGATGCCGCGGGAATGAAGCAGGTCAATCGTGTACTCGATCAGGCACTGCCCGCCGCCGATATCCACCGTACATTTTGGTTTTCCCGACAGATAACGCGAGATCCGGGTTCCCCGTCCCGCTGCCAGAATCAATACTTTCACAGAAGTCCCCTCCTTTGCATATCTTTCCATGCCGCAATCAGGCTGTCATTGTCTTCCGGCGTCAATGCGCCGATATGACCGACACGGAACACCGTGTCGGCAAGCGCGCCGCCGTTCGGGCAGATCCAGATGCCGTATTCATCCTTCAAAATCTCAAAAATCCGATGCGCTGAGACCGTTTTCCCCTCTTTGTCCACGCCCGTCGGGTGAAGCGGCGTCAATGCCGCCGAGAGAGAATTGGAAACGATCTCAAACGGAAGATCTTTTATTTTGCTTCGGAAATCCTCCGCCTGACAGCGGATCCGTGCCTGTTCTGCCGCAAGCCCTTTTTCCTCGATCATCGTCAGCCGTTTATGAAGCTGTAAAAGCACTCCGACCGCTGGTGTAAACGGCGTCTGCCCCCGCTCGCCATTTTTCAGATAGTCGCGCAGATCAAAATACATCGAGCGGACCACCGTCTCCTGCACTCTCGCGATCGCACGCGCCCCCAGCACCAGAATCGAGAGTCCCGGCGGAAGTGCCAGCGCTTTCTGAGAACCGGTCAGCACCAGATCAACGCCCCATTTTCCCATCCAAAATGGATCGGCAAGAAACGAGCTGACCGCGTCAACCGCCAGAATCAGCTGGTTTCGTCTGCAAAAGTCCGAAATCAGCTCCATATCATAGAGAACGCCCGTGGAAGTCTCATGGACATTGACTAAAAATCCGGTAAATCCTTTTCCCTCATACGGTGCCAGGTCTTCTGCCCGAAGCGCCCGTCCGCTCTCCAGCTGGATCTCCTCATGAGGAACTTCATGGATCTCACAAATTTTCGCAAACCGCGCGCCAAAACTGCCGCCGTTTACGACCAGCACGCGGTCGCGCTCTGTAAAAAGGTTCATGACTGCCGCTTCCATCGCCGCCGTGCCCGAACCTGTCAGGAAAACCGCCCTCGCATCCTCCGGCGCCCCCGTGAACTGCTTCATCAGGCGCTCATTTTCCTTCATAATTGCAGAAAATTCCGGTGTGCGGAAATATGGCACTTCTTCCGCCCCGATCGCCCGGATTTCCTCGTCCATCTGAACCGGTCCTACCGCAAAATTAATCATACATTTCCTCCAAATCTATCTAATGTACTCTCGAAATCTTTCTGTGCTCGATTTTGTGAGATGATTTTTTGTCAGTTGTGCCCAAATTTCTGAGGCGTACGCGGTGCGTACGTTGATGAAATTCGGGTGCGGCTGGCGGAAAATCAGCCACAAAAGCAAGTGCAGAAAGACTCCGAGAGTACATTCTAAACAAGTTCTATATCCCGCGTACCCGTCTCCGGTACATCACAAGCGACGTCAGTCCAAAGCAGGCAGTCAGTGCCGCCATCAAAAGCAGATACGAAAGCGATCCTCCCAGCAGTCCCGCCGCCCGTACACAGGGCGAAGAAATAAGGAGCGCCGCTGCCGTCACACCGACATAACCCAGAAAAATTCGTTTCTGCTCCTGCATAATGATGAGTGCATAATAAAACAGATTCACATACGCATTAAACGCGCCGCCCAGAATGATAAACGCCAGCGCCAGGCGGCATTCCCGCAGCATATACGCAATCTTCGGATATAACATTGAGAGAACCGGGATTCCGAGAATCCAGGCACCCCCGACTGCCAGCGCCGTAAGCGCCGCGATGATTGCCGCCAGCCGGCCTACCGTCCCGGCAAATTCCGGGAGCGCATTCCGCTCCCACTGATCCGAGAGTTTCGTGATATACGGGCGGATGACGAAGCCTGCCACCAGATTGATGACGCTGGTCGGCATAAAGATCGCACCGAATACCGCCTGATACTTGTCCGCCATATTGCCCTCGATCGCATATTTCGCGGCAGAAAAAACATAAAAATCCAGAATAACCGATAAAAACAGGACTACATTTTCTTTAAACAACAGCCCGACACGCCCGGAGCGGACCTCCCAGTCCACCTGCGGCAGATGACCGATTACCGAAAAATCAAACAGGCACACGCCCGCCAGCTGCGCCAGTACCGCCGCCAGGCAGGAGCCAACCAGGTTGTGGGTCGCATTCAAACTGCCTAAAAAGACACCGACCGATAAAACCGTCCGGAATGCGTTTGATTTGCCCGTCAGATACAGGCGTCCATCACGCTGAAATTCTGCCTCGTAAGCGTCCGCGAAACCGTCGATCACCTTGTACGCGACCATTAAAAACACCGTCGCCGCCTTGACAAAGGCATAGTCCCGGTTGATCACCGTCACATAAAAAAGCCCGGCTACCAGCGCCGCGCCGCAGGTCATCAGGCGCAGCCGCAGATATTCGCCAAACGTAAACCGCCGCCTCGTATCCGTGATCTGGAACGGGCGGATGCCAAAATAGGCCACCATAAACATATGCTGACCAAATGTAGAATACGCAAAGGAGAAGATACCGCCCTCATCCTCGCCGACAATCTGGATGACCGCGATCGTCAGCACCATGGACGCCAGTGCATAGAGAAAGCTCCCTATCATATTCCAGCTCATATTTCGTTTTTCAATCTGCCCGTCTCCACCGATCAGGGCGTTCGCTAAATATTTTACCACTACAGTATCTCTTCCTTTGAAAATTCCAGCCGGCTCGGCGTGTGTGTTTTGCGTTTTTCAACCGGCGGAAGCTGCATGAAATCGCCATACATTTTTGTCAGCATTTCCTCGATATTTCCTGGGAAATTCATGCGTCTGCCCTCAAATTCCAGCTTCCGGAGCGGATAACAGCGCGTCCGATCCACGACATTCCAGTATGGGCTTGTGTCCGGCAGAAATGCCATCCGGCGTGTCCGGTATTTATTGTATTTACGGCAGACCCGCTCACAGCGCATCCGCAGCCACTGAGGCGAGATATGGAGCAGCTTCATCGCCTTGTAGACCATCCCGCAGACCGCCCAGATAAGCTTCGCCTTGATGCCCCGCTGCTGCAGCGTCGGACGCGGAATCGCCCGCAGAATCATCAGCTTACTCCAGAACCATGCCGTCCACGACTGAATCTGGTATAGAACCGGGTTGTCCGCCACATTGTCAAGCACATACAGATCCAGAAAGATGCCGAACGGACAGTCCACATCCTTCATAACCTCCTCAACAAACACCGTCCCCTTCTTCACCAGACGGGTCGTCATCAGCGGATAATTGGGATATCGCTCTGCATTGAGAACCAGATACCGGTCGCTCATCTTCTTTTCCACGATCCGGAGCAGGCGCTCAAAATCCCGCCGCGGCATCGCAATATCGATATCGTCGTCCCAGGGAATAAATCCCTTGTGCCGCAGCGCACCAATTCCCGTTCCGGCTATCCCGAAATATTCCAGATGATAGTCTTCACAGATCCGGATAAAATCATCCAGAATCGACAGAATCTCTCCCTGCAGCTGTTTCAGAACTTCTGGCTCATAAAATTTACTGTCCATATCGATGTCTGTCCCCTCCATCAAGCCCGCAGAACACCCCACGCCTGCCGCAGCTGATCATATTTTTCTTAATAGTATGAGGGTATTCTACTATATTTTAAAGGAAAAGTAAACCGCGGCTACTTTTTACCCTCTTTCTCAGGTTCCCACACCTCTATCTCCCACTTCCATCCAAACAGATGTCCCGGAAGCGAATATGCCGCTCCGATCCCCAGCCCGATTGCGACCGCCATCTTGATTGTATCCATACCATACTGAAGCGCCAGCGCTTCCTGCCCCATAAAAAAGTTGTAGGCGGTATAATAGATCGCCGCTCCGGGCACAAGCGGGAAGATGCCGCAGACCAGAAAGAGGAGCGTCGGCGCTTTCCGCTGTACCGCCAGACAGCGCGACAGCATCGTCAAAACCGCGCTCGCCGCGAAGGTCCCGATGATCGGCGTCTGATAAGCTGCCATGACCGCCAGATACACGCCCCAGCCGACTGCCCCGCAGATACCACAATCCAGCCAATACTTCTTCGGAACTCCAAACAGCGCCGAAAAGGCGGCAGTTCCGACACAGGCCGCCAGAAGCTGCCCCAGAATTTCCCCTGCCATTTCCATCAGAGCATACCTCCCATCGCAAACATCCAGAACCGCAGTGCCACACCAACTCCGATCGCGATACAGCCCGCCGTCAAAAAGGCGTCTACAAAACGGATCAGACCGGATAAATAATCATTTTCCAAAAAATTCCGGATCGAATTAGTCAGCGGCACCCCTGGCGCCAGCGTGAACACAGCTCCGATCATGACATGATCCAGGCTTTCTCCCAGCCCGATCCAGCACAGAAAACAACAGCACAATGCAAGCACGCTGCTCGTCATGATCGTCTGCATCATCCGGGACGAGGAAAAGCGCGGAGCTGCGTATAAAAGGAACAAATACAGCAGCACGCCCGTCACAAATGCCGCCGCCGTATCGCGCAGGCTGCCCTGGAACAGGTAACAAAATCCAGCGCTTCCAATTCCTGCCGCCAGAACCTTTCCCCGATTTTCGATCACTTTCATCTGTTCAATCTGCTCAAGGCGCATCCGCATCTCATAAGGACCACATTTACCCGCCGCAATCTTTCTCGACAAATCGTTCAAGGCATCCACCCGGCATAGAATCGTAGGTGCCAGCGCACATGGCAGATACGGCTGGAATAAAACCGCCCGTCAATCACCACATTTGAAAAAATCCCATTTGCAATCACATACGCATTGAATGCTTCGAGACGCAGCGCCCGCGCCGCATACTCCATCGCCTGCTCCGCCCGGAATACCTCCCCGCCATTGGAAAGAATCGCATTCCCCAGACGAGTCACCAAACGGAAGCGCTCGATCTGGGAACAATCCTCGATCGAAGCACGTACTATTTCCTTCATTCTGTTTCTCCCCCTGTTTTTATTTTCTGTCCACCTGTTTTCTCTATCCCATTTTCTCCCCCATCTATCCGCTCACTGATTCACTTCTCCAAATCCGCCGCCCATTTTGGTCTTTTCCCAAAAAATCGTTCCATTTCGAATTAAATTTACCCGTCAAAACTACCCCTTTGGTTGACGTTCCAACAAAAATCCTGTATAGTGAATATATTATATTAAAGAATGATGCCGCAAGGGGGATATATCTATGGATCATAATGTTACCATCGGTGCCAAGGTAAAAGCCTTCCGTACCGCAAAAAAATACACACTGAAACAGCTCAGCGAAGAGTCCGGTCTGTCCATCGGCTTTCTTTCCCAGTTGGAGCGCGGTCTCTCTTCGATTGCAATCGACTCTCTGGCAAAGCTTGCTACGATTCTCGGAGTCAGTCTGTCTTCGTTCTTTGACTCCTCCGCCGATCAGGAGAAATCCCCGGTCAGCCGGAGTTTTGCCATGCACTGTTCCCAGATCAACCCCCAGATCGTACAGTACCTGGTCAATGGAAATGCACAGGGATTTGCCTGTCTTCCGCGTATCTTCCACCTGATGCCGTCTGCCACCACAAGCTCTGAAAACCAGCTTGAGATGAATCAGCACGACGGTGAAGAATTTATCTACGTTCTGGAGGGTATCCTGACCGTATATCTGGACGGCAGCGAATACTGCCTGAATCCGGGCGACAGCATCCAGATCCACTCCCAGACCCCGCATGACTGGGTCAACAACACAAACCGTGTCGTTAAGATTCTGACCGTACACACGCCGAATCCGTTTGTTCATGGGAATGAAGTCGTATTTTAAACAGTCTGCGCGGTATAGATACATAATAAAAGCTGTCTCTTTTAGAATTTCAAGATGTTTTTATTTTCTTTTTGGTTTTCCCATCTCAGGAAACAAAAACTCCTGCACTTCTGAAAAAGACAGCTTTTTCATATCTTTTACACCGTATACACCATTTTTCCTGCCAGATACACTTCCAGCACATCATCCAGCGCACGAATATTCTTTGAGACATCTCCCTTTACAACCAGCAGATCCCCCGCCAGGCCCTCTTTCAGGCTACCCGTCTCCTTCTCGATTCCAAGCACGCTCGCCGCATTGTATGTTGCGGTTCTCACTGCCTCCACCGGCGTGATTCCATAGTCTACCATATAGCCGAGTTCCTGATGAATCGGAAGCGGCGGTGCCTTGTAAAGTACCATATCGCTGCCTGCCAGCACCGTGACCCCTGTGTCATAGAGCTTTTTAAAATTATCCCGGTATGCCTCAAACGCCGGTTGGAAAAATGCCTGATCGTGAACGGCTCTGGCGGCGATCGGGTTGTCCATGTCCACACCCGCCTCGATCATCTGCTTTGTCTGCTCATACAAATATGTGTACGCCGTGATCGTCGGCGTCCACGCGATTCCTTTTTCCGCCATCTGGCGCGCCTGCGCCTCTGTTAAAAAGGTTCCGTGCTCGATCGTGTCAAATCCCGCGTCAATACACATCTGAATCGACGGCTGCGTACCCGAATGAACCGCGATCTTCACCCCCTGGCGGTGCGCCTCATCCACCGCTGCATCCAGTTCTTCCTGGGTAAATTCCGGAATATCGCCGCGGTTGCTCGTCAGGATCTTGACCCAGTCAGCTCCCGCGCGCAGCTGTCTTCGGATAGCGGCGCGCACGCCCCACGGGCTGTCCGCCTCCTCGACCCCATCCTGATGTCCGTGTCCTCCGGTCATGCAGATACCTGCGTCCGCATGGATGATCCGCGGGACCGTCACATATCCCTTCTGACCTGCCAGGCGCAGCTGCTTCATCAGATTGGGCGGACAGGACAGATCGCGCACCGTCGTGATACCGAGCCGCAGCGACTGTTTCGCCTGCTCCAGCGCATAGTATGCCACCATATAATCGTCATAATTATCCAGATCCGGCTGGCTGTAGTAGTAGCCGAAATGCACATGCATATCAAACAGTCCCGGCAGGATCGTCGCCTCGCCGTAATCCTTTACCATCTCTTCCGGGTAGCGCCCCGCCGCTTCCGCAGCGTCTCCTATCCAGCCGATTTTTCCCTCTTTATCCAGATACACCGCCTGATCCTGCAAACAGGTTCTGCCATCTCCGGTAATTAAATACTTCGCCCTTAGAATCATTTTCACGGACTTCCTTTCTCTTTTTCATAAGCATGAAATTTTCAGTCGAATATCGTCATTTCATGCAGTTTTTCAGTTTTCTATATCGTAACACCGGGATTTTGTTCTTGTCAATATTGGAATGCGGAGTGTACGCTAAAACGTGTTTCAATTGTGTTACTGTTCACGCATACGTGCCCAGTAACGGAATTTGCCGTGGCTTCGCATTTAAATACGGCAAATTCCTGCTGCCACCACGTTTTCTTACGGCACTTTCGGTTCCA
>NZ_QUDH01000020.1:0-60189 GCF_003477445.1 Clostridium sp. AF50-3 | reverse complement strand
TACCCGGATCAATGCCCATGGGGCCTTTCCCGGATGTCCGCCCGTTTACCGGGGCGTCACTGCGGACGCATACCAGTGCGTAATACCGCCATCCGGAAGGGAACATCTTCCTGCTGATGGTACAGTAGGAAATCGTCCCCTGTAAGGCCTCCGCGATATAGTGCTGTTCGGAAATACGGTTCGGAAGTTTGCAGGAAAGTGTCAGGCCGGTCCATTCCACCGTCATGGTCTCCGGATGAAACTTCGCCCCATTGGCGTTTGACTTACCGGTAATGGTGGTCAGTTCGTATTCCTTTTTGTAATGTAGCTTCGTCCCGTTCCCGAATAAGACTTTCTCAACCCCTGCCCAGACGCGTCCCGCTTCTGCCTGGACCTGCTGGGAGGATACCAGATGGGAAAATCGGGAACCGCATTTCTTTAGCCAGGACTCAAACCCGGACTTGGAAAGCCCCATATCCATACGGATGGTGTTTAGTGTCTTGTTGATGGATTTGATCTCCTTTTCCATGGCAGTAACCTGTTTTTCGAGTTCCCGTTCTTCCTTCCGGTTGGAGGGAACCTTCTGCTGCAGTCCGTCCAGCTTCTTGGATGCTTCCAAACGTTTCTCCATGGCATCCTGGTATGCTTTATCATGCTCCAGGCGGGACAGAAGCTTATTTCCGTGTTTGACGCAGACGTTATGGATATGGGTCATGGCACGGAAGCGTTTTTCCATTTCCTGGGAACAGGTTTTGGTATTCAATAAGATCTGTACGGTATGCATGTGCTCCCTCCTTTCAGGATTTACCATCAGTATGTCGCATCTTAAGATCTTGGCTTTTTGCGGATAACACTTTTTGGTCGAAATGATAAAAAGCATTGATTCATTTGGTTAGATAAGAGCATAAAAGAAAAAATGGCACAATTCATCTCACGACTAAAGTCACGAGCATTCTTGTGCCATGCTGTAAAACAATCATAAAAAAAGCAGGCAAAGATGCGCGTAATGCACATCCTGCCTGTGTCTTATCGTTGTACTCTGTTTTTGCTCCGAATGACCTCATCGCATGTATGCATCACAAATGATACATCCTTGCGATATGTTTGGCACTCTCCGTTGTCCGGCCTAATATATCCCCAATCTCGTGGAATATTGCTCCATGTCTTAGCATCTCACTTATCCGTATCTGATCCCAATGAAGATAGTTCTTTTTCCTGTTCCATCCATTTTCTTCTCATAATTTCATAAAAGCCATGGCGGTCCCGAATGCCCCGGGATCTGTCATGGCTGTTCTCCTTCTGCTTCTGCTGATTATTTTTCAGACTCACACACAAAAAACGGAATGCCAATACGGGAGAATAAGTCCCGGTGGACCATTTCCCAGATCAGCGCGTTTTTGTGGCACTGTTCCCTCTGCTCATCTGTGAGGATTGAATCATCCATCACGATCGCTTTTCTTCTTCCCATCATCTCTCCTTATGCGGTCCGTCCGCAGGTTAACTTGACATTAGTTGTGGTTCCTTTGGTGTTTCGGATCAGGTGGTACACATCCCCCGCCACACGGAACACAAAATGGTCCGAAGACTGATTTTTTGTCCCGACGGTACGTTCATGCCATGCATAGACCCGCACCAGTCCGATATCCACAACCGTTGCGCCCTCCGGAACAACGGTCATTCCGCCCTGTTTCCATTTCGCGTCATTTTTTGTGATGCGGAAACTCATGGCAGCCTGTACCAGGGAAGAAATGTCATTTCCCGTCCAGTCGTTTACCAGGTCATCCGCCGATACCGTGCAGATATCAAACGTCCTGCTCTGAATATGCGGAATCTCGATACCGGTTGTCATATACGTATCATAGTCCGTATTGTGGTACGATTCCACGATGGTCTGCTCCGGCTCTTTCGCTTCCGTCACGATCACTCCCGTCACTGACAGGATGCCGTAAAGGATAAGCGCGAAAACAAGCCAGGCTGTCACTCCAATCAATATCAGACCGCATATACCAAAACGGCCGATCATCTTCTCACTGAATGTCTCTTCCATGTTTTTTCTCCTTTTTCAAATTTTCGTATTCCTGCATTATGCTGCAGCCCACTGTCCATTCCCTACGTGGGTGATCAGTCCGGACTGTGCCAATTTCTGTAAGGTCTGGCGGATCTTTGCCTTCCAGTTTACGTTAGCTGCTGCCTTGGCATGATGCTTCCATTTCAATTTCTTCTTTTCTCATTCGTTTTCCTTCCTTTCTCAATTTCTCATTACTGATTACGATATCAGTATGGAAACCCGGCATGGTAAAATCGTGGGTAATTCATCGCCAAACAAAAATACTGCCTTACCGGTCCTGGCAAACGCAAAAAGAAAGGGCGCATCACGCTGCGCCCCTTCCGGTAGATTTTTTGTTAGTCCGTATCGAAGACCCGGTTTTTGTGCTTCGGCTTTTTGTATCGCTCATCGGCATGAACCCTGGTCCCAAGATTCATGTCAGGCCCAGTCACCCGGTTGAGCCGATTGTATTCCGCCAATGCCTTTTTGCCGCCTTTCTTTAGCAGGCCGATCCGTGTATTCTCATCCATTGTTCTATCTCCACCTCTCCTATCCGTGTATACCACCCGTCATAGCCTCGATTGCTTTTCGCCCCTGTTCCCAGGTCATAAGCGGCGTCCGGTGCATCAGATTTTCTAAGCATCCGGAATCCAGCTCAAACTGGCATTCTGCAAGAATCATTTCTGCATCGTCACCATATGTCCGTCTCAGTTCCTCTATGCTCTCATATCCGTACGACTCCAGAACGGATTGCACATCTACTTCAGAAAGATACACAAAGTCATGGGCGATCGCGTAGATTTTCGGGTCCGGCTCGGACACTTTTGTGATATCGCAGACGATCTGCAGCTGGTACAGTTCAACGACCTTTTCCTGGCCCTGTTCCAGTTCCACAGCTTCCCTGCGGTACTGCACGGAATCATCATCGGTTTTCACCCAGTTCGCTTTTCTATCTCTACTCATGGATAAACTGCTCCTTTCTGCCGCCCGGTTCCGTGATCTCTACCCTGGTGCCAGCTTGAAACCAGCACTTTTCCGAAGCCCACACCATCGCGACTGTCGTATTCTCGTTTCCTGTTACCTCATGGCTGCGTCCCGTATCCAGGCTTCGCAGCGCGAACTTTTTTTCTGCCATATATTTATCATCCCCTTTATGATCCCCAGCATCCGGTCAACGGGTCAACATGCTTTGGCGGACAAGCCAGTTTGTCAAGCCGTATATTTGCCGTATTCGTGAAAAGAGTGATTTCCCCGGTGGCACGGCAATAACGATATACCTGGTTTGATAAACGGTCCCGCAAAGATACTGCCGACATGTTAATATCCGCAACCATGTCCGCAAGATGGTCCGGCTGGTCATCCTCCGGATCGACCGCATAAACGGACTGTGCGAAAAATTCATGAACACTGCTTGGATACAGGTATAAGTCACTGTCGACAATACCCGCAAGTTCGGCCATCAGGTCCGGATAAAGAATGGACGCTGCGCCATATCTTGCAACTGCATTTCCGATATACCATAATGTCCGTGTCCTTGGGATAGGCTCACACTCATCATCCTCACATTCATCTGCTGCGAATTCGATGGGCATGGATAACATGTCGTAAACAACAGGGCGCAGCAGCTTCTTCGTATTCTCATACGCATGCTGGAACAGCTGCTCTTCCGTCATGGATAATTTTCTGGCCATGTCATTTTTGATCATGCCAAATGCAATTCCCGTCTCATCCATTTGCACAACCAGTTCATAAACAATGGACAGATCCAAAAACTCCCGGTGCGGTACATCCGCCAACAACTCCCGGTTCTGTTCCGTGTTAATGAGATGAAACACGATCTTCTGATCTGCATTGCGCAACATGGTCTCGTCCATCTCAGGCACCAGCGGCATCTGAAATTTTTCCACCAGGATCTTCGCCATACCACGCAGCATTGCAACTATATGCCCATTTTCCAGATAATCATCATATGCATCCGCCAGACCAATATTAACCGTGTTGACGCGTGCATTCGGAATACTGCATGCCAGCACCTCCTGCTCCTGATTGACGTACCGCTTTTTGCGGCAGACGATCTGCATTTCTTGATATTCTTCCGGCATATAAGATACTAATGTGGCAATCACCGTTTCCTTAAAATTCTGATATGTCATCATGGTTTTTTCTCCTTCGTTCTTGATTTTCACCGTCTTTTCATCTGCTTAAAGGATGCCCCATTTTCAGAGTGTCCCTTAAAAAAGTAGAAAGACGGCCATAAGATTCCCTGATCATATAGACCTGGCTGGCATCCTTGATGGATGCCATGCCCATTCCTCCAGTCCCGCGCGCATTAGTAACCACGTTCTATCAGTGATTCCGCCGAATCATCCGTAGCCGCAAGTGTTACGTACGTCACATTGTCCGGCGTGGTCTCGAATTCTTCGCAGAGAGACGCAAACAGTTCTTCCAATTCCTTTTTCCCTTCTTCGGTATCCAGGCGATGGGAGACATTTAACTGCGTCTCCTGCTCCAGTCCGTTGCGATCGGTGTACCCGATATTAACGGCGGAATACCGCTTAACTTTCTCCCCGGCGATACCATTTTCCAATAATTCTCTTACTTTCATGATCTTTTCCTCCATATCTTAATATGATTTGTTACGATATCAGTATGGAGACACCATGTAAAAATCCAGTGCCATTTTTGCTTCCCATTCCTGACACAAGCCATGGATCATTGGCAGCAAAAAAGAGCCGGCAAAGCCAGCTCTTTAAACATGTCACCGTTATGACATTCTCATTAATCATACACTAATTCAATCAGCAGGTACGATTCCGGATGTTCTAAAACGTCCTTCTCCAGTTCCTCCGGAATCAATACGCAATGCGCATTGCAATAACGCCCATCGTAAAGCGTATGATCCACATGCACCAATCTTCGTCCGTCACCATAAGAAAAATGATTGTCGAACGCGTCCAGGGCCTTGCGCAAGCTATACACGGAAGCTGGATACCTCAAATCAACCATTTTTCCAAACTGGTCCATTTTCCGATAATGGCGGATCATCTGGGATAAAGAATCATAACCATGTCTGTGCATCTCGGCCTCAATATTTTCAAGCGCTCGTGCGCAATTCTCACGGATATCCGCATTCCACGCCTTTACCACCGCCCGCAGTTCATCCGGACGCTCACAGCCTAAAATGAGTTCCTGACTGTCCATTTCTAAATCCGGAAAATATTCCTTAAAACATTCGATTTCTCCGGAATATTCACTGAGGAGTTCACTCTCAAGCGCTTCTTTCAAATCGGCGACTGCGTCCTTGCGGTCGTTTTCATTCTTAAAGTCTTCCGGTTCATACGTTCCAATCCCAGTCAATATCTTCATAGAGCATCCCATCTTATTTTCCTCCTATGTCTTAATTTCTGCATATTACAAATCTAATAAGTACAAGCCATGCGCTGTTAAATACTCCCGCAGTTCTCCTTCAGACACATTGCCAAATCCATGAAATGCTCGAAGGTACTGCCATGTGCAGGTCAACAGTTCTCCCAGGGTAAAGATGGACTGTCGTAACAGGCAGTTTGTAAGCCTAACCGAAAGCCCACATTCCTGGATTGGTTTGTCAGCGAATGCGGCATCCCGTACTGGTTCTGTATTTCCAATGATCCTTGAAGCATTCTGTACGCTTTCTCCGTCCGGACAATATAAAACCAGATTTTCCGGTCTTCTTAAGATGAGCAATGCTTTTTTCTGATGTCCTAACACCCTGCTTTCGCTCATGCCGATTTTCTTTCCGGCCTGACGCGGAGTAAAGCGGTATTTGTAACGGTACCGGATTGCATTCTGTTCGCCGAATGGAAGCTCACTGACCGCAGTCTCCAGCTTACCAATCTGTTCCGCTGAAAGTTCCATATCGCAGTATTTTCCGACGATATCACTAATCAGGTTTTTCGGATACGGCAGCTGCGAGTGTGGTACTCGTGAGTTTATCCCTCCTCCGGTCGATCCCATTGTTGCTTTGTTGCAAGATTTCATGATTTTTTTCTCCTTCCTCTGATTCCTTTTTCTTGAGATACGCCATCAGTATGCAGATATATTGTTCCAAAAGGTCACAGAAAATCATAAACAGATTCGCAACTATCGGATCGTGTGGCCGATTCACTAAGTAATAGGATAAGGGATTGAGCAGATCAGCTCCATCTTTTATCCTAAGATTAGTGCCATGCTCAGCACACAATCAAAAAAACTCCTGTACGCATAATAGCGCACGGGAGTTTTAGTAAAAATTAGAGTAACCAGTATAAAAAGCTCAACAAAGTGAAGAATACCCCTATCTCCATATGTTCCGTCTGGTATGCATAAAATGCAGCGCCACTACAAAACCATACCAACAAGTACTTGACTGCATCTTTGATATTTTTCTTGAAGCTATCCATTTAATCAATTCCTCCATGTTTTTGTTCACCGTACTTTTCTTTCGTAATAGCGTGAACTACCCTCCACTTATGCGCGGTGTACCGCGCCTGGGAATGGGGGCTTCAGCTCCGTGGAGCTTCTCTTTTCCTGCCTACGAGGAGTCAAGTTTACAGGATGACTGTAACCATCCAAACCTTACAATCAGTACAGGCGATCCCCGGCGTCCCGTCCGGTTCATCCATAACGAAGGATTGTCGTTTCTATGCGTAAGGATGTCAGGCTGCGCCTGTCATCCGTTTCGCCTCATTCAGGATATTCCTTGCTGCCTGCTTATCCCGGTCCATGGCATGACCGCATTTTGGACATATATAGGTACGGTCGGACAGTTTTAATTCCTTATGGATATGTCCGCAGGCAATGCAGGTCTTACTGGACGGGAACCACTGGTCCACTTTGACCAGGAGTTTTCCCTTCCGTTCTGCTTTATAGGCAAATTTGCATCTTTTATCCCGGCGCATTTCCTCTCATGACTAAAGGCACGAGCTTCCATGCGCCGATTTTGGTGAATTTCCACAATATGACGCAGGCTTACCGCCACTCCTAATGCCATTCTCCTTGCGATCAGTTTGTTTTCGTGGTCTCGACCTTCATACCATTGACAGTCAGTTCTCCTTCCACCGGGATTACGATGCAGTTGCGGCCATCGATCTTTCTAACTTCTGGAGTTCCGGTCTCATTCGTTTTCACCTTGATGGTCACGGTCGGAGTCTTTAATTCCAACGTCCTTGTGTCAGAGAGATTCTCGTAACATAACTTCTCCCCTTCATCCAGAACACCCTGTGCGGCATGGTTGAATTCCGCATCGGAAATTGGCTGTCCAGTTGCACGTTCCAAAAGATCCTTTAGTTTTTCTTTGTCTAACTCCGCCTCTTCCGCGCGTTCCATGTCTGCACGCTCCTCGATCGTCTGGTCGATCTGTTCTTTCACGGCCATTGCCATGCTGTAATCGAGTTCTCCCTGGAACAGGTTTTCGGCGATTTTGCAGACTGCGTCCTTCTGCTCTTCTGCCGCCATTGGAAGTCCGCTTCCGGTGAAATTTAAGACAGCCTGGTCGCCAAGGCTTTTGACACTGCGGTTATAAAACAGCATTTCATGGATATCCGCCGAACGATCATTGAAAGCCGGGAATAAAAAGCCGTAATCCGGTTTATGCGCGGTCCAATTGCGCACCATGCTTTCAAAGGTGCCGCATTCCTCCGAGTATCCAAGACCCGGTTCTGTAAGGCTGACCGGGCAGACTGCGCACAGAATATGCGAAAAGACTTCCTCGGAGGCGTCTTCCATCTCAAGGTCGTCACTGGTTTTCCCAGGTACGTCGTAACGGTTGTGAGCCAGGAAGATCACAAAATTTTCATGTGTTTCGATAGCGCCGGTGATCCGGTCATAAAACTCATTCAGTTTATCATCATCCTTACAGCCGTCCGTTACAAGTTCATACAGTAATTCCTGCAGCTCCTGCTGTTCCTTGGATAAGGGGACATTAAATAAGGTCTTCCCAATGGAACCGGACAATGTCTTTTTAAACACATCCAGGTATTTGAAAAAATCCTCTTCCTGCAAAGACTGAAAAGCCGTTTTAAATGTTGCGCGCTCCCGATCCTCACCATGGACGTAACAGCCGCAAAGCATGGTAAAGGAATTGCTTTCCGGGCGCAGTGTTTTCTTGATCTCCGCAATCTCTTTCTTAACCATCATCATTCTCCTTTTCGTAATTGGTACTCTTTTTGTGGGTATGTGGCATGAGAATCCGACCACCACTTTTCTAATGGGTGCCAGCCGACTTCGGTCCTGCCTCATTCTCAGTATGGCGCGGATATCGGCGATATTCTTTTGCGGATAACACTTTTTGGCAAAAATCCGCAAAAAAGGAACGCACTCTCGCACGTTCCTTATGAAACACTCGTCTTATTTCGACTGCATAGTGTGAACCAAGCCATCTGGTTCCACCCAGGCACCGTCCCGGTTGACATGATATCCGTCCGGAGTGACCGTATCAGAAAGCATGTACCCATTGCCACCAAAGTAATAGCATTCGGCTACCCCGTCACGGTTGCCATCCAGCCAGCGCCAGCAGTTAACCGGGTAACTCATACCGTCGTCATTCTTCCACCACCAGCCATTTGCATCGTTCTGCCAGCCGTATATAAAGGAGGAAACAGACAGTCCGGTACCGGAATCCGTATCGGACGTTGCTCCACCCTCTTCTTTTTTCGTCACACCAGGACCGGTTGCTGAAGTATCCTTATTTCCCTTGGTATCATTAAAAGTTGCGCGGGAACTGGAAATCCATGTGCTTTCCGAATAATCTGACCACGCGGAATCGCCGGAAGACTTTCCAGCAAGAGCTCTGACGCGGAATGAATAATCGCCTTCCGATGTCATCTTCTTTTTGAAGTTGTATTTATTCTTTTTGACTTTCACTTCTGCTATCTTACTTCTGGAGTCGGAGTCCTCGGATTCTTTGTAAAGATACACTTCATACTGCTTCGCACCTTCTACTTCATCCCAGATGGCGATACATTCGTTGTCATCATCCCAGCCGGTATTATCCGGTACATCCAGTCTTGCCGCCGCATAAACAGCCATCGGTTCCCCGCAGAATACGGCCGGTGCCGCACCCAGGGATAATGCCATAGCTGCTAAAATCAAACTTGCATGTTTACGCATTTTCTTATTTCCTCCTACAGACCAACTTTAAATTCATCACGGCCGGTACCATTTGCCACGTAATAGGCGACATTCTCTTCCGGTTTGATATACAGCTCCAGTGTTTTTAAGACGCCGTTTTCCTTTTCAAACAATGCCTTATAATGCGCCTTTGCGGACTCAGCTACATCATTGACTAAAATCTGGCGCCCGCCAAATTCAACGAAGATCTTTTCCTCCTTCTTGGCTACTTTTACAGGTTTCTTTACCTCCTGTCCAGTCTTTTCTGCATCCGTGGCCGGTACTGTCATTCTCTCCGTTTTTTTCTCTTCCATTCCTTTCAGATTTCCTCTGACGTTTACCTCCGGTTTTGTGTGGTTTGTACTCGTTCTCATCGCGAAAACTCCTTTCAAAAATTATATTCAGTATCAGTATGGCATAATTTTCCAAAACACTGTTTTGCGGATAACACTTTTTGGTCAAAAAAAAGACGGACAGAAGTAAAATCTGTCCGTCCGCCATAATATGTTCTAACTTAATATGTTCTAATTCTACGGCTTCGCCGGATCCTTCTCACTTCCTAAAAGCGGATAATTTGGATGTGCGCTGATATCGTAACAATCATCGTATAACGGCTGATATCCAGTGATCATACAAATCACCTTTCCTGGCTTCATCCGACGCACTTTACCCATGTTCAGGAGATTACGGAGTATCTGAAGTAGGTCACAAAACAGTCTAAACGGACGCACTTCATCCACAATAGACTTGGTAGTGTTTCTACTTACGATTGTCGCCTTACTGATCAACCGCACGATCTCTCGGTGTACTTCCGTCTCGGCTGCCCCGAGATATGCGAATGTCATGCAATTCCCCACGATGATTTCCCAGTCTTCCGGATACAATGTTTTTATCTGCGCCAGTGAATTAACGCAGAGCATGACAGACAAACCGTACTTATGCATGGTGGGCAATTTCATCTGAAATCTCGGCAACACTCCAAGACTCGCAAAATCATCCATGACGAATCTTACCTGGCGCGGCAACGGAAAGCAGTTTATCTCAGCGGCGTATTTATACAACCTGGCCATCATCTGAGTATAGATCATATTAATAAGCATAGTATCGTCATCGTTCGCGGACGGAATGAGAAAAGTAGCGGTGTCCTCCACGCTCATCATTTCAATCTCCATCTGATCGTCCTTTGTTAGAGTCTGAATATCTTCACGAGCAAAAACCGCCAGACGCACGGCTGCCATGATCAACACGGACAATGCAGTTCTTTCGCTTTCCTGCTTGAAAACGCGATACCGCGCCGTGAAGCTGTCTTCTTTCGCTGCATCTTTCGCTTCACCGAACAGTTTATCCAGTGCTTCAAGACCCTGCTCGTCTGTTTTTGCGTCGTTCAGTAATTTGAGCACGGTAGCGAAATTCTGATCTTCTTTTGGACGACACTGGACCACGTAAAGGATCAAGGCTTCCAGGATTGCCCTTTCAGCCTTTTCCCAAAATAAGTCTGCTGTTTGTTTCCGCTTTGCGGAGGCGCAGTTAAAAATACACTGGACGAGCAGACTCGCATCCTCTTCGTCCCTTACATAATGAAGTGGATTATACTGATTGGAATGTTCTATGTCAGACAGGTTCAGGACGCGCACCTGGTAGTACTTCTTGCGGAAAAAGGATGCGTTGCGATTAAAATACTCTCCATCACGATCCAGAATTACGTAGGAGCCAAAAGCCTGAAGCAAATTCGGCTGAATAATTTCGCGTGACTTTCCGATACCGCCAATAACCAAAACGTTATTATTTCCCATGTGACCAAATCCAACGCGGCCATGCTGCGACAGGATGATATTTTTCTGCTTATCCATATCTGCTTTGCCGATTGGATAAGTCTGTGTTTTTGCATGATTTAACGAAATATTTTTCCGCATTATTGTTTCTTTTTGAGGAACCCGTAAGAGTGTCAGTTCCATCCTCCTTTCCTGTTTTGTATCGTTCGTCCGTACCATTGCTGTTTCACTGTGTTTCTCGGACAGGTTTGCAACCCATGCCATAAAGGCAGGAATACCGCATTCTGGCATTGATGAAAAATCGTTTGCAACCAGCCTGCGCATTGATATACCACTGTCCGGATCTGTTTCAGCATGATCTACGTCAAACATCGGCAGTCGCATGAAATACGGACTGGTGATCTGATTCTTAAGCTCCAGGGACCCCAAAAGAGGATGGCTGCCGCCCATCCGCAGCTTATGGTTATCATACCGGTAATATTCCACCAATACATTTTCGTAACGCTCTTCTACATAATTCGGTGCGATGTAGCCCTTTCCAGAAATTGTTACACCTTCAGTATGTCATATGTTTCCATTTCCATCTTTTTTTGCGGATAACACTTTTTGGTCAAAAAAAGACAGACAGAAATAAATCTGTCCGTCCTTTACGATTCTATGGCTTTACCGGATTTTCTGCACTGCCCAAAGTGAATAATTTGGATGCGTGCTGATATCGTAACAGTCATCGTATAATGGCTGACGTCCCATTACCATGCAAACTTCCTTGCCCGGTTCCATCCGGCGCACTTCATCCACACTCAGAAAATCGCGGTTTGCGTTTTTAAGGGGGTGTGGATTCGACCCAGCGATGTCATCCGCAATGGACTGGGTGATATTTTTACTTACAATTGTCATTTTGCCGACCATCCTCACGACTTCCTGATGTACTTCCGCCTCGTCTGCCCCGAGATATACGAATGCCATACAGCTTCCCATGATGGTTTCCCAATCTTCCGGATACAATGTTTTTATCTGTGCCAGTGAATGAACGCAAAGCATGCCGGACAAACCGTACTTACGCATGGTGGCCAATTTCATCTGAAATCTCGGCAACGCTCCAAAACTCGCAAAATCATCCATGACGAATCTTACCTGTCGCGGCAGCGGAAAGCAGTTTGTCTCAGCAGCGTATTTATACAACCGGTCCATCATCTGAGTATAAATCATATTGATAAGCATGGCATCGTCATCATTCGCGGACGGAATGAGAAAAGTGACCGTATCCTCCTCGCTCATCATTTCGATCTCCATCTGGTCGTCCTTTGTCAGAGTCTGAATATCTTTACGGGCAAAAACGGCCAGACGCACAGCTGCCGCGGTCAGTATGGACATTGCAGTTTTTTTGCCTGCCTGTTTGAAGACGTGATACCGCACCGTGAAGCTGTCTTCTTTCGCTGTATTTTTCGCTTCGCCAAACAGTTTATCCAGTGCGTCAAGACCCTGCTCGCCTGTTTTCGCGTCATTCAGTAATTTGAGCACGGCAGCAAAATTCCGCTCTTCTTTCGGACAGCACTGGACCATATAAAGGATCAAGGCTTCCAAGATTGCCCTTTCAGTCTTTTCCCAGAATGAGTCTGCTGTTTGGTCCCGATTTGCGGAGGTGCAGTTAAAAATACACTGGACGAGCAGACTCACATCCTCTTCGTCCCTTACATAATGAAGCGGATTATACTGATCGGAATGTCCTGCATCAGACAGGTTCAGGACGCGCACCTGGTAGCCCTTCTTGCGGAAAAAGGATGCGTTACGATTAAAATACTCTCCACCACGATCCAGAATTACGTAGGAACCAAAAGCCTGAAGCAAATTCGGCTGAATGATTTCGCGTGACTTCCCGATACCACCAATAACCAAAACGTTATTATTTCCCATTTGACCGAATCCCACGCAGTTATGCTGCGACAAGATGATGTTTTTCTGTTCATCCTTATCGGCTTTGCCGATTGGATAAGTCTGCGTTTCTACATGATTTAACGGAATATTTTTCTGCATGATTGTGTCTTTTTGAGGAACCCACAAGAGTGTCGATTCCCCCCTCCCTTCCTGTTTTGTATCATTTGTCTGTGCCATTGCTGTGTCACCGTATTTCCTTGATAAGCTCTCAACCCATGTCATAAAGGCACGAATGCTGCATTCTGGCATTGATGGAAAATCATTCGCAACCAGCCTACACATTAGCATACCGCTGTCCAGATCTGTTTCGACAGGATCCACGTCAAACATCGGCAGTCGAATGAAATACGGGCTGGCGATCTGATTCTTTTTGAAATACACTATCGCATTCCCAAGCTCCAGAGACCCCAAAAGAGGATGTCCGCCGCCCGGTCGCCACTTATTGCTGTTATACCGGTAATATTCTACCAGCACATTTTCGTAATGCTCTTTTTCATGTTCCTTGAACAACTTATATAACTCCGTGACATAGTCACCAGCGTGCTCCAGATCCTCTTGATCCATAAGCGGGCAATGGCACGATTGACGATCCGTTTCACGCAGTAAATGTGCCAGGAACGGTCCGGCTCCACATGGGAATCGTAAAACCACGTAGACAGCGCATTCAACCAGTAATCCTCGCCCATGCCATAAGGCTCCTGCTCTTTCATAAAATGCTTATATGCCTGCAGGAAGGCAAGCTTGTTCCCGGCACTCTCATTCTGGACGTACGGTACATAATCCAGCGCCTCCCGCTCCCCGTACAGGGTTTTTGCCTGCAGGTAATCGAGATATTCCGGTTTGGGGAACATCTGCGACTTTTCCCGATACCCAAACAGGGCTCTCGGGATCCGCTCCAGTTCCTCATATAATGTCGTCCGGTCAAACCACGGTTCATTGTAACCATCACGAGTTTTCGGAGCTACGCGCCACGGATTTTCCGTTCCTTCATTCAGATTTGTTTCCGCATCCTGCTCTGTCGCGTCCTTTTCTACCGCATACCCCCGTTCGTCCGCCACTGCCAGATAAGTCCGTTCCAGTCTGTCCATGCTTTCCTTTGTGATGTTGGGCTCCAGGATAGACTGAATTACGCCGAATGCCGCCTCTGGTGGAAACACATTCCCGGAAACATAACGCCGTACGGTACTATCATTTACCGGATACCCACGTACATCCATTTCTTTATGGAGGTTTGCCGCCGTCGCGATTCCGGATTCGGCAAGACATACCTTCAATGCGTCAGAAAATTCTTTCCTGCAATCGGTAGTTCTCTCTATTTTGTCTGTCATGATCATTCTCCTTTCTTCTGGTTTTTTTCTGCCGATGTCGAAAGCATAGCAGAAAAACCGCGTGCATAGCATGGTACATGCACGTGCGAGGTAATTATGCACGTGCACGCTCTGTTTTCTTCAGTATGCTACATGCCGCATACTCTTCCATACACGCGTACGATAGGTATAAAAAAATGGATGTGTTGCAGTAACGATTTTAAATCGTTACTGCAACGCATCCATAGCATCCTGTTAATTTTCCCCATACAGACTTAAGATAATCCGTCCGTTTTTTCTTGTTTCCCGCAGATCAATCACACGTTGGTTGGAAGACCCACGAAAGCGGAGGGTAATATCCTTTTTCGCCTCGACAAATCTCCCATCTACAAGAACATCTGCGAGTGCAAGGATCCGGTCCGTGTCCACACCGTGGCATCTGGAATTGCTGGGATCAATCAGTTCCTCATACGTATATCCGGAATAAATCCAGATAGTTTTTTCTGGAAGTTCTTTCCTTATCCGTTCCATGAACGGCAATAACGCTGACTGGTTTGCAACTTCCATCGGTTCTCCACCAAGAAATGTAAACCCGTCGATATAGGACGGTCGGCTTTCAAGGATCAGCTGGTCCTCGACAGCCTTCGTAAAAGGCTTTCCATAATTAAAATCCCATGCGATCTCGTTGAAGCATCCCGGACAGTGATGTGTGCAGCCAGATACAAACAGGCTCGTACGGCATCCGGGACCATTTGCGATATCGCACATGAATACTTGGGCGTAGTTCATATTTTTCTCCTTTGTATGCTTTGTATGATTTAGGAAGACCGGAATTTGCCCGGTCTATCCTTCGCTAATTGATTAAGACCCAGTTTCAAAGGCAACTTCTCCTGTCATCATCTATTTTGTACAATTATGACGTATATCAACTGTATCATTGGTTGTATTCCAAATTGTTGTAGTATATCAACTGTATGATTGTTATATCAACCGAATCATTGTATCATTGCACATTTCTTTGATGACATATGAGAACTGTATAATTGTTATAAGAACTGAATCATTGTGCATTTGCGCTTCGTTCTATCTGTTATATAACAGATGTAATAGTTACATGCTCCACACGGTCACGTATCTCCTGTGTCCTTCCTTGATTCCAGAACTGCGTCCCGATATACCCACAGGTACGACGCGCAACGGACATCTTGGACTGGTCGCGATTGCCGCAGTTCGGACACTCCCAGACCAGCTTCCCACTGTCATCCGTCACGATCCTGATCTCACCATCATAGCCGCAGCATTCACAGTAATCGCTCTTGGTGTTTAATTCCGCATACATGATGTTATTGTAGATATGCTTCATGATCGCAAGGACTGCCGGGATATTCTGCTGCATGTTCGGCACTTCCACGTAACTAATCGCGCCGCCCGGAGAAAGCTTCTGAAACTCTGATTCAAAGCTTAACTTCGTAAAAGCATCGATTTTCTCACGTACATTGACATGATAACTGTTCGTGATATAGTTGTGGTCTGTCACGCCTTCGATTGTACCGAAACGCTTCTGTAAGCATTTTGCAAATTTGTACGTTGTGGATTCCAACGGCGTTCCATATACAGAATAACCGATATTTTCCGCCGCACGCCACTCAGCACATTTATCATTTAATTTCTGCATCACGGCCAGCGCGAATGGCTTCGCTTCCTCGTCTGTATGGCTCTTTCCGGTCATGTAAAGACACATCTCGTAAAGGCCGGCGTAACCGAGTGAGATCGTTGAATATCCGCCATACAGCAGCTTATCAATCTTTTCTCCCTTTTCCAGTCTCGCAAGAGCGCCGTTCTGCCAGAGGATTGGAGCAACATCGGATGACGTTCCGAGTAATCGTTCATGGCGGCAGCGTAATGCCTTGTGACATAATTCCAGGCGTTCCTCAAGAATCTGCCAGAACTTGTCCATGTTTTTCCCGGAGCTTAACGCAACATCTACCAGGTTGATCGTCACTACGCCCTGATTAAAACGTCCATAAAACTTTCTGCTTCCGTCCGCGTTGCGGACATCGTCTTCCGCAGTCAGGAAGGAACGGCATCCCATACAGGTATATACGCATCCCTTCTTTAATTCCCGCATGATCTTTGCGGAAATGTAGTCCGGGACCATCCGTTTTGCGGTACAACGCGCCGCCTGTTCGGTCAGATACCAGTATTTGGACCCTTCCGTAATATTATCCTCGTCCAGAACATAAATCAGCTTTGGGAACGCCGGAGTAACCCAGACTCCCTTCTCATTTTTCACGCCCTGGTAACGCTGCTTTAAGACCTCTTCGATCAGCATGGCCATATCGTCCCTTGCTCTTCCCTCCGGTACCTCGTCCAAATACATGAACATGGTCACGAATGGCGCCTGCCCATTACAGGTCATCAGGGTGATCAGCTGGTACTGGATCGTCTGGATACCGCGGGTGATCTCGTCTTTCAAGCGGAAATCCGTCACGGTATTCACCTGGGATTCGTCCATAACCACACCGGCTGCCTCATTTTCCTGCTCGATCTGCTTTCTGATACGTGAACGCGAGACTTCCACGAACGGTACCAGATGTGCTAATGAGAAGGACTGTCCGCCATACTGGTTGGATGCTACCTGTGCAATAATCTGTGTGGTGATATTGCAGGCCGTATAAAAACTATGCGGCTTCTCGATCATGGTGCCGGAAATGACAGTGCCATTCTGGAGCATATCTTCCAGGTTCACCAGGTCGCAGTTGTGTTCTTTCTGCGCAAAGTAATCGGAATCATGGAAATGAATAATTCCAACCCGGTGCGCTTCCACAATCTCTTTCGGAAGCAGGATACGGTCCGTTAAATCCCGGCTCACTTCTCCTGCCATATAATCACGCTGGGTAGAGTTGATGATCGGGTTCTTATTGGAATTCTCCTGTTTAGCCTCTTCATTCTCACAGTTGATAAGACTTAAGATCTTATCGTCCGTGGTATTCGCGTGTCTGATCAGTTCGCGCTTTTCGCGGTACTTCTGGTAGCTCATCGCAACAACCGGCGCATGCTTCATCAGGGCATATACCACAAGGTCCTGAATTTCCTCCACATTGGAGGTACTCGGGCGTTCCTTAAGCTCGTCTTCCACGTCAAGAGCAATCGCCTCGATGTAGATGTCCTTCATGCGGCTTGGTTCCGCAACGGAAAGATTCGCCTTGGTGATTGCGTTGACAATCTTATTACGGTCGAATTCGGCCTCTGCACCATTTCTCTTAATGATTTTCATATGTACTCCTTTCTGGGCCATGCCCAATACCTTATATTTATTTTGTCTTCAGTATGGGGATGGCATACTGTGATTTTGAAGCAAAATAAGGGCGGCATTTTGCGCCGCCCTGTGAAGTTATGCCGTAACATCCATAAACTGTTTATCCACAAACATGTTAAATAAGACTACAGCTCTTTTTTTTGCCTTATCCGTAGATCCCGCTACTTTAATCGGATCAATCGCGCATTTTGATGCCATACGGAATTTTTCCCGGTATGCCGTTGACAGACGCTTCCAATGCATGGTGGTATCATTCTGCAACAGCATGTGATACGCATCTTTCAAGGAACGTGGTGTGACGGATTTTTCGATCGCAAGCTTTTCGATCATTTCATCCACCAGGCCGAGATCTTGAACATAATATTGCTCCGCTTTGGAAGATGTATCCTCTTCATGTTTCTTAGCTGCATCCTGCAAAACGGTATACAGACAGCCACCTAACAATCCGCGGTACTGCGGACCTGTTGATTCCAGAAAATAAGCAAGCCTTAATGTGGATTTCGCACGATCCCCGTTTTCCCGAATGTACTCCTTTTCTACCTGTTCCCAGACGATCCCGTACTGGTTTCTCATGCGGGTGTACGCTTTGGACAACATTGCTCCTCTTTCCGTGTCCATTTTATTAGTGATTCCAAATTCCAGTAAAAGTGCATGGATCTGGTCACTATAAACGCGGAAGCTCATAAAGTCTGAATCTTGTCCTTCTTCCGGGATGGTGGACGATGCTTTCTTAGAGACAGGTGTTTCCTGTGTGCTTATATCAGGACCAGTTCCCATGTCCGGCGCTTCGTCTGGAATGTCAGATCCGGTGTCAATATCCGGTGTTTCTTCCGCGGTTTCGTGTTTTTCGAAAGCCTCCGTATCCAGACTGGTCCTCGCTGTAACCTTACGATTTGACGCACTCTGAAGTTTTTTCTCAAGGAGCGCCTTCTTGTCCGTTTCCTGAATTTGTTCCCCGCGGTTTAAGATCTTTGCGGTCGCCGTTGAAACGCTTCCTGCATTGACTGGATTGGAGTCTTGCACCATGGAACAGATTGCATCCTGAATGTTCATGATAGCCTGTCCCTGTATCATGAGATTCTGGGATAATAAGTTGACCGCCTGCGTGAGCAGCTTGTTCTGTTCCCGGATTGCCATATATAGCCCCGCCACGTTCTCTGCGCGCTTCAAGTCAGATATTTCTAATGCCTGCACTCCATGCGAAATGCATTCGATCAGTGGCGTCAGATCAAGTGCAGCGCCGGAACGCACATAGCGGTAGGATCCTGTGCCCCATCCGTCTGTGTTCCCTGTTCCTGTACGGCCGTTTCTTCCTCCTGTGCTGAACCGGCATGGAAATAACTCTGGATAAATTCTTTCAGCTCCTTTTCCCGTCGTGGCTGCAGCTTTTTCGCCTGCAATGCTGCATGGAATGCCGATTCCACATACAGGCTGACCGGAAAAACCGGGTTACCCGCACGCTTGCAGCCTGGATTTTCATCCCACAACTCCCGTAAGCATGCGGTTCGCATATAAGATGCGTCCTGCTTGGCGCAGACCTTTACGAGGTCTCTGACCTGACGGCTTAAGCATTTTTCCATCTCTGCGCTCCGGACAACCGGTTCTCCCTGAAATGTCCACGGATATAAAAGCGTACCGTGAATCATCAGGTCGTGTTTAGGTTCCGGAGTCTCCTTTTTTACCGGTTTTGACACATTTTTTGGAACCGACTGTTGCTTTGCATCCGGCAAACCGGATACCTGCATCTTAGCCTGCTTCATCCAGTCCATATAATACGAATTGTGGTATATGGTCCATTGTGATGTGTCCAACTGATGCGCTATGTCCATAACCGACGGAAGCTTTCCGTCATGTTCCTGTTGGAATTTCTTTGCCGCAGCGATCATCATATCGCCCTGTTCTTTTTTGTCTTTTGTTTTAGCGATCATTTCTGCTTCCTCCTTATATTCCTTATAATTCAACGTTCGCTAACAGTATGGCGAACGCAAAGGGAAAAGGCAGCCCAAAATACAGTGCATGCCAGGACCCACCACTTATGCATGGCAGAAAAACAAACGCTCAAAAACAGGAAAAATGACCAAAAATCGTTATCCGCAAAAAAAGCCATGGAAAATTTGCGACATACTGGTAGAAATAGCTGCAAGAAAAAACTTGTCTTATGCAGCCGCACGTACAAAAAGGAGAAAATGATGGAGTTAAACGAATTAGGATTGACGGAACGGCAATGCAGTTCCTTAAACAAAAGAAAGATCACTTCCGTGGAAGCTATGCTCAGAAAACAGCCGAACCACTACTGGGATTTTACCAACACTTACGCACTGGATATCCAGAACGAACAGACATGTACCATCCTGCAGCGCCGCGCCCCGTTCGCGGTTATAGGAACCTGCCTGTCCTGCCAGACGGAGCAGCGGAACCACACCATGATGCTAAAACTGAAAATTGAGGACGAACAGACAAAACAGAAAGATAGCACCGGACAGGTGCTGCAAGCCAATATTCTTGGACTGGACGCGTTCAAATACAGGCTGTTGGAAGATTTGGACGATAATCCGATGACAAGGAAACTCATCATACCAAATGCGCTGATGTTCTACGAGAACTCTGCAGATATGCAGGTTTCCGCAAAATGCGCAAAAGCCATCGCAGCCTTAAACCAGGAAGAACCCCCAGCTGCGCAGGCACTTGGATCGCTCCGTGTTTTCGGGAAGGACGCATGTTCCTCCATGGGCGAAGCTGCCTTACGGGAAACCTGCGGACCAGAGGTATGGGAAGCGATCGGATCTGCTTTTTGCGGTGCTGACATGCGTGAACTTCAAAAACGGTGCGCCAAATGGTATCTGAGAGGGCTCCGGTTAGACCTTGCAATCCGACGGATCTTACTGGAATGCCTGACGGTTTCATCCATGCTGGTCGGAAAGAGGGTGATTGTTGGAGGGTTTATCACCTACAATGAAGCGTACCGTACATTTTCCGTCTTAAACCCACCGGTATTCTCCTGGAATATAGAGCGCTATCACACATTTTACGTCCAGCATGGGCAGATCAAATCCTTCACTGCAGAGGACTACCGAAACGCTCTGGATCTGGCGCTGCAAAAAATCAGTTCCTTTGATATCATGCCGCCGGACCTGCTGCAAAAAGCAGGCCTTCCGTCTTTTTTGCAGTCCGCGCGCATGATGCACCATCCGCAGTCCTGGCGGGACGTGCAGACGGCGAAAAAGCGTGCCGTCTTTGACGACTTAATGTACCTTGCGGTCAAGCTTCAGCTCAACCATGCCGGCTCCGACTCGGAACACGGCGCGGTGTGTAACGATTTAACATTACAACAGGCTTATCTGGCATCTCTCCCATATGCCCTGACCAATGGACAGAAGCAGGCGATTGATACCGTCTCGGCACAGATGGCCGGAGGACGGCGGGTAAACTGCCTCATTCAGGGAGATGTCGGAACCGGTAAAACCTGCGTCGCGTTTGCCCTGCTCCTTCAAGCTGCGGGAAGTGGCTACCAGGGAGCCCTCGCCGTACCATACACAACTCTTGCGTGGCAGCACTACCGCGACCTTTCCGAAATTGCCAAAAACGCCGGGTTAAAGATCGCTTTCCTGACCAGTGAGACAAAAGCAGCGGAAAAGCGGAAGATGTTAGCCGGAATTGCAAGCGGAGAAATCTCCCTGATCGTTGGCACACACAGTATCTTTGCGGAGCCGGTACAGTATCACAACCTCGGCCTTGTTGTCATTGATGAGGAGCATAAGTTCGGCGTCGTACACCGGGGCAATTTTATGGAAAAGGGCGTCCCAGGATGCCACAAGATCACCATGTCCGCAACGCCGATCCCAAAATCCCTAGCTGATACCGTCTACGGGGAGGATTCCGGCATCATCACTATTACCGATAAACCTGCAGAACGGCTTCCGGTGAAAACCGCAATTACACAGGATGATGCAAAAGCGGCAAGACACATGATTGGGGAGATTCAAAAAGGCCATCAGGCGTACATCGTGTGCCCAGCCATTGATAAAAATGATAAGGCTGCCCAAGCATATTCCATTGAAGAAAAGGAACGCGTCTACCGGTCTTATTTTGACCAAGAACGCATCACAATGGCTGTGCTGACCGGCAAGATGAAAGCAGCCGAAAAAACAGAGCTGATGCAGAAATTCGCGGAAGGACAAATCGACGTACTGATGGCGACCACCGTCATCGAGGTTGGCATGAACGTACCGAATGCGACGGTGATCACAATTACCGGTGCGGACCGTTTCGGTTTTTCCACCCTGCATCAGCTCCGCGGGCGCGTTGGGCGCGGCCGGGACCAGGCGTACTGCATCTTACAGACAGAAGCGCCAAATGAGAAACTGGAATTTCTCCGTTCGACAACGGACGGATTCCTGATAGCCGAAAAAGACCTGGAGCTTCGCGGCCCGGGAACGTTATTCGGTGACCGCCAGACTGGTAACAACTATTTCATTGACCTGATGCTCGCCTATCCAAACATGTTCCAGTGGATCAAAAAAGAAGCAAAACATCTTTGTGAGACACAGACCGGGAAAGATATCGTTCGAAGATACGAAGAGCTCTTCCTGCCGGAAGAAAAACGATGAAATATCCATATCTGGCACGCCGGCCGACATCCCTCCGAAGTCTGTTCACAATCGCATCAAAAAACAGCCACTTCCATATTTGGGGAAATGGCTGTTATTTTTTAATGTTGTTTTTTAGTATATTGCGGTGGGGGTGCTCCCCGGGAACACCCCTGTGACCGTTCGTAATGCTTTCTGGCAACACCTAATACATCTGCTGATGCTTAGCTGTTCCTGCGTCTTATTTTAGTGCAGTTTCCGCCACGCCAGCTTCTTTTAATCTGGCAAGCGCCTCTTCATCCGTATGTGTCAGGATATCCGCGTACTCCTTGACCGTCTCCTGGCCGGCTTTTTTTAAGAGCACAACAGAATCCTTGCCGATCTTATCCGCTGTACGGAGTGTGATGATTGCCTCGTAAGGACGTACCATATGGTTATCATGGACTACGTAAGGCAGATATTCATACATTTTTTCTTCCTCGAACTGGTCAAACGGCAGCTCCGCCCCGGCGATTGTACCGTTTGCAACTCTGTCCGGGATATCTACATAAGGGCCAAATTCGTAATGCGCATTTTTCTTTTTATAATATGCGTCACTCTCATCAAATCCAAGTCCAAGAATTATCTTTTCGGAGACAGGATCTGCCGTCACCAAAAACGTCTGGTAAAATCCGTCCTCTACAAAAAACAATCCCGTTCCACCGATCCCGGATTTTTCCGTATCCGCAAGTACCTGCTCTGCCTTTGAAGATGCCACCCACTTAGCAAAATCAGCATGATCCTTAAAAGCACAAGCTTTCGTGGTATCTTCCACTTTCGTACAGCCTGCATCCCTTAACGCATCCGTGGACACAAATAAAAGATCCGCAGCCTGCGTTTCGCTGTCTAAGAATGCGATCATGTCGGAATTTTTTCCAAGCTGGCCATATTCATATAGATCAACTGCCAGCTTCCCATCCGACATGTCTGCCACACGGTCGGCAAAATTCTGTGCGATCTGATAAAGGACACTCCCCTCCATTGCATCCGTCGATAAGGACAGATGCAGTGTTTTTACTTCGCTCCCATTCGTGGTTTCCGTTGTATCCACCTTAGGTGCGAGGAACTTTGAGCCAAGTACCTTCCATCCGGCAAATAAGAGACCGCCGGCAGCCAACAAGGCGATTCCTCCCATGATCAATTTCTTTCCTGTTTTCTTTTCCATGATTTTCTCTCCTTTTCCTTATACCGCCCAACGCATTTCGCTCATTTCCACCAGATCCAGGTAGTCATGGTTCTGGTCAAATCCGAGGTCCGCAAGGGTTTTTGCCTGTGTCCGTGTGATATACATGCGTGATGCCAGGATCGCGCTGCGTAATTTTTCTGCAGGGCCAAATGGATCCTTTGTGACCTTGACCCAGCCGTGCTGCTCCAAAAGCAATTCCGGATTCCGCATCGGACGATCAGCCTGAACACCGAACGTTCCAGCCAGCTTTTTCGCCAGGTCGAAATGTCCGTGATAATCACATGGAAATGTCTGTCCATCGGGACTGATCCATCCGAACCAGCATTTTGATTTTGTTTCTTTGTTTGTGTGATGCATTTCTTTTTTTCTCCATTCCCTTTTTTATGATGCGCTTACAGTATGTGATTCTCACATACAGCCCGGCCCATCATTTTCCAAAATATTCCGATACATTTTCTGACACGTCCATGCCGACCAGTTTATAACGATCCGCGCCATTCAGCTTGCCATCCTTGATGTGGACGGCATGATGATCGATGCACTCCTCCATGACGTTGCGGACTGTTCTCGCATTGCCAAAATGCTTCCCTTTCTTTTCTTTTGCGATCCGGACGCGGAAATGCTCCATCGCTTCCCCATCCACGCATAAGCCTTTCTGATTCACCATATATGAAAAAATATCGCACATCTCATCGACCGTATAATCCGGGAACCTGACATAATCTTTAAATCTTGACGCAAAGCCCGGATTGGAATTGACCAGACGGTTCATTTCATCCGTATAGCCCGCGAGGATCAGGACAAATTTATCCCGGTTATCCTCCATCTGCTTGATCAAGGTCGCGATCGCCGCTTCCCCTGCCGCATCACCGGACAGCAAGGCATACGCTTCATCAATGAACAACACCCCTCCGAATGCCTGGCGGACGACGATCTCTGTTTTTGCGGCGGTATCCGCGGTGGTACTCGCTTTTAAAAAGTTACCGTCTGTTTCCAGGCATTTGTTTTCCTTAATGAACTTATTTTTATATAAAAAGCCGGTCATGATCCTTGCAACGGTCGTCTTACCGGTACCAGGTGATCCAAAGAACATCATATGTCTGGAGGATGCGGTATCCGCCCCCGATTTTTTCTTCTTCTTTTTCTGATTTTCCCGGTCATATTCCATACGCGCAGCCATCATTTTCATCTGCTTTTTGACCGGCTCCATGCCGACAAGTCCATTCATCGCTCCATCCGGATCCTTTTCCCCCGGATGCTGCATCCGTTTTAATGCGCTGCTGCTAACAATCCGCTCCATCTCGGCCAGTTTCTGCTTGTCTACCTGCAGCCGTTCCTTGCGCGACATAGAAGAATAATCTTCCATACCTTTGCGCCGTCCGTATTCATCGTATTCCATGGATTCCATATTCCGGTTAAACGCCCGCTCTAACGGCTTGTTCGCTATTTTTAGGGAAAAACCGATGCCCATCATGATCCATGCGTAAAATGGGATCTCCGGATACCGGTATAAAGCAAGCAGGACTCCGCCGATCATAAGAAGCGGAGATGCCACAAACAAGATTAACAGACATACATTCCTGATATATTTCACACTTTCCCTCCTTAACATCCTGCAATATTTCTGTAGATCCCAAAAAGCACCAAAAGAACTACCACGCACCATGTCAGCCCGTTTAAAAAACGTCCCCGCATCATACGTCCCGTTGTAAGATAATATGTTTGACGGACCAGCCACCATGCCCCCAGAAATGGCAAAAGGTAAAATAACAGGATGTTTTCCTTTTTTGCCGCCAGAAGATCTCCGGATAAAATAGCCAGACACATTCTGGTGATCCCGCAGCCAGGGCATTTAAGCCCCGTCCATAAATGAAACAGGCACGGGATACCGACCCCGGTGAGCCGCAGCCAGATATAATAAGCGCCTCCGGTGATACCGCAAAATGCCGGAGGCAGTAAAGTATCTTTTAATCGTTTTTTCATCTGTCATAAAAATTCCCGGCATTTCTGCCGGGAATCCCTTTCCTACTTACATTTCGGAATCGTCATGCTTTTCTTCCAGTGCTTCCGGAGTCTTTTCAGGCTCTGAAACGGAATCAGCAACCGGCGCTCCCGGTTCAGCAGCCAGGCTGTTTAAGTCGCTCTGCAGGATTGCAACCGCAACAATGCCAAGGCCAAAAATGCTTAACAGCAGATAAACCAGTCCACGGCTGGAAGTCGGTGCCCCGTTTGCAGTCTTTGCGGCATCCATATTCTCGCCGGCCTTAAAGAGCCAGTACAGCCAGTAGATACTGCATGTAATCAGACTGAGCAGGAATACGACAACGCCACCCTTCGCATTCTCCTTCTTGCTTACCTTGTTCATATCATTAACAAGGCAGACCTGCCAGTAAATCGCATAGATCCCGCAGGTTACGATGGAGAGGATGATGGCAAGCGCTACGCTTCTTTTCTTGATATCCGTCATGGTTTCCCCCTTTCCGTACTCCGGCTAAGCGCAGTACAATTTTCTCGCTGACAGTATGTCGCATCTTTTTAAAAACATCCCGCCGATCATTTATTTTGCGGATAACACTTTTTGTTACTCTTTCGCCAGTTCATTCGCCAGGATCTGGTATGCGTCGTTGATTTTCTGCGCATATGCGGCGGAATCAACCTGTCCGTTATCCGGGTGAAACGTTTTTAGGAGCAGGGCGCGCTGTCTTTTTAACTGCTGCAGATCATATTCCTGGCCCAGCATAAAGAGAGATTTTGCCTCATCCAGTTTTTGCATACGGCTTCGCGCCAGCCTTTCCGCTTCCATTTCTTTTTCCATGCGCGTCCTTATCTCCCGTTCCATCTGCGCCATGGCAGCAGCTTTCCATGCGTCGT
Organism: Clostridium sp. AF50-3; assembly: GCF_003477445.1. Classification (NCBI taxonomy): domain Bacteria; kingdom Bacillati; phylum Bacillota; class Clostridia; order Eubacteriales; family Clostridiaceae; genus Clostridium; species Clostridium sp. AF50-3. The sequence goes on along the minus strand of NZ_QUDH01000020.1, from coordinate 34,023 downwards.
CCTGTTGTTTTTTCTGCATTGTCATTTCCGCTTCCTGCGCGGCAGATACGACATGCGCAACCATCTGATTATAAACACTGCGGAAGGCTGCCAGATCCACCGGTTCCGCAAAAGACGCATGGCGTCCGTCAGAAACAGCCAGGATGTTCCCCCGCGCGTGGCGTTTGAGTGTTTCCTCGATCCGGATCTCCCCGGCTTGAAATACAGCCGAGAATAAAACGCTGCACTCGACTGTTTTCGTGCCGGCGTGTACAGTTCCAGGTTCCACGCGGATATCTACCTCCGATAAATCCAGACAGTCATAAAGATCTGACGATGGATATTTTAACTTTCCGTCTTTCGCAAAATCCGTTGCATCCCCTAAATAAACCCATCCGTGATGCTCGTCTATTGCCATTCTCCCGTACTGTGCCGTAACCCTGAATGCCGGATATACATGTTCTAATACGTGATCCGCATGTTCATATCCTTCCATGAACAGCCGGTAATCCAGATACCGGTACTGCCGGAATGATTTTGGTATTTTCCGAAAGCACGCTTTACAAATCCGTTCTCCACTGTATAATTTTACAGATGAAAAAAGACCTGTCTTTTGTTTACAATTTGCACATGGTTCCATAATCCCCTCCCGATCTTGCAGCATATTTGTCCTCAGTATGTCATATTTCTCCTTCTTTTTGCGTCCGAATGTTTTCCCCGTTTTTATAGAGGGGTGTTCCCGGGGAACACCCCTGTAGTTTTATGCAAAAAAAGAGGTTCCAGGCTACCACGGCCAGAAACCTCTTGGTTCTTATTTTCTTTTCCTTCTTTTTGTAACTTTTTTTGGTGGTGTCATGATCCGCTTACGCAGTTCGATCAACTTCCGATCCTGCTCCGCCAGTTCCTGCGCCCATTGCCGTAGTTCTGCTTCTATGGCACGGTTCCGATTTGCGTTTTTGTAGATCAGCTGATGTTCCAATTCCGCCCAGCTATCCATTTCCATAGTACGGATCTGGATCTCGCATTTTTCTTCCACGTTCATGCCATTGTGAAAAGCATTGACTGTGACAATCAAATGCAGGCTCCGATATCCGGATTTTTTTGGACGCCGGATAAAATCTTTCTGATACAGTAATTTAATGCCCGGGCTTTTCTTTAACAGCCCTGCGATCCGGTAAATGTCATCTGTATACATCGTAACGATCCGCACCCCGATCAGATCCGCACAGCATATCCTTGCCATATCGAATGTCTGTGGCATCCGTTTCTTCTCCAGTTTCCGACAGATACTGGCTGGTGTTTTCAACCGGCTTGAGATTGAACTGATCACTTTCCGGTCTTCCCATGTACTAAGGGAATTCCCGACTGCAGCAGCTGTAGTCTTCACCAATTCCGAAACATTATGATACAGCACGTCATAGTTCAGCGCTTCCATGTCCGCGCGGATTTCTTCCGCACAGTTCTTTTTTGCTCCCATATTCTTTTCCTCTCCTATTCCTTTTCTTTGGTCATATTATCAGTATGCGGATCGTTTTATCCCGGATGCGACGAAAAAAGCGGCGCTTACGCGCCGCTTTCTTATTCCAGATATACTTTTAAATATTTGACATATTTTGGATTGCGCAACTTGTGCAGGGCTTTCCCCTCGATCTGGCGGACCCGTTCCCGTGTGACAGCCATCACACTTCCAATCTCTTCCAGAGTCATCGGACGTCCGTCATCCAGCCCGAACCGCATGCGGATCACTTCTTTTTCCCTGCCAGTCAGACACGAATCCATACAATGCGTCAGCTCCTCGCGCATATCCATACGCTCAATGATCTCCTCCTGGCCTTTTGTACGCTCATCCGCGACGAAATCCCCCAGGACGGACTCACCGTCATTATTCCCTTCCCCGCCAATTTTCAGGTCAAGTGATACCAAGTGTATTTTTAGTTTCCGGACCTGTTCGATCTTTTCAATCGGGTACCCGGTCTTCCGGGCAATTTGTTTGATAAGTTCATCACCGGAGAACCCTTCTGCCTGAAGATCGCGCTCTGCGGCCATGATTCTTTTGACGCTGTCCTGGATATGGACCGGAAGCCGGATCGTTCGACTGTTGTCCGCCAAATCCCTCGTGATGGCCTGTTTGATCCACCAGGTGGCATATGTAGTCACGCGGTAACCCATGTCCACATCATATTTATCGATTGCACGCATCAGACCAATCAGACCAACCTGAACCAGATCGTCATAGTCGTTCCCCTGACCGATGTATCTCCCGGCGATTTTTAAAACGTAACGCATGTTATGATAAACCAAAGTATCTTTTGCTTGCTTTCGCTCTTCCGGTGTGCCTGTTTTTAACAGGGTTGCGTAGTGATGCTCTTCTTCCTGCGTCAGGACGGGGATATTTCGGAACGTCCGCGTGTAAAAGTCAGTCACATAATCTTCATCCGCATCCGCATCCAGCTGTTCCAGTTCTTTGTTTGCCTCTTCCTGTTCTTCCTGCGAAAGCTCTGCTTTCCCAGGCTCGTCCGCTTCGCTGGCCGCATATACTTCGCATTCTGAAAAATCCGAACTGTATTCGACCTCTACTGTATTCAATTGCTCTGTTAATTCCTTGCGCAAATACTGACACCTTCTTTCTCGCTGATCAGTTACAGTATGGCACATCCCTCCAATGCAACTATTTGCGGATAACACTTTTTGGCCACTGTGAAGCAAAACGAGCAAGGAATGAACCATCCGTTATTTCTTCTGCTCACAAATTGCACGTTTGATGCTGCCAGTAATTTGTTCACATTGATCGCTCGATTCGACGAGGCCAAGTTCATCTACAAAAGCCGGTTCCTTTAACAAACACAGCATATTTTCCACTCCGATATCTTCCAATAACAGGTAATCGCAATCCCACATAATGTATTCGTCCAGGATTTGCAGATATTCCGGTGCACGCAAGATATTCCGGATTGTGGTTGTAATTTCGTCCATTAGTTCGGTCATCTCTACACGACTGAGCTCTGAAAGTTCATCCACTTCGCAGACTTCCATGCACGCGATCGTTTTTGAGCAGGCAATCATTGAATATAATTCTATCATTTCCTCCGCCGTGACGGATGTTTGCCATGATTCATCATCAAACTCAGATACCTCACAAAGTACTTTATACAAAATATATTCACCCAGCAAATCAAAAGTATATTCATAACTTGGATCAGATAACTCGCGGAGCATACTGATTATTCTAAGCTCCCACATTTCATCTGAGACCATAGGAGTATTCAGCAACTGATTTTCCTCCAAAAAGTCCATAAGATGCGTCCGGTCCAAACTTATATCATTTTCTGAGATCGTAATCTCGAATACAACCGTAAACGCATTGATAAGCTCCTTTGAAATTGCTTTTTGCAGGGCATTGCCACTTCCACCATTTGGTAATCGATACATTTTTTATTCTCCTTTATTATTTTTGTAAACAGTATACCGTGTGTTAATAGAACCTTGTTTTTGCGGATAACACTTTTTGGTCACATTTAATGGAAATTTGCCAAAATCGCAGGCAAAGCGCCACGAAGATATAACAGCAAAACAAACACAACCAGGGTGAATGCCGCATGAATCAGTTTTTTCGTGATATGCATGACAAGTACCGCAGCCGCGACTCCAAACAGAACCGTAAAGATCTGGAACTGATGCGCTTCATAAAATGCCTGACATACAGGTAAGAATTCCTGAGCTACGGATGAGATTGTTTCCATCATAATTTTCTCCTTTTCACTTTCTTCCCTCATTATGTATTATGCTCGATAAAACAGACCGTCGCAAATACGGCGGCCTGTGATTTCTTAGAATTCCGGCAGAAATGCTGACTGAATTCCAAGGTTCAGAAGTTTTTTATTAAACTCCGCGATCTTACATGTCTGGTATTCCTTTCCAGTTAAAAGATCTTCTGAAAAGCAGTATAAGCGGATCGTGGCAAGATCCTTGCAAAGCGCGGCATCCGCACGCCCTGCCTTTAAGGCGTTTAACGGGCTGCGTTTAATATCAAGACCGTCCTTCCAGAAAGCAGCCAGCGCTTTTTCTTCTTTGGAGTCTCCCCCACATGCATCGATAGCCGCATAAATACCTTCAATGCTTCCATATTCCTTAAGTAATGGTACCGCCGCGGAAGAAACATTCCTGACACCCGGGTAATGATCACTGCTATCACCCTCGATTCCCTTTAAATCCGGAATCTGTCCCGGTGTTACTCCCTGATCAGCGATCACTGCAACTTCTGTATACTCCAAGTAATTCTTCAGCCATTGGCACATATCTGCGGTAAAGTCCTTTCCGCGGTACAGATCGAACATCGATCCCTTTTCCTCCAAGTCTTTTGGCGTCGGTAAAAACCAGACGCGCACATCACATGCATCATCCACTAACTGTAGATAATCCTTATCTTTCGTTACGATACGGACCGTCATGTCGTTTTTATGGATATTTGCCAGAGTGCCAGCCAGATCATCCGCTTCATACGTATCACTAAGCAACACTGGAATGCCTGCATCCTGCAACAAATTCTGCATGGTCACAAACTGCTGCTTTAATGGCAACGGAGTTGCTTCCCTCTGTGCTTTGTATTGCGCGAACATTCCGCGACGAAACGTATTTCTTGTTTTGTCAAAAGCTACAGCCAGGTAATCCGGATGCCAGCCGCCGATCAACCCGTTCATCTGACGCACCATTCCATAAATCGCATTGGTGTAAGTGCCGTCAGGTGCGTGCAGGATCTTATGGAAATACTTTTCCTTTTCTTCTTCCGTTTTTGCAAACTTTACTTCATTTGGAAGTACGGCATAGTAAGCTGTACTAATCATAGCCGATCCATCAAGTATCAGTAATTTTGGTCTCATAATAATTTTCTCCTTTGCTGTTAAACATAATCAGAAGGGTGTTCCCCGGGAACACCCCCATTGTTTTCTTATAAAAGCGTCTTGCAGACGTTTTTACAATTTCTCCACGAAAATCCGATATCCGTGGTATGCATAGCCGTCAGCTTCACCGCATCCTTCTGTATCCAAGATTGACGCGACAAAATTCTCCAACTCATCGTAATCAAATTGCAGATGTTTTGCAAAACCCGCACTAATGAATCCAATCGCGCTGGAATGTTTTTTTCTTCGCAAAACATTCCATAGGAAAAATCTCGTCTTCCGCCAGATGATCCAGGATCCGTCGGATATCCGCTTTCGTCATGCATGCGTTTTCCTCCACTTCTACCAGATACATATCCACTACCCTTTCTTTTCGTTCATTTTCCATTTTTTTACTCCTTTCGCAATGCCTTATCAATAACAACACCTTCAGTATGGCTTACTTAAGTACCGATCCCGGCCCGTTTTTGTACATCGGCTGTTCAGAGACAGATGAGGGGTGTTCCCGGAGAACACCCCAACCGTCAAAAAATATATCTTTTTTGCCACACCCACGTCTCCATACTGACACTGAATCAAGCAAAAGAAGAAATGGAGGCAGAAAAAAAATGAAACAGAAAAAAATCGACAGCCAGTTACAACCTTATGTGACTGAAAATTTACGTGAGCGTGACATTACGTACCAGTTGGAAGAGTGCGGTGCTTATAGCGTCATCACACTTAATGCGCCGTCAGCTCTCTGGGCGGAAATTGTGCAGGATGCAAAATATCAGCTTCAGACAGAAAAAGGCCAGGATAATTCCTGTTATCTGCCGGTTGTATCAATCCGCACATTCAGGAGCAACAAAGCCATGCGGCATCTGCAGGATGTGTTCGCTACGCATTGTTTTTTCATCAGAGAAGAACAGGCTGAAATCCTGCAGTATTTATACGCATAATCGCTAAGAGAGGAGATTGTCGAAATGGCAAAAGGAATAATCACAGAAGAACAGGTAATTCAGCATATCCGGACTCATATGGATATCTGGTGCAAAAACTACGGGAGCCACGTGTTAGAAAAGCACGTCAATATCCCGGAAAAGACTCTGTTGAGCCGTATAGGTACAACGGAAAATAATCACTTTATTAAAAGCGTCTCGTCATTTTACGACGAGACAGATGGGCGGCAGATCATGGACCTGCTTCAAAGAGCGTTGGAGAGTGAAGCCAAGTACATTGCGAAATGGTGTAATTATAGCAAACGCGCATGGCTCGGTTTGAACTTTTACGGATTGCCAGATGGTATTACCGCTAAAGCGTGCCGGTATGACGCACTCAATCAGGTCTTCCCGGTAAGCCGTTTTGTCATTTTCCTATCCAAGCGGGAACAGTACCCGTTTTACTTGGAAAATGCTTACCCAGTATTTGACCAGGATTAACCGTACGGACAAATATAACAGAAGGCCGAAATATTTCCGACCTTCTTTTTCTTACGATTTTGTTTTGTGTTTCTGGCTCACGGCCCATTCTGCAAATTCTTCCGCCGTTTTATCAGCGTCCTTTTTATCTTTTGCTCCGTGGATCTCTAAATCCAGTTCCTCATAATCAAATGTATTATCAAAAGTCTCAGGCATACGCTTCATATGAAACCCTCCTTGATGATTGTATTGCGATCGTTTTTCCTTCTAAAGATATTATACGAAATTTTTTGCAAAAATCCAACATAAGAAAATAATTTCTCATTTTGTTTCCATTGACGGATGAAATAAATTACGGAAAAGCGTCTTCAAGACGCTTTTTCTTCGATATCCACATAGGACGCCATCATCATACCCATTAACACAATCACAATTGCCTGCGTAATCGGAACAGAGATATTGACGAAAGAAGCAGCAAAATACGCTAAAATCCCGGCCGCGCATGCAGATGATATCCCGTTTTTACCAGAGCGCAACACTCGCGCGCAACACGAGAATACCCAGATAAAGAGAGCGCAGCATCCAAGTAAACCGGCCGCAACCAAGTATTGCAAAAATTCATTATGCGGAGAATCAAAGAACACCCCGGTAGACCGGATCATGTCTTCGTATCTGATTGACCGCATCAGATTGCCAAATGTTTCCAGACCGGTCCCGAAGCATTTTTGAAGCCAGTTCAAATGCCTGTATTCCTCCAAAGCCGCACGCCAGATATAGCCACGATGTGCACCCCAGGCATCCGTCATGACAAAATACCGTCCAATCATCGGTACAGAGCTAAAATCCCTGCCGGCAAACGCCATAGCGATCAGTCCTGCACCGGTCAGAGCCAAGCAGGCAATCAAGCAATAGAAAATCCGGACGCATAATGATCCGTATTTCCATGAACCATCTTCATGCCGGCTGGACCAGTACATTAAAAACGTCAGACACAGTAGTATGGGGAGAGAGTAATACGAATGAAATTGGCTAAGGTTTAGCAGAATACTGCCGGTCACATCCACCGGAAGATCCGGACATGCTGACAGGGAAAGCCCGGAGCAAGATAGTGCCACAACCACGCATTCCAGCAACATGCAATATGCCTGCAATCCGCCGGATGTACGCCACGACCAATATGGCAAAACCAGGAACAACATCATAAGTCCTAATGCCGCATTGTCCGATCTGCCATAAATCAATGCAAGCACGGAAACAAAAAAAACGGCCGGGTATAGGATCCTGGAACACGTATTATGACAGGATCCGGCGCCATCCGCGCCCTTACGCGGCATTGTCCCGGCAAAAACAGTCATGCCAGCTGATACACCTGCGACCAATAAAATGGCAGCGGTATAAGTATTGATGTTTCCGTAAGAAGAAGAAAACATGGTTTGCTGTTCCGGTTTTACACGGCCAATCCAGCCGAAGATATCCATACCGAAAAAATCCGTAATTCCCCATACCGAAGAAATGATACCGCCCAATAAAAACAGATGGATCGGAACCAGATTCATGTGCCAGAACCGGCTGATGCAAAAATACGTAATCCCATACAGGACCCACATAAGAAGTCCCTGATATCTGCCATCCGTCCCAAAAAAGACGACTTTCACATTCCCCGATAAAATCATTCCCACAGTGGCACTGCAAAGAAAGATCAGTAGTAGCCAGTCCGTTTTCATCAGCCGGCATCTTTGTCGGATCACGCCGCGCTCTTCCCTTGGAATGCGACATAAAAGCGTAAGCAGGAGTCCTGATAAATAAACGCCGGTCACGCACAGAAAGAAATTTCGCCGATCCCGTAGAATATGAAAGTAGCAATTTGTACTGTAAAACGGGAATACCAGCAACATCAAAAATAAATACACCTGTGTGATCCGGTGCAGGCTGCGCAGATAAACGTCATGCGTCAGATCACGGTCTTGAAATAAAAAATTATTCAATGTCTTCATGATGACCTCCTTACTCTCAGTATGTCACATGGTATCTGAGGCTGTTTTTGCGGATAACACTTTTTGGTCAAAAGTACGCAAAATTTGCAATACATCCTCCAATACAATTGCCGGATTTTTTATCTCCAGCGCCTAACGGACGCCAACTTGATTTTTATATTACTTTGAAGCGGCGACATTCCCATACTGAAAGGGTAAAAACAAAAGAAAAGGAAAGGAGAAAGAACAATGAAAAATGATGAATTAGTGAAATGGGGTGATGAGTTATACAGTTACCCCAACCAACTCGGTGCAATCAAAAGATCGTATCGATATTTAGTTGGAAGCGGGACTGGCATGACTGGATTCATCAGGAAATTGGAAGCAATTCCTGACATTCGGTACAAACCGGGTTCGAGATCCAGCTGTGTGCTGTACCGCGCTGAAGCAGTGTATGACTTGTTCAAATCATACGCTGCCACAGCGAAGGTACTCGCAGCGAGACGGATTGGAAGTCTGGAAGAATTAGTCTTCCGGATGGAAGATTCAGAATGCTGATCCGCTCTCCCAGATAAAACTGCAGGCAGATGGATAACTTGCTTCCACCTGCCTACAAAAAGGCAAACATCGTTTTTCATAACCGGCGGATAACTTGCTTCCGCCGGTTTTTTGTCGCTTTTTTGAGCTATTCGCGCTCCGGCTCGTCCGTTTCGCGGCTTTCTATTGCTTCGCCGGTATGAATCTCGTCCATCTGATATTTTTCATACAGATGCTCCATGCGAAGTTCGTAAGCCAGCGTATTTTCTTCAATACCATTTTCACGGCATTCTTCCTTCAATGCTTCCAGTTCTCTCATAAACTGTTCGTTCAGTGCGATGGCATTCTCCGCGATCGCGCGCTGTTCCGCCTTTTTGTGTCTGCTGCTATATACAGATTCCAACCCATTAAAGAACGTATCCATATCACGGATACCGGAATGCTCCGGATCTACCGAGAATACGGACATCAGCGCTTCCTTAGACAGTCCGCAATCCCGTCCGAGGCTATACACCTGCATGATGCTTTCCATGTATTCCTTTTTGTAAGCCTTTTCCTCCAGCGCAGCAGCCTTCTCAATCTGTTTGGATGCCTTAATCTGCTCTGCGTTCACCCCCATGCTTAAAACATTGATCGCCTCCGTGATCACGGAAGGGTAAACCTCGCCATTAAATTCCGCATAGCCATTTTTAAAGGATTCAAATTCTTTTTTATTTGTTTCATCTGACGCCATTTTTCTGGAATGCTCAAAATAGTCCGGATCGTTTAAGTAAACCTCTACGATTTTTCTTGCATTGGGAGCTGCGATCCCGTTTCCACGCAATAACTGATAGCAGTTTAAGAGGAGCGTATCGGCTTTCTCGGACACGCTGTGCAGGTTTTCTGTTTTCTTGCTGCGGATATCCGCATCGATCATACCACGGTCCGTGTTCAGCGCCTGGAAGGCCGAACCCGCAGCGGCCAAATTACCATGACTGATTTTTTCCAGATACGGAGTAATGCTGCGGCGGAATCCGTCACGATACGTAAAGACTTTATCCGTTCCCACCACGCCTGCATTCTCAAGGCCTGTTCCTTCATCTTTTGCCGCCAGCTCCATATTTGCTGCTGTGCGCGCAAAAAGTGGCAACCCGTCATTGATATAATCTTCATAGTCAGATTCCACTTCATCTGCGAAGGTGCCGCAGTAATGTTCATCATAGTCTTCCGGTTCTACCCCATAATCCTCCTTCAGCCACTGCTTGAACGTCTTTTTTGCTGCCAGGTCAGGCACAGCAAACCCCGATGCGACGATCTCTGTTTCGTCCTGGTCAACCCATGACATTTCCCATTCGCCGGTCACCTGATTGCGCCGGTACAACGCCAGGTCATGGTTTACCTCCCAGCCGCTGCTTGCGACATATTCCCCTGTTTCATCATCATGTCCGAACCAGTATCCGGGCTGCAGTGTAAATCCGTGATAATCCGTATATGACGCAGCGCTGCGATTCTGTTTTAAAATAATCATAAATATCTCCCTTCCCGGCTACGCCGTGTGTATTTTCTTTTTTGGGCATATCAATGTCAGTATGTGATATTTTTCCAAACCTTACATCAGACTTTTCAACACACTCCCTTCGGATCAGTTTCACGTGAAACAAAACGGCAAATATAAAGAAGCATTTTATCAAACGATAAATTATGCACTTCCCGCAAGCCCGCATCGGCATACACCATTGCTTCGGAAACCCTTTATATAAATGCGTCTTCCAGACGGTTTTACAGGAATTGCCGTTTACAAAACGATAAATACTTCTTATAATATATGGTACATAAAGAAAAATGGAGGCAGTCATGAAGAAGCGTTTACCAACTGACCACATTATTACGATCATCAACCAAAAAGGCGGGGTCGGGAAAACATCAAGCTGTACCCTGATGGCAACGCTGCTTGGATTAGCAGGTTACCAATGCCTTGTGATCGACAACGATTCCCAGGCAAATACCACGGCGACATTGTTGCCGGACATTGCGTCCGTCACCAAAAGCATTGTTGATATTTTCAGAATGAATACACCGACGGCGGAAGAGGTGGCCGCTTGCATCTACCATACCCCATATCAGGGAGTTGATCTGATCCCATCCAGACCGGAACATCAAAGAACGGATGATTATTTATATTCTCTCCTTGGACGTAAGGCGATCCACAAATTGTTAAAACGGGCCATCAAGCAGGTGGAAGAACACTATGATTACATCTTGATCGACACACATCCGGATCTCGGTGGTTCTGTGCAGAACGCACTCTGCTGCAGCGACTACGTTCTGATTCCGGTAAAGCCGGACGGCTATTCTTACCAGGGCGTTACTCCCATTATCAATCAGGTTCTGGACATTGCATCAGACGAAGATTTAAACCCGGAACTTCAGCTGCTTGGGGTTTTTTTGACTTGCGCAGAACCCCGGAATGCCGCATACCGCAAATTTTATTCCTATTACCAAAACACATTCGGGGACGATTTTATCCCCGTGAGCGTCCGCTTGGACCGTTCCGTATCCGCCGTATGCAATTTCCTGATCCCACTGCCATACCTACTCGGATCATCCGATTACCAGGCTGGCAGCTCCTGGAAAGCAATCTACGACTATATCGAGCTGATGAAATATACGGAGATTATAGGAGATGAAGACTATATCATGTTGCGAACGACCTTTGAGATCCTGGAACGAAATTTGGCGGTACACATACCATCCAGTGCATACGATAATCCATACATAGCTCACATCACGCCGATATCCGGATTGAGCGATGCATGCGCTCCATACGAAAACCATCCCTTTATGACGTATTCCGCCATGCTGGATATCTTAAACCAGCAACAAGAATTATGCGACCGCATCCAGCACTGTCTGTTCACCGTAGGCGACGCAACTAGAAATATTCGGTACTGCTCAGAAGACAGTGCACTAGCGAAAAATATTCGTTTGTAAGGATTGCCGCCTTAAAACCGGCACAGGAGGTATAGATATGGGAAAAATCAAAAACCAATTCAATATGGATCGATTAAACGCAGTATCCGGAGGTGCGATGCCTTCCGCAAAACAGGCGCTGTTAGAAAAGAAACAGCTTGACCAGAAGAATGCCTACGAAATCCTTAACATTCCAGTGGATCAATTACAGCCCATGTCTTACAACCGGGAAGTATACGAAGTTGACGATTTGGATTTTCTTGGTGCCACCATCAACCAGTATGGCCTGGCTCAGCCCTTAGTCGTCCAACGTCAACCAGGATCCGACAAGTATAACATCGTTGCCGGTGAGCGTCGCTACCAGAGCTATTTAAAAAGCAAAGCGGATGGAAAAGCCGCCGGATTATATCCAAACGGGCTTCCATGCCATGTATATCCGGAAAACATGAGCCCGGTGGATATTAAAATTATGCTCTTAATCACCAATGCAACTTCCAGGGCGCGTACTGCCGAAACGCAGAGAAAGGAATTGCAGGAATTAGTTTCCCTCTTCAACGAAGCGGAATCGTCTGGAACCAAAATTGGATTTTCTTTAAAAGAGCTGGCTAAAAATCATTTAAAGATTGCGGAACGCCAATATCAGCGCTACATGAGTGCACTGCGTGTCATTCCGGAATTAAAGCAGTTTACAGATGTGTCCGACGTCATTTTAGCCGCTGCCATTGGTTCCAAGCCGGAAGACGTACAAAGAGAAATTTATGCATACATGCAGGAACAACATTGCTCCATCGAAGAGGCGCATGAAGCGGTCAATGAAGAGTACGGAGCGTACAGGCAGCAATTACAAGCACTTCGTAAACAGGTCCGCACCCTACAGCATGAAAAACAGCAATGGCTTAACCAAAGTCGTGCGCAGGATACCACGACTCCTGGTAAAGCGGAGGAAGCGAAATCAAATCTAACGCGATCTACAAAGAACCTGGAGAAAACCAGGAAAGAGTTGAACAGACTACAAGCTGATGCTGGAAAAATCATTCACTCTGGCATACAAAAGAGATTGCGCGAAAAAGAACCTTCACGCATGGCGTCAACCCCAATATCAGCTACAGAAGCTCAGAATTGTCTTTCCATTAAAGATGCCATTCGCCAAATGAATGCCGGACTTAATTCAGTTGGATTGCAGATGAAAGCCTGTGATGAAGAATCCATAGAACAACTAAAACTAATTCGCGATCGAATAGATAAGATCATCAATGTTATTGAGCCTCAAAACCAATCAATTTTTTAATAAATTTTACTTTCGTAGAGCCTTGTTTTTTCAGGGCTCTTTTTATATATGCACACGCAAAATGAGAGCGAAGCTTATTTTTTTGAAAGAGATTAAAAAAATTAAAGACATAAAAGAAATCAAAGACATGGCAGAATGAATTTCCGAAACCTTGATACCACAAAGGCTCCGGGGAACGGCCATGCAGGAAATCTTCTCGGAAACGGATAAAAAAATCACATAATGCATAAAAAAATATTGGATTGCAGATAATAAAACGGAAACGTGGAAAAAAGGAATAAAATGCAGATTTTTTTCTAAGTTATCCACAGGCGTGAGATGCACGATAGAGAGATAAATGGACAAAAAGCAGCCAGTATGTTGCCGCAAAATGAAAGAAACAAGTATAATGTTCCGAAAAAATGTTCTTTTGGGGATTAAGTGTGAAAAGAAAACACGAGAAAAGCCCGCGGTGAGAGACGCGGGTCATACGAAGAATTATGCGGTTACGGTTTTCATCTGACACAGCTCCATGACGATTTTCCGGATCATACCGCCAAGAGATTTTGTTTTATCAACAACAAAGTTAACCATATCAGACAGCATGTAATTTTGGTAGTACAAACGGAGCGCATCGATTACAGTATCAATACCGAAATCCTGGGCGATGGTCAGACAATCATTTTTTACATCGCTCGTAAGATCTAAAAGAGGGAGCATCGTGGTCTGGTGCATCGGGTCGAGACAATCCCACAGATTGATATGATGCTGCCATAAATAACTGGCATTCCAGGAATGGATCATGTTATCTTGATAAATATCCGTATTGATATCACGAATGATGTCATTGATTTCATCGATCTCATCAAAGATTGCCCGTTTTGCCTTAATACGAACCTGCTGTTTAATCTGTTTTGCGTCATAATTCTGCTGTAACTTAATACAAATGGATTTTTTGAGATCCGGATTTACACGCTCGAATAAAGACCCGAAGCTTCCGTCCGCATCACAGGCTGCCTTGATGTCACATAATCTGCTGGATATGGGAAAGCTCATAGCGATCTCATGAAGACCAATGCGTACACGATCAACAATTTTGGACGCGCTAAAAGTCTGCTTGGTTGCAAAAACGATCATCGCGGTCAGTGAAGCACGTAAAACAGCGATGGCTTTAGCCCCCAATAAAACCTGCAGCAAGTCCCGATTGCAAACGAAATAGCCCTTGCCGCCTTCACCGCGACGCTTATACATATCACCAATGTTTAAGATCTGCACGGAAACATATCCAGATTCCGGACGTCCGGTTACCTGAATAAAATTGCCCTGTTCCAGGATATCAAGGGAGCGATATACTGTTTTCGTTGTGCAGGATAACTGATCCGCAAGGTCATGGACAGATAAAAGATCCGTGAGACCAGTATTGGAATTCGCATAAAACTGTAGCATAAGATAAAGATTTACTTGCGAGACCAGATATCTCTCACGTACATTCTCAGCTTTTTGAATGGTACACTCGCGGCCTACAAGTTCAAGCCCGAGCATTTTTGCTACCGCCGCATTCGAGATATTTGCGAATGTTTTCATGCGAATCCCTCCTTTCCTTTTGATGTATCACCAGTTTATCCCAACGATTTTGATTTGTAAATACCGCCAAAAATCGCCCCATTTTTCACGAATCGCTCCAAAAGTCCACGTTTTTAGCGACAAAAATGGGGTTTCGCTCCAAAAGTCCGCATTTTTAGCGACAAATTTATCGTTTGAGTGAGTACTGCTCTTGAAATCGAATTCGAAAAAAAAATAATTTCGGCATATTTACGGACGAATCCCAAAAAAGCCAGTTTTTGATCTGAACCAACATCCGAATTGCGCTAAAAGTCCACATTTTCAGCGACAAAAATGGAAATTTATCGTTTCGATAATCCTACCGGGATCATAGCCAGGAAGCACCCAATATCAAAAACAGACGCTAACAATCGTTTTGCTTTAAAAGTCCACGTTTTTAGCGACAAAAACAGGGTTTTGCTCTGAAAGTCCACATTTTCAGCGACAAAAATAACTATAGAGCGAACGGATGGTCTACGAACAAATATTCGCCTAACAATCGTTTTGCTCTAAAAGTCCACATTTTTAGCGACAAAAGTGAGTATACAAGTCCAGAATTTAAACGACATTGTGCAAAATGCACAATACAATGTGCGATAGTAAGTGATTATCACTAAATATCACGAAACATCGTTTCCATCTGCACTTTCGCATATCAAGCGGGACCATGACCTGCCCACTTAATATTTAATCCAGATTCCCCATCTTGTATTTTTCATCTTCCAAATCCAGGGCACAATATGCAGCACGTCCCTTGGCGTGGAACAGATCCGTCAAACACAATAAGCTTAGCGTCATTCATCTCAAGACAAATGTTATGAGTTTCCAAATTCTTCTGCAAACTGGATAAAACCATATTGCCGGATATAGGTTAAGTCAGCCTGGCTGAGGATGCTTCAAATTGATCTAAAAGTCCACGTTTTTGGCGACAAAAATATAGGTGGAAATTATCAGGCGCATCGCACGAACTATGGCATATCGATATCTTTAAAAAGAATTGCTCCAAAAGTCCACGTTTTTAGCGACAAAAAATCTGCGTGACCAGCAGCTCGTATCACGAACTCCTATCGGAATTGCTCCGAAAGTCCACGTTTTTAGCGACAAAAATACAGGCAGAATTCACCAGGCCACATCGAACAAACTATGGTATATCGATATCGTAAAAAAGAATTGCGCTAAAAGTCCACGTTTTTGGCGACAAAAATAAACGCAAATGATAAAACACACGAAAATCCCGATAAATCCGTATGGTCAATGGCCCGTATCACGAACCTCTATCGGAATTGCTCAAAAAGTCCACGTTTTTAGCGACAAAAATATAGGTGGAATTATGCCGATTAAATCCGACGGATTATGGTACACAAGCATCCTAAGAAAAAATTGTTCCAAAAGTCCACGTTTTTGGCGACAAAAATGGACGTAAACGATAAAAAACATGAAAGTCCGACGGACCCATGAGGAAATCAATCCGTATCCTTGGCATGCTCCCGAGTTGCTCCAAAAGTCCACGTTTTTAGCGACAAAAATACAGGCAGAATTTACCGGGGCACATCAAACAAACTATGGTATATCGATATCGTAAAAAAGAATTGCGCTAAAAGTCCACGTTTTTGGCGACAAAAATGAACGCAAACGATAAAACATACGAAAATCCTGATAAATCTGTATGGTCAATGGCCCATATCGCGAACCTCTATCGGAATTGCTCCAAAAGTCCACATTTTTGGCGACAAAAATATAGATGGAATTACGTCAATTAAATCCGACGGATTACGGTATACAAGCATCCTAAGAAAGAATTGCTTCAAAAGTCCACGTTTTCAGCGACAAAAATGAGTCAAAACGATAATTAAGGGCAAATAAGCCAAAAAGTGTTATCCGCAAAAATCGCATCCATACATATCGCACATACTGCTAAATATAAAGCTGCAACGCATGCTTCTGCCTTGACGGAATGCGTCGGCTTCGTATAAAATAGCGACAGGGCAATATAATAATAGAAAGCGAGGCGTGAGGAGTGGAGGACAAATTCTTAACCGAAGGTATTTTAAACCAGTTTGTTAAGACGATCAGCGAAGATATCCCGATTCTGCTGGCAAGCTTGTGCAAGGATTATTTCTGCGTAGATGATGAAGTCACGAAAATCGTCGAAGACCATTTGCTGGAACGCATCTATCTAACGGACTCTACCTATTACGAAAAAATCAAAACACCGGAACAAAATGTCATGAAGGCATTAGAAAGAAAACGACGTTATCAATTAAAACGTCTGTTCGAGGACCTTGACCACGACCAAGAGAAGGCGTTAAGTGGAAATCCGACTACGAGCCTTGGATCCCCGTACAGCCAGTTTACCCTGATGATCATGTGCGATGCGACTGGTATGACCACAGAAGAAAGTGTTGAGATCGTCGCATCCAAAATTGAAGCATTCCGCAAACTGGTAAGCGATCAGGATTACGGAAAAAAGTCTCAGACGCAGATAGAATTCCACGGCTTTTACGAATACCCATACTTCACGTTGTTGTCGGCTGATAATCGTCGAAAAGCTGAAAAATTCCTGCGCATCGACCTTGAGGAATTTATTTTGTGTTGTTCTACATCTCCGAAATACAATCAATACGTTGCTTATCCGGCGGACAGCGTTGGACGTGGGTTTTACGGCGAAGTCATTCGCAGCAAAAAAGAAGATACAGAATATGAAGTTGTAACATCCCAGTATTTACGGGACACGTTTTTCCCGGATGAGCAGGGAATTAACCACGTAAAAATTATCTCTAAAAAGCCGTGGGACTTAAAAGATATGGATCTGTTCGGGTATCTCTGCACAAAGGGTGTGACTGAGCTTTTAAGAAGCGGCATTGGAGGAAAACCAACTCTGGAAGTTAGAGGCACGATTAGAGAACTCTGTAAAGTGGTTTCACCGGAAGCAAAGTCGTACGGACAGAAATCATACACCTTAGTCCAAGCCCGCCTCGGAAACATGATCGATACAAAACTGGAAGCAATCACAGCGGACGGGAGACAGATTATTCAACAGCTTTTTGACCGCGTTATCATAGACAACCCCGCACTCAAAAAAACGGAAACCTCGAAACGCGAAAAACAGGGTGGTTATTACACGCTTCGAATCGGATGGAGTTTAACCGAGGATATCTTATCGCATCGGCTATCTACAGTTATTAAAGCGCGCATCTCCGAATTAAAAAATCCAGTCAGTGTAATACTTTATGCACCACTCAAAAAGGATCGCGCCGTAGACCTGTGCATGTGTAATCGCGATAGCCATGAATATTCCATCATTGACTTGATGCTCCTGTACCGGCTGGATGCAAGACGTAAAGCAACCAGGATTGAGAAATTTTCAGAAGTCTTCGAGGAAATGAAATCGAAAAAACTTCTAATCAAAGAGTACACAGTGGTGAATTCTAAATTCATCATCACATGGATGCCGCTCAGTCTGGAGGAGAAAAATGATATCCGGGTTCTACAAAAGGGATCAGATGCGGTCATTGATGTAACTGCGACTGAAACACCCATTGAAACAGAAAAGAAGATTAAGAATAAGAAAGCGACCTGAGAGAGGCCGGAGCTGATCAAGCTCCGGTCTTTTTGTGCCAAAAAGTGTTATCCGCAAAACCAGATGATTTCACAAAACTGGTACATACTGTAAAAAATGAGAGGGAGGTTAATCACATGCCATTGTTCTTCTTGCCGCAAAAAAAAGGAATAACAGATCATACTGGGAATGCATTAAAGAACTCTGGAAATGATGTCATGTGCAAAGAACTGTTCGTGCAGGATACTCTTGCAATGTATACCGCGCGGTTTCTGCCGGAGCAGCCGGCAAATTACAAACCGTGCGGAGATAGTCCGGAAGCCGGACTGAAGGTGCTGGCCGGGGCATTTCTTGGTTCCTGCATGGCGTCCGATGACATTGTGAAAAAAAATCGTGAGCGAAAACATGCAGTAAAATGCAATGGTAGCAATATCCATGCACTTGCTGTCTGGATGGCCCTAAAAGAGTTGAAACGAAAGAATGCGTCAGTCGATATGCTGCCTGATATCTGCCGTCAGACCGTAAAAAAATGTAGCAAAAAATATAATGTTCTCTGCGACAGTGCTTCCGGTTTTGACAGTGCGCTGGCGATTGGTGGATGCGTAGCCGGAGCATTTTCTGATGATCCGAAAGAAGTGATCCGGATGGCTGCTATGAGTTCCTATCATCTGTCCTGGCATCCGGAGGGAATGCGCGGCAGCATCGTTTCGGCTGTGTGCGTGTGGATGGCGCTCCATCAAGCTACAATCGAAGAGATCACACGATATGCCTGTAATCATTACGGAAAAGATACTGCGCCGGTGGAATACTGTTTTTCGCATGGCCGTATTACCGTCGACATGACCATGGATGATCTGCTGGGAACTCCATCCTATCAGCTTACGGATAACAGTTGCATCATTGTTGTTCCGGAAGCGTTGTTTAACCTGATTCATTCTGACCGGTTCACATCCGCAATCCGCACCGCACAAACATATCCGTGCGACAAGCAAAGCGTACCATCATTAACGGGAGCGTTAGCCGGAGCGTTGTACAATGGTGTTCCCGGGGAACTCCTTAAAAAATACAAGGATCATTTCCCGGTCGAATTACGAGCCAGACTCGCACCGTAACAAAAATATGACCCCAGCATAAGGCTGCCGGAGTCATATGAGTCAGCAGAAAATCTGCATTTTGATCATTTCGAAAAGCCAGGTGGAAAAAGTAGTCCCCTGGTTTTTCTGCTCTTCGGACACTTCCGTCTGGAACATGCGATAAGCCTTTCGCATGCTGATTCGTTCTGGTCTCCCGTTTTCGTAATAACAGAATCCATTTCTCATTTGGTCTGACTCCTTCCTGTTCGCATAGTGCCTGCCTGCGCGTTCTGGTTGGCCAACCATTCCTGCTTTTTTAAGTAGACTACCCGCAGCTTATCACAAATCTGTATTTTGCTTTCCAGCCTGCGTCGCATTTTTTGATAAGCGGAATCGTCAAACCGATCACCCAGGTAGTCATAAACCATCGCAGCATACGGAGCCAGTCTGTTGCCACATGCACGGTATAGTTTTTGGTACTTCCGGGTCATTTCTTCCGCTCTTGCAATGATCAGCGAACAATAAAGCTGTGGATCCTGTTCATACAGCCCACAAAAGCTGACTATCTTTTCCCCATCCGGCGTATTGATTTGCATGCCGGTATTCGTAACCGCCAATGCGTCTGCTTCTTCTTGGCTCAGCCATACCGCGGATTTTTTTGATGTCTCCCCGATTGGTGTTGGCACAATCCCGTAAAATTTCAAGATCCCGGCGCAGGCTTCCTCATAGTTTAAAGAATTTTGAATTCGGAACAGTTCTACTTTGTTTGCTGACAGTCCGCAGCTCCAGCATTTCCAATACTCCCCATCCCTGGAAGTCATGCCGGAACCATTTTTCCCGGAACCGGATCCGCAGTTTGGACAGATGTAACTTTTCCTGTTTCTCGCCAGCGGTAAAAATCCAGGTTCCAGATACCGGATCGCTGTCATATCATATTTCGTCATCACACATTTTCTCCTTTCGCAATTTCTTATCGTTTTGTCTACAGTATGGATTCTGGCATTGTAAATTTCAGGCCAAAAAAAATTAACGACTCAAAACCCGGTAAAATGGTTTTGGAAGTTTATATTACGTATTAGAGTGTCGCAAATTTTTTATACATGGACAAGAACCTCGGTAAAATAAGAGTTTGCAGCCACTCAGATGGAAACGGAAGTTTATATTACGTATTAGAGTGTCGCAAGTGCTTTGCGGTTTTTTAAATGTGGTGAAAAAAGAAGGGCAAAAATCGGAAAATAAGGGCTTTTTTATCTCCGATTTTCGTAAGTGGCGACTGAGATTTTCTGTTTGTGAAGGAAACGATCTGGATGACAGAAACATAAAAAAATGAAAAGAATAGAGAAGTTAAAGACGCGAAGATAAATCCATTCTCTTTTACCGCGTTCTTAGGTAGCGGCAGATGCTTTCGTTTGGGCGTGAGCCTGTAAAGTAGTGTCTGCATAAGAAACCGTCCTACGCACCCTGTCCCCTTCCCACCGCAAAATCCCGGCAATCCCATAAAATCACGATAAAAATCACGAAAATAAACCGGTCATACCGCCCGACGTTTTAGTTGAAAAAACCCTTATCCCATAAGGATTCGGAGGAAAGTGCAGAAAGAAATCCCGAAAAGAAAACCGGAATATGCCATATCCATCAGAGTGATAGAAGAAAGACGTTCAGACGTACCTTTGAAGCCCCACCGACGCAAATTCCCGTCCTTCGGCTCCGGGAAAATAGCCGGTTCTGATGTCAGGGAGAGTAGTACGGTTATACGTCCCTCTGTGATTTTTCTTTTCCATCCTTTTCGCTGCCGTTTAACGATATCCGCGTATCGAAGCCATAGAAAAGAGTACGTATTTCGGACTTTTCCGGCGGAAAACACCACAAATTCCCCATATCTGCGAAAAAAGAAGAGCAAAGATGCAGAAAAAAGAAAAGAAAGCCACGCCTGATATCCTTGCGGATAAGATAAAGTGGCACCCTTAAGGGTGACGCAAAAAGACGTCCTCCGGTACCCCTTGCGGATAAGATAAAGTGGCACCCTTAAGGGTGACGCAAAAAGACGTCTTTCCGTACCACTTCCAGATATCCTCCATATCTTCCGCAAAACGAAAAAAGGAAAAGTCACACATACTGAAAGCGTTTTTCCAGAAACACCGCAGGACGTATCTTAAAAACAGCTCGTCCAGGTGTTCCCCGGGAACACCCATATAGGAGAAGATGTTGACATATCAAAAGAACGGAGGACTTACCGTGGAAGAAAAACAGGAAACGGAATCAGAAAACGGAATCCGGAATTTTTCCAGCCGGATCCGGAAATCGGCTTTGGATCTGATTGTCGGGATCAAACGCAACCGACAGGAAGCCGAGCCGGAATATGGAATCGAACACGAAACAGGAAAAGAAGAAAGAAAAGAAAAAATAGAACAGCTTCAGATGCGGACGGCAGCAGGCGTAATTTCATTCCTCTGTTTCTGCTGCCTGCCAGTCATCGCTGCGGAAACCATACAGCCGGAAGGAATATCAAAAGCCGCCACTGCATCAGAAGCGACCGTGTCGGAAGCCGGAACATTGGACTCAGAAAGAAAAACGGAAAGCGTTCAGACGCAATCCTATATCGCGGACGGATTCCACAAAAATCATGCCGGGAAATGGAACTATTACAAAAACGGCATGGTTGTAAAAAACACATGGGAACAGGAAGACGGAATCTGGTATTACATGGATGCGTCCGGGTGCATGGCATCGGACTGTTGGCAGCAGGTAAATGGGACCTGGTATTATTTTGATCCGGACGGTGCCCTCCATGATGGGTGGTTATTGTACCATGACGAATGGTACTACATGACGGATGCCGGAATGGTGACCGGATATGTGGATATCCCAGATGAGGAAGATTCGGACAGCTTTTACTTTTACGAAGATGGACGGCTTGCCGTGAACACGGCAACACCGGACGGACGGGCTGCTGATTCGGACGGATATCTCATGCCGCCAGATGGAACCCTGCCAGCTTTTCTCTGGGACGCATCTGGGGATCCGTCCGTAGGGACACTTTCCGGCCTTACAATCGCGGGGATGCCGGCCGAATTCTATATGCTATCCATCGCCGGGGAAACGTCCGGCGGACAGATGATCATGGGGGACCGGGGACGCGCATACGGGATCTGCCAGTTTGATTACCGGTACGACCTGACGGATTTTATCCGGTACGCTTACGGGAAACACCCGGGACTCTGGGCAGAATTATCCGCGTACTTAAATGCTGTGGACGGCGACGAAACACTCGTCGGGAACACGGCCCTCCGGGACGCGTTCTCCGCTGCCATGGCCCGCTCTTACGAAGCCGCCATCACCGACCAGTTGGAATATATGCGTGCGAGATACTGGGACGTGTTCCGAAAACGGATGGACGAAGCTGGCTATCAGCTGTCCACGCGCCATATTGCAGTGCAGGCGGCATTCTTTTCAGTCAATGTAAACTGCGGGACGCAGACAGATCTGTATCTTTCCGAGATCCGTCCGGACCTGACAGACGCGGAAATGATCTGCAGGCTCTATACACTCCGGAATACCGTCCTTGCGGAACAGAATGTCGGGCGTCGCAAAAAAGGGACGACCGCGAGATACCGTCAGTACGAACCGCAGATGGCGCTGGACCTGCTGCACGGGTACGTCACGATCGACAGCAAAAAGACATACGGTGGCGGAGTCTCCTGGTACGGTAACATTTTCGCAAACGGCATCATTTCAACCGCAGCAACAGAGGGCACCAGCACGGAATGGCTGGCACTGCAGGCGGAAGAAACTCCCGCGGCGGAAACGGATCCCATACCGGAAACAGCGACCGCATCAGAAGCATCAACATCATTGACCGGACTGGAACAGGGGGCTGAGGCCGGCCAGGGGGAAGACCCAAAAACCGAGCAGGAATCAGACTGCGGCCAGGTGCTAACCGATGAGCAGGAAGGACAGGATGGACCGGTCACCGACAATGACCAATTCAGTACTTGATCTTCAAGAATTTGTCATGCCGCCATTCTCTCCGTCTACATACTGAACACGAAACAATGTAAGAAAAGGAAAGGAGAAAGAAAAAATGACAGAAAGACAGATCGAGGACATGTGCAGGAGGCGGTACCAGAATTTTGAGGCGGTGATCCTGCCATGGAGCAAAGATGGGCAGGGACCGGATGGCGCGGTATCATGCACGGAAAACGGGATCCTGGGATTGGAATGGAAGAACCGGGATGGAAGCGGTACCTATCAGAGCCGATATATCATCGACTTGGAGAAGGGAAACATCATCATTACCGGAGACTGCGGAAACGCCATTGCTTGCTTTTCGAACCAACTGAAGGTTGAACAGTTAAGCGGACTGGTCTCCGACATCGGCTACTTTGCGGAGAAGATCCGGTGCGGAGAAGGCATGTTTACCTACGAACCGGAAGACATCGAAGCGGATCTTCAGTTTGCGGAAGAATGCTGGAGAAAGAAACATCACGAAAACTGGAGTGATACGATTACAGATTCCGTGAAAAGACTCCGTATATGGTTTTCCGAAAATGAAGTCGCGGGTACGGATTATCCGAAAGAGATATGCGACATCTTAGAGGAAATGGAGCCGAACTGGCGCCATGCTGTATACCTGAGGTTTGGCAAACGGTTATCTGCCAGAGTCTACATGTGGCAGATCGGACTTCAGATGGCCTTAGCACAGGTCTCGCTTAAGGCGTCCGGTGGCATCAGCAAAAACACGGCTGATCTTCTGGCCGCATCCTGTATGGCAGTTCTAAACCCCATGCGCTGGAACGGAAGAGGCAATAACCTCTCCTTCGAAAAAACCGGGTGGGCACACAGACTGGATAAGGACCATACACTACTCGTAAGGCTGGGACAGAACATCAACCAGGACTGATATTTCCATGTCGCCCTGTCGCGAGACGAGGAACTGGTAGAAGAACAATACTGCTGGACGGTTGCATCCGTGGAGGAACTTTCGGAAACGATCGTAAGTGTCGTGCGGGCCGCGATGAGAAATGCGGCACAGTAAGATTTGTACCCATAACAAGCACGAAAACAAGAGGAGCGGCCAAACCCCGGACGCCCCCCGGGGCACTCCTCTCCCCTCTACAAAAACAATCAGAAGGACGTTGTGACGCGTCCTTCTTTTTTGACCAAAAAGTGTTATCCGCAAAAACAGGAACCCTGCGCATGATACATACTGAAGATATCATACCGAAAGGAGGACGTACCGGGCCACCGGTACAAACAAAATCATGAAGAACAACACCATCATTCGCGCAGGGGACCGGTTTACAAAGAATGCGGCCATAAAAACAGAAGGCAGAAAAACAGCAACAGATAATCTGCTCTTACTGATCGCCAGACCCGCAGCGCACTTAGGATCACCCAGACTGCTGCCGCTTGAGCGGGCTATGGATGCACTTGCATACCAGGAATTCAGTGCCACATTAAAGAACCGGATCGCGCAGCAGATCTTTACCGCAGCGGAAGCCACAACAAAAGCCATGCATATGGATTTAAGTAATTGGAAACTGGCAGAGGAAAGCCTGGATGACTTTTTAAACGATGATGCATGGGAGTCATTTGATGCGGAGGATGAAAGGGTATTATTATGGGACGGTCCGTACCTCCAGTTTGTTAAAAAGGCAAAATCAGCCACATACACCTTAACGGTCTGCGTTACTTCCATCCAGCTGGATTCCGATAAATGGACTCCGGAGCAGATCATGTTTTACGTACCGGAGGATGGGGATGTGGACCCGCTCAGCGAGTTGGTCACACTGACAAAAGAATGTTTCAAGACCGATAAGGAAAAGAACCGGTGGTTTTATGACCTGGATGCCAACGCATGGACACCATGCCCAGAGGGCGAACTGGACGAAGAGACCGAAGACATCCCGTGCATGCGTCTGGAAGACGGAGATCTCCCGGAGGATCTGAAAAACATGATCTTAGGCGAACCGGCAAACGGAGAATATGACCGGGAATCTCTGTGGATGTATACCAGCCTGTGTGATATGACAGCTCCATACATGCAGCGCGACGAGATCGAATCAAAAGAAAAAAGCATCCCGGTCCTTGTGCCAGCAGACTGGCAAAACTGCGGTTATGCCGTATCCATGGAACATGGCGCTGCCGTGCTCTGCCAGTACTTAGACTCCGCAACCGCGATTCCGGTAGACCAGAGCGAATTCGATAAGGACGAATTAAAAACCGTCATGGATCATGAAAGACCGGAACAGACTGACGATCTATACCTCAGGGAGATCGCAAGGACGAAAGACGCCGGACAGATGACCGCATGGCTCAAATGCCTGGCCGACCGTTTTCTTCCGTTTGCGACCTATCTGGTACCATTATCAGACCGCACCTATGTGATCGCGGAAAGCGTGGCAGATCTCTTAAAAAACCCGAGATCATGCATTTCGATGACGCAGCCCCGCAGGATCCGCTCACAAAAGAAGAAGAGCAGGCATTAAAGGATGCGTATTACGGATTCATGCGTGCCCTCGCCTGCAGCCGGCTCGATACACTGCACCTGAGAAGCAAATAAGAAAACAACAGATACATCCAGACAGACAGTCATCACGACTGTCTGTTTTTTTTGCTAAAAAGTAACAAAATAACTATGACAAAATAAAAAGTAATCAAACGCTTGACAGAAGTAATAATATGCACTAAGATAATAGCAAAGATAAAAAGTAACATAAAAAGCAATCACATACAAAAGGGAGGAACCACATGATCAAACAATGGTACAGTACGACCGCTGCAGAATTCGCATCCATGACGGATGTGACGGATGAAGAGGTCCGCGAGGCATCCCGCGGGGAAGTAAACAAAATGACCACAGACGGAGAAGACGCAGGGGATTTCACCGGCACCCTACAGGATGAAAGAATCTTTGGTATGATCCCCGGGGACCATCCGGACCGCATGGGACACATCGAACTGGCAGAACCGGTCGTAAACATTCAGTACACCAGGGGGCGCAAGGCTACCCTTCCGGCAAAACTCCACATGAGCTTACGTGACCTGGAATCCGTGATCTATGGAAGTCGCTTTATCCTGACCGGAGAAGACCGGACAGGCGGAACCAGGACATATACGGATAAAGAGGCTGCCGCATGGAAAGAGGAGCATCCGGACACAGACCAGATCTTTCAGACGGAAACCGAAGCGGTCGCAACACTCCTTGCTGAACAGGGATTAAGCGAGGCACCGTACATCCTGCACTGCATCCCGGTCATGCCGGCGTGCATGCGTTACATGGGGTGCCCAGGGGAAGGCGGGAAACCAGCATTCATCCCGCTTGCGATAAATCGCTTATACGAGAGGGTCGTTTCCCAGTCCGGACGGATCCGCAGGCTTTTAGCCTTAAATATCCCATTCCCGCAGATCATCCGCATCAATGAGCATCGTCTGCTCCAGGAAACAGTTGACTGCCTGGTGAGCAACGGGCTGCGTGCCTTTCCGAAGACATACCGCGCGTATCCGATCAGTTCCCTGGATGAACTTTCCAACATGATCATGAACCCGGCACCGGAAAAGGTTGCCGACTTATCCGGGCTTCTGACACTTCCAGTAGAAAGGGAAAAATTAACCGAGCGGTGGCGCGCCTATGAAGAAAGCCTGGATCAGGAAGAACCGGATGAAGACCAGGAAGATGGACCGGATGCGGAAGCCGAGGCAGAGGCAGAAGTCAGAACAAAGGAAGCGGCTGACCGCGTCCTGGAACTGATGGAGCCGGTTGTCACCTGGCTGCTTCAGAACGTGTTCTCGTCCTACCAGGCAGATCCGGATAAACTCCGCTGGTTAACCGACCAGGCCATCTTAGGCTCCGTCTCCTGTTTTATGGGGGATAGAGAGGCAGACGAAAAAGAAAAGAGTGAACAAAAAGAAAACAAAGACGATCCGGATGACCGCGAGTTCCTGCTTGCGATCGCGAGACCGGTTCACGAAATTCTCCGTATCTATTTCAACAAACAGTACATCTGGTCATAAGGAGGAGCCTATGGGAGATTTAAAGAAAGAGACCCGCGAGGAAACAGATCCGCACGGCGGGCAGGAGTTTAAAGAGTTCCGCAGGCTGCTGCGGAAAGGCATCGGGATCCGCACACAGCGCGAATTTGCCCGGGTATCCGGGATCAGCTACACGCATTTAAACCGCTTGTTAAACCAGGAAGTGATCGCGAGACCGTCAAAGAACACATTAAAGACCATGGCAGAACACATGCCGACGGTAACTTTAAAGGACCTCTTAGTGTCCTGCGGATACGAAGTGGAAGATATCCATACGACGGCCGCCAGACTGGTCCGGGACTTTAAGGAATTTTTCTTAAAAGACGGACAGGAATATCATCTGGTATGTGAGACGATCGAACGGTTATGTGAAGCCTTTGATATGCTCTACCGTCCGGAGCATGCGGATGCGTTATCCTTCCATTTCGGACCGGAAATGCCGTGCGACAGCACGGTTTACCGGCAGGCGGAAAATTCCATGCAGATAGATCTGACATGGAGAAATGCGGACTATGTATGCCGAAGCACGTTTACCATCTATTACGCAAAGACGACCGCAGGCAAATTCCTGATTATGGGAATGGACGTGAAACGGATGTTAGACGGGACAGAGACACAGATCACATCAAGGGAAGCCGCAGAAAAGAAAACGGCCGATACAGCACACCGCCTGTTACAGTACCTGCTTGGCGGGGAGGCGTATGAAACCGTCAGCATTGGGCCAGGGCTCCCATATAAGGAGACGCCGCCGGGTTTCATAGATTTTTTATCAAACCATCGCAGTACCTTCTGCACGGACCCGGAGCGTATCCAGTTGTGGAAACGCGCCGTAGCCGACGGCGAGGACCCGGACCAGGTCTTTAACGCCTTCACGGATCACGGCGGCGGGACCGGGACTGGCGCGGTCATCGCGACCATTATGACGAAAGAATTAAAAAACGAACCCTACATGAAAGACCGTGAATTTTTATACATGGAGCCATGCGAAGCGCTGCCGGAGGAAAGCCGTGACGCATTCATCATGACGGAAAATGCATATGGCTCAGATGACTGTCCCAAGGAAATCCGGATCCGGCTGTACTTTTACGCAAAAGAGCTTGGTATTCCGAAATTCGGGCTCTGTTACTACCGCCACGTGACTTACCGGGATGTCAGGAACTGGTACGATACGGACCGTTACGGGGAATATCTGCGATAAGAAATGTACTTATTCCGAGCCGGCGCGGCAATTGTTCTCCATTCCCATGGGAAAGAGTCACTCCAGGACAGAGATATCCCAACAATAGCAGAAACATTCCTGCTACAGTGGGACTCACAAAAGAAAAACAGTTAAAACCCGATATCCGGAATACATCAGCCCGGGACGCGCAAAGCGTACCCGGGTTTTTGATATTACCAACGCAAATGCCAAAATGGTTAAGGATAAGAGGTGTTCCCCGGGAACACCCAACCAAAACCAAATTAAAAAAACAGCAGGATTCGATCCGGATCATCCACATACTGATACCGAACGATCATCACAATAAGGAATGAAAGGAGAATAAAAATAACAAAAGAAAAAGACACAGATAAGAAGCCGGATAAAACGGCAGTGTGGCTTGAGATCGTTAAAAGGATTGCGGAATGCCGCAAACAGCACATGACTTGGAAACAGATTGCGGAAGCGACCGGCATGACTGCTGCATCCGCACAGTCCAACTGGTACCGCAGGAAGCACCTGCTGGAAGAAAGACCGGAAGAAAACGCCCAGGAAACGCCGGAGAGCCAAAAGCCAACGGAAACAGGCATTCAGGAAATCCAGGTGATGGCCGATCCGCATGATCCGGAAATCCAGGAAGTACAGGCAACAACAGAAAGCACCATGCCGGAAATTATGGATGGCAAGGAAGAAAAACCGTCTGATGGACAGTCCGTTTCGCAGGAAAGCCGTGAGAGCGGCCAGAAAACAGCCATGACAAAAGGAACACGTCTTCCGGATGTTTTTCGGGTGTCCTTCTGGTTTACCGGATGGAAAGGTAGGACTCCGGGAGATATCCTCTTGGAAGCTGAAAAAAACGGTACCCTGGATCAAAGCATCCAGGCTATGGAGGACATCTTGGTATTCATGAAGGAAAACCGCAGATTCTATCCGCGAAACGATACCATGATCCCGGTGGTTGCGCAGGCCATTGACCTTGCAAAACGCGGAGAACTGGAGCAATTTCGCATGAAAACACTCAGGCCACGCCCATCCACAGACCCGTCCACACACGAAATGCATATGACAGCCGAAATGAATTTAGCAGATCTCCTCCAGGCTTGTGAATCATATAAAACGGATTCAGAACCGGAAACGGAATTAAAACTGGTACAGGAAGAAAGCCAGGTAATGGAGCCGGTCATGGAAGTCCGGGAGAAACCGGATACCGCTATTCAGAATGACGGACCGGATGATGCATGGGTCAGGTCGACAGATGTGCAGGAAGAAAAAGCGGAAACAGGAAATGCCCACCCGGATCAGTATATGGTCCGCCTGTTAAAGGACGTGATCCGCTACCGGACGCATTACCTGGTGGATACGGAAAACTTTGGAACCCCGATCATCGAACGGCTGGTCACAGGGTTAAAGGATACGGAAATGATCCATCTGTTTTATACAGATCACTCCCCCGCACTCCCATACCGTATTACGGAAAAGCTGTTGCGAAGACCGGATCAGATCCGACTGGAAAGCTGCATCGCCGGAACGGCAAATGCCATGGATTTCCAGCTGATCAGCGCACTCGGATGCTTATTATCCGCATGTGACCCGGAAAAGAATGATTTTAAAATCATTTCGGACGACCGCGGCTATGACGCAACTGTTGCATTCTGGACTAAACGCGGGATGCCGGTAACAAGGATCCCGTCCTGCAGCGTCGCATTACCAAAGGCGCAAACAAAGAAGGAACGGGAAACAGACGTCATTTCGACCACTTTTCAAGAAAGGAACGCAAAAGAGCAGGAACGCTGGGTACAAATCATGTCATGTTATTATGGCAGCTTCTGCAAAAAACATCATGCGACAGCTACGACACCGGCAGTCAATTCCAGAATTCTTTTGCTCCACCCGGATTTCCGGACAGAGGATTTTGCGAAAGGTGCGGCCGGGTTCTTAGCAAAGGTCCCCAAAGAGGAGATCTTAAAAGCCAGACAGGATGTTTATTCAAAATTCCGATAAGAAACGAAAAAGAAAAAGAAAAAGAGGGAAAATATGACACAGACAATCACATTATCAAAAAAAGAAATGGATCTGATCAATAACCTGCTGGGTCTCACGGGAAGTGAGATCTACCAGAAATATGGGTATAAGCGGGACGAAGCGATTACCCATACCGCAAAGTTTCCGGATGGGATCGAGATAGACATCAAATTGGTGATTTGCGAAGATGACACTCCGTATACAGAGGGTGTGTTATTCCAGAACGGATGCGAGCAGACGGGGACCGAACCCGGATATGCATACGATGGAAAATGGACGTTTCATTTTAAAGGAACAGAGTACATCGTAATTGTTGAGGCGGAAAAATAATCCGTGCATGTGACAGGACAAACTTCAGCATCACTACGCTTACCTCAAACCACAGTCATCATATTTTATGCGAAAACAAAGGAGAAAAAATGGAGATCAGAAAATTAACAGAAACAGACAAGGATGTGCAGGCATTTTTAACCAGAACATTAAAGATCGCGGCGGCGCAGTATTACAATACCGGGACTTCCGCGATGACAGATTATGAATTTGACCGACAGCTCGCACGCTTAAAGGACCTGGAAACAGAACACGGCTTTGCGTATGAAGGAAGCCCGACCATCACAGTCGGAGCTCCGGTTGTGGTCTCAGAATTAAAAAAGGTAAGACACAAACAGGAGGCTTTATCTCTCGATAAAGTGAAATACGCAGAACGCGAGGCTCTCACAGAATGGCTTGGAGGCAAACAGGGGATCCTCTCCTGGAAAATGGATGGTCTGACCGTCGTTGTGACCTACGACCAGGGAAAGATGGTACAGGCTGTAACACGCGGAGACGGAGTCGAAGGAAGCGATATCACACACAATGCAAGATTTTTTAAAGGGCTCCCGGAGACCATCCCGGATAAACGCCATATCGTAATCCGAGGGGAAGCAGTCATGACCTACGCAGAATTTGACCGCGTCAATGAGGAAAATGGTGGGATCTATGAGAATGCGAGAAACCTCGCATCCGCAACGATCCAGATGCTTGACAGCCGGGAATCCAGAAAAAGGGAGATTGGTTTCTACGCCTTCCAGCTTGTTGAGCCGGACGCGCAAGAGGAATCACTCCGCTATGAGGATATACGTTTCGGATTTTTACAGGCCCAGGGTATCCAGACTGTCACGTTCTGCCTAACGGATGCAAGCCAGATTCTTTCGGATATCGAAAACTGGCAGAAAGCACTTCCGTCAAATCCATACCCGACAGACGGACTGGTTCTTTCCTACAATGACCAGGAATATGCCGAAGGACTTGGCAGTACCGGACATCACCCACGCGGAAGTATCGCCATGAAATGGACGGATGAAACGAAGGAAACGGTATTACAGGACGTGGAGTGGTCCGTTGGAAAGACGGGTATCATCACTCCGGTCGCCATCTTCGATCCGGTGCGTCTTGGTGCCGGTTCTACCGTAACCCGCGCTTCCATGCACAATTTATCCGTCATGGAGCATATTCCATCCGAAGACGAAGACGCCGTCTCCACTCTGCAGATCGGCTCCAAGATCCAGGTCGGACTGGCAAACATGATCATCCCACAGATTTATTTGCAGACAACAGGCGATCTGAAACAGATGCGTCCGATCGAAGTACCGGAACGATGCCCGGTATGCGGACAGCCAGCCAGAATCGAAAACCGCAATGAAATACGTGTCCTGCACTGCGATAACGCAAACTGCCCGGCAAGAACCAGGGGAATGCTCGTCAATGCGTTCAGCCGTTCCGGCTTAAACGTCAAAGGGCTCGGGCCGTCCCAGATCGAAGACCTGCAGCAGGTAAAATTACTGGAACGCTACCCGGCAGAGGCTTATACCTTAAAAGCACGCACACAGGGGAAACTTCCGGAAACATTAGCTGCAAGAGACGGATGGGGAGAAAAATCCTGGAAAAACCTTCTGGACGCCATTGATACATCCAGAAAGACCACACTCCAGAGACTCCTCTTTGCTCTCGGAATCCCGCTCCTTGGAAATGACTTGTCAAAGAAACTTTCCGCACATTGGAGCGGAGACTTGGAACAGTTCCTGGCATATTATGAGAATCCATCGTATGAGGAGCTGGTGAACCTGGACGGCATCGGAGATGTTAAGGCGCGTTCTGTCTATGACTGGTGCCGGTTTACGAAAACAGATGCCGTAAAGAACCTGATGTTCCACATCCTGGCGGAAGAGCTGGAAATAGAAAAACCGGAACAGAGCACAGACCAGTCCTTAAAGGGCCTGACCTTTGTAATCACTGGAAGCGTCCACATCTACAAAAACCGCGACGAGTTCAAAGCATCCGTCGAGGCGCGTGGAGGAAAGGTAGCTGGTTCTGTATCAGCAAAAACCTCCTATCTGGTCGAAAATGCGCCGGAAGACGGCAGCACGGCAAAGATGAGTACCAAGAGCAAGAAAGCCCATGAACTCGGGATTGAAGTGCTGACGGAAGACGCATTCGTAGAAAAATTCGGAAAATAATCGAATATACGAACTGGTAACCGCGCATTAGCCCCAGACGAAAATAACAAAACAATGGACCCTTCACTCCACATGGAGCGGGGTCCATTTTTTGTAAAAATCATATAATCTCAATCACAAGACATGGCCCTATATTTTCTCCTTGTCCACATATACGGCCGTGACGTCCTCTCATGACTAAAGTCACGAGCTTCCCTGTGAGAATTCCTCACGGAAAGGTATCGTTCCCATAGATTGAGACTTCCCTTATTTTCCGGGCATCACCATTCCCTAAGAATGGATATAGACCGGGTTTTACGGGTTTGGGGGATGCGTTCGATCCGGGACCTACTGGCTGACCCCACGGGAGTACGCCGGACTCCCAGGATATAAAAATGGTTACGTGTTTCTTATGACAGGTTTATGAGTTACGTTTTTTCAAGTTCATATTTAAAATCCAAAGCACTGCTGCATACTCTGCCCGGTGCTTTTCATTGTCTGGATGAGGCGTTCCTGCAACTGCAGGAAGTTCTGGAAGCGTTTCTTACATGCCTGCTGGTCCGGCGTGGCCAGATCGTCGGACGGGTTCTGGATCAGGAACGCACTGTAGAGATCTCTCTGGACGGTATGCCCGTCAATCTCCTTCTTGCGCTCCGAGAGGAGCGTTTTGACGCATTCCCCTGTTACGTGGTTATACTGGCTGGCCTTATAGGTCCGGGTCTGGATCTCCAGGACGGCTACACCAAGGAGTTCCGCTTTCCGTTTCAGGATGGTGATGAAGGAAGCCGGGGCCCGGTTATTTAAGGATCGTCCGAACCGTTTCTTCTTTTTAAACTTCCGGATGAGCCTTACGGTACCATCTTTCTGCTTCACCGGGGAAGCGTCTTCCTTTCTGGAGGTGTTCCTAGCCCGTTTCTGTAAGGCCCGATAGTCCATATGCTCGACGTAGATGGTAGTATCCGCATTGGCTAAAAAGCGATTGGCCCGTTCCTCATGATCCTGCTTGATATAGGCTGCTTTCTTCCGGTAGATGGCCCGGAGCTTCTGACGCATCCTTTTATATC